>CAMTVM010000017.1:0-53374 GCA_947085195.1 uncultured Chloroflexota bacterium
CGCGAGCGCGAGCGCGAGCACTGCAGCGGGCACGGAGACCGTCCGTGTCAGCGACCAGGCAGGAGTGACCGTCAAGGTGACGTGGGCGGGCGCATCGGCCGGCGCCGTGTTCGAGGTGACCCTCGACACGCACTCCGGTGATCTCGATCCCCTGGATCTGGCCGACGCGACTCTGCGCAACGACCGCGGGGAGCAGGTGTCAGATGGCGCCTGGGATGCGCCCAAGGGCGGGCACCACCGGGCCGGCATGCTGCGCTTCAGCGGTGGCGCGACGTCGTTCCTCGCCGGGGCCCGCTGGATCGAGCTCGTGATCCCGGGCGTGGCGGGCGTGCCCGAGCGAGTTCTGCGCTGGCAGGTCGAGGCATGACGATCGCAGTTCCTTCGGCCCTCTCGGTGGCGCTGCCAGCCCGCCGGTCGGCGGTGACCGGTGTCGTCGCAGCCGGCGGCCTGCTCGCCCTGTATCTCGCCGTCATCAGCCTCGCCCAGGGCCCGGATCACGCCCTTCGACAGCTGGTGCTCGATGCGCCGTTCGTCCTCGCCGTCAGCGCCGGCTTCGGAATCCAGATTGCCCTGTTCGCCGAGCTTCGGACCGTCGACCGTCGACACCGAAGCGGTGCCGCTGTGACCGCCGCCGGCACGACGACCAGCACGGCCGCGATGCTCGCGTGCTGCGCTCATCACGTCGTCGACCTGCTGCCGCTCGTCGGCCTGTCCGCCGCTGCCGTCTTCCTCAATGAGTTCAAGACGCCGCTGCTCGTGCTCGGGCTGGCGATGAACGCCTTGGGGATTGCCGTGATCGGCCGGGAGCTGCGGCGTGCCCGGCGGGCGTGCGCCATTGCCGAACAGGGCCTCTGACACCGGGAGCGACCGGGCGCCAAAGTCTCAGGAGTTCCTCACCGGACGCTCAGGCGGCGTGGCCAGACTGGCCCCGTGGAACAGCGGCGCAACATCCAGGTCCCGATCCTCGACCTCGGCTGCGCAGGTGCCAACTTCGTGGCGCTGGAGCGAACCCTCGCGGCCACTGACGGGGTGCTCAGGGCCTATGTGAACGTCGTCACCGAAATGGCCTGCGTCGACGTGGATCCGGCGATGACAGACGCCTCGATGGTGGTACGGGTCATCGCCCACGCCGGGTTCCAGCCCGGGCGCCCGATCGAAGCCTGACCGTGCTGCTGGCGCGTCGCAACCTCGCTCACAATCCTGTCCGTCTCGCCTTGAGCATCGCCGGCGTCGCGGTGTCGATCGCCCTGATCCTCCTCCTGGCCGGGTACCGCGCCGGCGTCTATGCGCAGGCCTCCGCGTACCTGGACCATGCGCCGGGTGACTACGTGGTGGCGGAGCTGGGCACCGCCAACTTCCTCGGTACGACGTCGGCGCTCGACCAGGGGATCGCGGATCGCGTGGCCATGCTGCCCGGGATCGCCCGCGTCGTGCCGGTCATCACCCAGTTCGTGGTCTTCGAGCAACACGGGCGGAAGGACGGCTTCTTCCTCGTGGGGTACGACCCGGACAAGGGCGGCGGGCCGTGGCGGATGACCGCCGGGCGCGAGCCGAGGGCCGATGACGAGGTCGTGCTCGACGACACCACGGCGCGCCAGCACGGGATCACCGTCGGCGACTCGCTTCGGATCCTCGATCGCGACGCGACGGTCGTCGGGCTCTCTGGCGAGACGACGTTCTGGGCCGGCTCGATCGGCTTTGCCCGGCTCGGAACGCTCGAATCACTCCTCCGTGCGGGGGGCCTGCGGAGCTTCCTGCTGGTGTCGCTCGAGCCCGGTGCGAGGGAGGCGGAGGCCCGGGCCGCCGTGGCATCGCTCGGCGCTGGTCTCGTTCCCAGGGCGACGCTGATCGCCAATGACCGCAGGCTTCTCGCCCGGGTGTACGACGCGCCCATCGGCCTCATGGTCCTGATCGCGTTCGTGGTCGGGGTGCTCGTGGTCGGTCTCGTGATCTATACCGCCGCGGTCGAACGCCGACGCGAGTACGGAGCGCTCAAGGCGATCGGGGCTCCGAACCGCCTGCTGTATCGAGTCGTCGTCGCCCAGGCGCTGCTTGCCGCCGTGTCGGGTGCGATCGCCGGCACTGGTCTCGCGCTCGGTGGGTCGGTCCTGCTCACGGCCTGGCGACCGCAGTTCCGGGTCGAGATCGATGCCCCGACGGTTGTCGTGGTGATCGCGTCCAGCCTCGTCATGGCCGCCGCGGCGGCGCTCGTGCCTGCGCGGGCCCTGGCGGCTCTCGAGCCGGCCGAGGTCTTCCGGGGATGAGCGTTCTCCTGCTCGCGCGGCGCAACCTCCTGCGCACCCGGACCCGTTTCGCGGCGTCGGCCATCGGGGTCGCGATGGCGCTCTCGCTGACGCTCGCGCTCGACGCGATCTACACGGGCGTCGCGAACGGACTCACCGCGTACATCGACCACGCCGGTGCCGACGTCTGGGTCGGCCAGTCCGGTGTCCGCAACCTGCACATGGTCGCCTCCTGGATGCCGGAAACGGTCACGGGCCAGGTTCGGGCCGTGGCCGGCGTCCGCGATGCCACCCCGGTGCTCTACGCAACCGACACCATCGCGGCCGGCGACGAACGGAGTGTCGCGTATGTGATCGGACTGCCCGGAGGCGCACCGGTCGGTGGGCCGTGGAGCGTGGTCCAGGGATCTGCCCAGGCGGGTCGCGGCATGGTCGTCGTGGACAGGGGCTTCGCACAACGCGCCGGCGTGGATCTCGGGGGCGAGGCGATGGTGCTTGGCCGCCCGGCCCGGATCGTCGGCCTCTCGGAGGGAACGGCCAGCCTCCTCAACTCGGTGGCCTTCGTCTCGCTCGACGACTTCCGCGCAGCGCGCTCCGGGGCACCCATCATCAGCTTCGTCCTGGTGCGCACCAACCCGGGCGAAGACGCAGAACGCGTTGCTGCGGCGATCGAACGGGACGTACCAGGCGTCACGGCGCAGACACGGGCGGGGTTTGCGACCCAGGAGAGAGGCCTGGTCATGGACATGAGCGCCGACGTGATCCTGATCATGAATGCGGTCGGGTTCCTCGTCGCCCTTGCGGTCGTCGCGTTGACCGTGTACGTGGAGACGCTGGCGCGACGCCGGGAATTCGGCGTCCTCAAGGCCATCGGAGTACCCAACGGCGCGCTCTACGCCACGGTCCTGGTGCAGGCGGTGCTGCTGGTCGCGACGGGTGTGGTCGTCGCCATCGCTCTCACGGCTTCACTGGCGGTCCTGGTGCCGCTCACCGGGCTCGCACTCCAGCCGGCGCTCAGCACCACGTCCGTGGTGAAGGCCGCCACGGTCGGGACCCTCGTCGCCGCGTTCGCAGCGCTGCTGCCGATCCTCCAGATCGCAGCGGTGGATCCAGCCGTCGTGTTCCGCCGAGGGGGCACCCCGACATGACCCCCACCCTGGCCGTTCGCGGCGTGACCAGGCGTTTCGGGGAGGGCCCCGGTGCGGTTGAGGCCCTGCGGGGCGTCGGGCTCGCCGTCGAGCCCGGTGAGGTCATGCTCATCATGGGCCCGTCGGGATCGGGGAAGACAACGCTGCTCTCGATCATGGGCGCGCTCCTGAAGCCGACCACCGGGTCCGTAACGCTCAACGGATCCGTGATCTCCGACCTGTCGGAGGGTGGCCTGCCGGCCATCCGGCTTCGGGAGTTCGGGTTCATCTTCCAGGACTTCAACCTGCTCTCGGCACTGACGGTGCTTGAGAACGTGGCACTCGTCGCCCAACTCGCGGGACTGACAGGGGCCGAGGCGCGCCTGAAGGGGACGGCCCTGCTCACCGAGCTGGGACTTGGCGACCGGCTGGCATTCCTGCCGGAGAACCTGTCGGGTGGCGAGAAGCAGCGGGTCGCCATCGCCCGTGCCCTTGTGAACGACCCGTCGATCGTTCTCGCGGATGAGCCGACTGCCAACCTCGACTCGAGGATCGGCCACGAGATCATGCGCCTGTTGCGTGGCATCGCCTCGGACGGCCGCCGCAGCGTCGTGATCGTCAGCCACGATCAGCGCATCCGCGGCATTGCCGACCGGATCCTGTGGCTCGAGGATGGACAACTTCGCGACCTCGTCACGATGGCCGTCGATCCCGTCTGCGGCATGTCCGTCGAGCACGAGAGTGCCGTCAGCCTGGTCCACGAGGGCCAGACCCTCTTCTTCTGTGCTCGTGGATGCCGCAGCGAGTTCCTGGGGTTTCTGGCAGCTCCGACCGCTCCGACCGTCAGGCAACGCGACCCGTTGCGGCCGCTCCTGAAAGCGACGCGCCGGCCAGGACACCGGGGCGCCGGCGATGTCCCGCCCACGAATCCCGCCGGCTCGTCGGGCCCGCGAGCGCACCCCTGAGTCTCCCGCCACCACTCACCCGTCGTCATCACTGGAGATCACCCATGGACCCCAACCAGCCCGACGCTCTCGATCCCGTGTGCGGCATGCGTGTTGCGCGTGACGCGGCGCTCCATCTGGAGTTCCAAGGCATAACCTACTGGTTCTGCGACCCGGCGTGCGCCGCGACCTTCCGTGACGCCCCCGAGCGCTGGGTTGCCAACGGTGACAGCCCGGGCTTCGTGCACGACCACGTCCACTGACGCCCGCGAACCACGCAATCGGGCTCATAGCCCGCACCAGGCAGAGCAGCTCAACAGGGGAACAGCGGTGGCACAGCGATCGCGCGCCGAGCGACGGCGCGACCATGGGCGACACACGCAGCTGCCTGGTGCGCAGGCACCCACTCAGGCACGGCCTCCGGCGCGCGCCAACCCCTTGAACCCGGGGGTGACGAGGCCCACGCTGGACTCCGCGGCGGGCGAGGTGGCTCCCGTCGCGCTGGTCGTCTCGCATTGGTTCGACGCCGGTCCGGCGGGTGGTCCGGACTACCCGGCCACCGTGCGGATCTCCGGCAGACGGAGGGCGGTCCCGGGGCGACCGACCAAGCGGGACACCTTCTCGATCGTCGAGACGGTACCGGGCGTCGTCCCGGGATCGGGTCGGGTATCGACCACCTCGTGGATCTACGACATTGCACCGGGCGACTGGGACGTCACCGCCGAGCTCCTCGGCCCTGAGCGTGCGCGCGCAGCGATTCCCGACGTGCGACTGCCCCGCGCTTCCTGGTCCTGGCGACGGTGGTCGCTGTCGAGGGCTGATGGCCCGGTGCGGACGCGATGGGCGCCCCTCGCGCCGCTGGCCGCGATACCCGCGGTATTGCCCGGCAGCTTCACGGCGCTCGCGGTTGCGGCGATCGTGGCAGCCGTCGCATCGCAGCCATGGTTCCTCGCGCCCCTGGGCATCGACGTGGGCGCATCGATGGTGGCCTCGCTCTCCGGGCTCGTTCTCGGCCTGGTCGGTGCGAAGGCCTGGTACATGGGACTCAAGGGCCCGTCGCGGCAGACCCTCAAGGAGGGCTGGTCGGTCGACGGGTTCCTCGTGACCGCGCCACTGGCGGCCATCGCCGTTGCGTTCGCGCAGGACCTGCAGGTTCCGGCGTACCTGGATGCGGTGGCTCCAGGCATTTTCCTCGCGGTCGCCATCGGACGGGTCGGCTGTTTCCTGACCGGCTGCTGCGCTGGGCGGGCGACCCGAGGGTGGGGGCTGTGGTCGTCGAATCGGCGCGTTGGCGCGAAGCGCGTTCCGGCGCAGCTGATCGAGTCCGCGCTGGGGCTCACCCTTGCGACGATCTCGGCGATCGCATTGCTCGGACACGTCGCCGCTGGATCCGGTGCGGTGTTCGCGTTCAGCATCGTCGCCTATGCCGTCGCTCGGCAGGGACTCCTGCGACTGCGAGCGGAGACCCGGTCGTTCTCCTGGCGGCGGGCGCGCGCGGGTGTGGCGGAGCAGCCCTGATCGCGCCCGTCACCCGGGGCTGGGGTGTCCGTGCAGCACGCTCACCCGTGCCTCACCCAGGGTTTGCGGGCTACCCCTGGGCCACCCCCAACCATCGCCCCGTCTTCGTCCAGAAGTCGCCGAGCCCGGCTGACGCCGTCACACCCGAGGAGCAGTGCGCTCGTGATGACCCTGACCACCCTTCGCGATCCGGACCTTTCACGCTGGACGATCGCCGCGATCAGCCTCGCCACCCCGATCCTGATCGTGACGGCGACGCTGCTGATGCTGTTCAATCCGTGGTGGATCACGGCTGCACAGGATCGGGCCGGTGTCCCGGGGATCACGGGCCTGGCGGCGGACGAGGTTCGGCGGGTCACTGGCTCGATCCTGTCCGATGTGACGATCGGACCGCCTGAGTTCATGGCCAGCGTCGACGGCCGCCCGATCCTCGGGCCAGCCGAACGTGCGCACATGGTCGACGTGTATGGCGTCCTCCGGGGTTTCGCCCTGGCCGCGACGATCGCCGCCGCACTCGCCGTCGTGATCCTGGTCCGCCACGGGCGGGACGCGCAGGTCTGGCGCGTGACCGCGCGAGCCGCCGGCGTCATGGGCGTCGTCGGGGCCCTGCTGGCGGTGCTGGTCACCTTCTTCTTCGACACGGCATTCCTGCTGTTCCACCTCGTCTTCTTTCCCCAGGGGAACTTCGCCTTCGACCCGCGCACGCAACGGCTCACCCAGCTGTTCCCGACGCCGTTCTGGACGGAGTCGGCCGTGGCGGCCGTCGTCGTTGCCACGGGGCTCGCCGGCGCGGTGTTCGCGGCCGCACGCCACCGCGCAGCCGCTCTCGTCGCGCGCACGGCCGGCCCCCACGACGGAGATGGCGCAGCCCCACGGCACAATTCTTAGGCGGCGCTCAGCGGACGCTCATCAACCATGTCGATGCTTCCTCATGGTCATCAGTCGCGGGTGGCTCGCGAGCACCAGGTACGCCGGGACTGGATCATCCGACGCGGGCACACGTCGAATTGACCGGTTCCGGGGAAGTGAACGGATTTGGGTCGTCCCATCGCTCGCGTTCTCAGCTGAGCCGTCCTCCCCCGACGACGGCTCAGCGCCAAACCGGCCCGTCTCCCCCGGCCGGCGACGTGACGGGGGCCTGCTGCGGCAGGTCCCCGTCACTGCATCCTGGTCGATGGGCGGGAGCACACCAGGGCACTGGCAGATGAAGTCCTTGGGCATGCACCCACCGCCGTGACACCTGATCTGGCGCGACAAACTGAGAGAGGCCGCACGACCATGGCAGGGGCAGCGCGGATATCCCGATGACGTCTTCCCGCACGCCTCAGGCCGGCCACCCGGTTGACCGCGTCCTCGCCATCGGTCCGGGGTGGCGCGTGTCGGCCGTTGTCGTGTCCGTGCTCAGCGCGGCGGCCTACCTGCCCACGCATCCCGCTGGCGTGATCGCCATCGCCGGCGCCATCTACGTCGTGGGCCTGTCGGTGATCCTGCCAGGACTGGCGCGCGGGATGGTGCTCAGGCGAGCGGGCGTAACCGAACCGATCACCGTGATCGGACGAGGCCCCGACATCCTCGGGCAACCTGAACTCTCCCCGCGTTGGCGCCTCGCTGCGATCGCGCTCGGACTCGCCATCTCGGGCCTCGCTGCCCTGATCGCTGCCCGGATGCTGATGGGAACGGAGCCCGGTACCTATCCCCACGCGATCGGCAGCCTTGCCCTCGCGACCAATGGCGCCATGGCCCTGGCCGCCATCGCCCCCGTGCCCGGCCTGGGCGGTTGGGCGATCCTGCTGGCCCTCGCGGATCTGCGCGGTCCAGGCGAGCACGACCGGGTGACCTTCGCCGTCACGGGTGCGCGCATTGCCGCGGTGGCCGGAGGTGCGGCGGCCGTGGTGCTGGGGGCCGTGATCGGGGATCCCATGGTCATCCCGCTCGGCATCTCCTTGGCCGCGTTCACCTGGAGTCGGGCCGGGGCCCGCCTGAGGATGGGCATCGCCGAGCGCTTCTTCGTACGCCATACAGCGGAGGATCTGGCTCGGCCACTCACGGCCGTCCGCCGGTATGACGAGCGTCTCGTCGGCTTCAGTGCCTGCGCGCAACGCGAGGCGGCCCTCGTGACCGGCGCCGCCGGGGAGCTTCTCGGGGCCCTTGGACCCCGCCAGATCCGGAGCGCGCTCAAGTCCGATCCTGTCGGCGCGCGCTGCGAGGGGGCCATGATCCCGATCCGTTCCCTGGCCGTGATCCCGTGCCACGAGCCGGCGACCGCAGTGTTGGCAGATCTCGCAGGGCAAGGGTTCGCGGTGGTGCGCGGCAAGGGCACATTCTCGGTGGTCGAGGCGGAGGACGTGGGCCATCAGCTGCGGATGTGGGCGCTGCTCGGCGACTGGAGCCGACGCCGGGATCCGGACGACACCGCCCCGTCCGTCCGGCCGGCGGACGAGGTCGCCTGACGAGGTCGCCTGACGGCGGACCTGCCGCTTCTCAGCGGGCCCTCATGCCCGGCTCACGGTTCGCTCACTCCAGTGCTGCAACCTCGGCCCATGGCATTCGCGGCTCGCACGACACGGCGTGGCCTCTTGCTCGTCCGGCTCGTCCCGCCGGCCGGCGCAGCGGCGGCGGTTGTCGTGGCGCATCGGCCACCCAACGCCGTCGGGGCCCCGATCGGCGACCTCACGGCCTCTTGGTGCAAGCCATGAGCCGCCGCGTGCCCGCCCGGGCCGGCGCGGCGGCTGCGCACGCGAGGCGCGCCGCAGGCCAGGCTGCCGCGGTCGCCGAGATGATCAACGCGGGCCGCCCGTTCGAGGCTGTAGTGCAGCAGCTGTTGGCGACGCGCGGGTCGCTCGATTCGCTCCTGGTACGCCTCGCGGAGCTCGAGCTCGCCGGGAACGAGCCCATCGCGTTCGAGCGGTCAGCTGACGTCTCACGCGTTCTCCACACGGCCTTCGATCGAGCCCATCGGATGCCGGATCCCTCTCCGGGCGCGCGCTCTCCGTCGAAACGTATGGAAAGGACCTTGCCGTGAGCAGACAGCACCAGACTGCCGGGATCGACCGGTCGCGGCCAGCGAAGGCCGACGCAGCCCGACGCCGCGTGCCGAGGCGCATCCGTGCGCTCGTGTTCGTGGCTGTGGCCCTGGCGGCGGGCGGGACGGCCGTCGGTCTCGTCGCGACGCGTCTCCTGCCTGCCGCACCGACGGATGTGACGGCGGTCCAGGTCCAGGCCAGCATGGGTGGATTTGAGCCCGCGACGCTCGATGTAAAGGCGGGCCAGACCGTCCGCGTCGAGTTCTCGTCAATGGACACCGCCTTCCACAGCGACGGCGGCGGGTGGCATCAGTTCGCCATCGACAAGCTCGGTCTCGACTGGAAGGTTGGCCCCCAGAGCAGCGAGGTGTTCGAGTTCGCCGCTCCGACCGAGCCGGGCACCTACGCCTGGTACTGCGACATCTGCTGTGGAGGCAAGGAGAACCCTTCGATGCAGGGTCGCCTGACGGTCACCGCCTGATGCCGCCGGCCGACGGGGTCTTCGGCCGGCGGACCCTGTTCGCCGGCCTCGCCACCGTGATCGGGATCGCCGCGGCCTTCGTCGCTCTCGGCGGCGCGATGCCCGTCGGCGGCGGGCTGACGACGCTCACGGCCCTCAGCGTTCCGGCCATCATCACGGCCGGGTTTCTCGACGGCTTCAACCCGTGCGCGTTCGGCGTGCTCATCCTGTTCGCGACGTTCGCGCTCGGACTCGCCGCGCGGGAGTCGATGGCAGCCGGCGGGTCCGGCGTGAGCGCCGGCACGGCAAGCAGGACCGTGCTGGGGTTGGGGTTGTTCTTCGTGCTCGGCGTCCTGGTGACGTACTTCCTGCTGGGACTGGGGCTCCTGGGGGCTGTCGCTGCGTTCACGAACTTCGGCGGCAACCACCTGCCAAGCCGGATCGCCGCTCTAGCGGCCGTGGGCCTCGGGCTGTGGATGCTGCGAGACGTCCTGTTGCCCGATGCCCCGTTGCAGCTGGCGGCGCCGCAGGCCCTCCACGGCCGAATGCGCTCCTGGGCGCGGACGAGCTCACGCACCGCGCTGTTCGGGGGCGGCATCCTGATCGGGCTGTGCACCGTCCCATGCAGCGGTGCCGTCTACCTCGGTGTCGTCGCCCTGCTTGGCACGAGCGGGAGCGTCTCCGCGGGCCTCGGTGGACTGGTCCTGTACAACGTGGCGTACATCACGCCGCTGGTCGTCATGCTCGTTCTCGCCAGCAGGCCGGGCATGATCCGGGTTCTCAACCGCTGGCACCTCGCCCACACTGGAACCACCAAGCTCGTGCTGGCCATCGTGGTACTCGCCCTCGGGTTTGCGATCCTGCTCACCGTGTGACGCCCGCTCACCGTGGTGACGCCCGCTCACCGTGGTGACGCCCGCAGGCCGGATCACGGCTGCTGTGCGACCGCGGTGAGCAGCAGGACCAGGGCGCCGGGTGCAGCCAAGGCGCGGAACATCCACGTGACTCGGGCGGACACGGTTGAGGTTTCCCGGCCGCCGGCCGCCGCTGCACGCACCACCAGGGCGGGCAGGGCGCGCCGTTCCAGGGCCGCGATGATGCCGATGCCCGCGCCCGCGGGGAGCCCCGACACGGATGGCAGGACAATGACCGCCATGACCACGTAGCAGCCGACCAGGATGACGGTCGCGAGGAGATGCACCCACGAGGCGACGAAGGACAGGTCCATGTTCTCCTCCGATGCCTGCGACCGCCGGGGTGACCACCTCGGACCAGCACACGACGCTCTGGTGAGGAGGGGCGGGGTCCCGCCTCAGAACAGCCTGAGCGGGTTGACCAGGCGGCCGCCCATCTCGATCCGAAGGTCAAGATGCGGCCCGCTCGACCAGCCGGTCGACCCGACACGCGCGATCCTCTGGCCGGCGGCCACCTCCTGCCCGGCACGCACGGCGACCGACTGGTTGTGGTTGTAGGTGGAGATCATCCCGTCGGGATGTCGGAGCACCACCACGTAGCCCCCGCCGTTGTCCTTCCAGCCGGCGAAGACAACCGTCGCGGCGGCAATCGCCCTGACGCTGGTGCCGGCGGGAGCCGCGATGTCGATCCCTGGATGAGCGCTCGAGAAGCGGGTGGTGATGATGCCGGGCACAGGCAACGGCCAAAGATGGCGGGCAACGGGGGCCCGTGTTGGTCTGGGGCGGGGATCGGCGGTGGCCTTCGGCGCCTGGATACGCGCTCGATCGGGCATCGGAGCACCACCAGGGACGACGATCTCCTGGCCGGCCATGAGGGCGGAAGGCTCGGCGGTCGGGTTCCACCGCAGCAGGACCTCGAGCTTGACCTCGTGCCAGAGGGCAATCTGCCACAGCGTGTCGCCTGTCCGGACGAGGTGGACCGGGCCCGCAGGCGGTGTCGGCTGAGTGGTTGGACTGGGCGTCGGAGATGGAGATGGCGACGCCGAAGGAATGGGCGGCGGCGCGACGGTCGCGGGAATGGCAATGGAGGGCGGCGGGGCGCCTGGTTCGATCGGGACGAACGCCTCGTCGGGGACGGGACGCACCTCCGATACCGGCCGGGCGGTCGCAGGCTGGCTCACCAGAGCCGCGGTGAGGGCGATGAAGACGACCACGACGAACCCGACGCGACGGGCGCGCGGGCCCGCGATCTGACGAAACTGCAACGGAGCCTCCTCGAGGGCAGCACACATCACTCAGCCTGGCGGCCGGCGCCCGCGAGCAGCCGAGCGGCAGTGTGGCGGAATGGCCTTAGCCCGAGATGAGCGATGCCTGAGGGATTGCGGTCAGGCAAGGGTGGGATCGTTCTCGGTGCCCAGGCTCGCCGCACGCGATGCGAGAGCGTCGGCAGCGTGCGTTCACCCCCTCGCGCATCGAAAGGCCCGACCCCCATGACGTCGTTCAGCACCAGCAACTCGTGCACGACACGGCCACCGCACTCGGCGGCGCACCGGATGCTGCCTTGGCCCCTTTCCGCGTCGAGAGCCGCCAGGAATCCGGCCTGCGGAGCCGCGTCACAACTCGCTCGTTCGAAGTCCCCGTCGCCGAGACAGGCCCTCGGCGGCACGGACACCGCGCCGAACCCTGTCGAGTACGCCCTCGCGGCGCTGGCGACCTGCCAGGAGATCACGTATCGCCTCCACGCCGACGCGCTCGGCATCCCACTCGACGGTGTCTCGGTGACCCTCGAGGGCGACATCGATCTGCGCGGCTTCTTCGCCGTGGATCCATCGGTGCGGCCGGGCTTCCGGGCGATCCGCGGCACCCCGACCCTCGACAGCCCGGCCAGCGAGGCCGATCTCGCCGGGCTCAAGGCCCACGTCGACGCGCACTGCCCGGTCCTCGACCTGTTGTCGAACGCGACGCCGGTCGTGCTCGAGCTCAGCGCGCGACCGGCCGACGAAGCCGCCGCCTGACGTCCAGACCAGCCACCGATGACGCGACCGGGAGGATCGATCAGCCATGGCCGACCCCGGTCCCGCCACCCGCCGTCCGTCGGCTCACGGTCCCCGCCTGCGTGGACGCCAGGCTCACCGTCGAGGGTGTGCGGTCCGTTACTCGACTTTCACAGCCGTCTCTCACGTGACGCTCAGCCGGCCGACGAAGACTTCGCACAGGTGCCCCCGCACAATGCAGGTCCGCCCGCACAATGTCAGGTGGCAGTGAGATCACATAGGGGAGGGAACCTCCTGTGCGTTCTAGACTCAAGCTCCTCGGCGCGGTGATGATCGTCTCCGGCCTGTTCGGCGCTGGTGTGGGCGGCTATACGCTCATAAAGACGGTGGAGGGCATGAATGCGCTCCAGTCGTTCAGCGAAGCGCAGGGCGTGAAGCTCTCGTACAACGAGGCCGGCCAGCTCCTCGATCGAGGCACGCCCGAGGGGGCCCAGAAGATCCTCGATCTGGTCAGGAACGACTGGGGCTACGCGATCGTCGAGGGCGACCTCAACCCCAAAGACCCGCTCGTAAACACGGCCACCGAGTACATGTACCAGATGGGCGCGATATCCTTCCACACCCTCAACGCCACGGTGACCGTCACGCTCACCGAGGACAAGGAGTACAAGGGAGAGACTTTCCCAGCCGGCGACTACGAGTTCGTGAACGACGGCCGCTACTGGACCGGCTTCGACCGCCTGCACCCGATCGAAGGCCCGGCCCGTGAAATGATCTGGACCGGCACCGCACATGCGCTCATCGGCCAGCTCGGCGTCGGCGCGGTCACGGCCTCGACCCTGACGATCGGTCTCGGTCTCGTCGGGGTCATCGGCGGACTCGCGGGCACGCTGGGCCTCCTCGGTCTCGGCCTCATCTGGGTCACCCGCCGGCCCGACTGAACTCTCTCCGCCATCTCGCACTCGCCGGCGGCCGAGCGATCGGCCGCCGGCTCCGTTCCTGGGCGCTTCCGAGCGTGCGCCAGACCTCGTCATCGTGACCGGCGATCTGACCGCCAGCGGCCGGGCGATCGAACTCGACGAGGTCGCGCCCGAGGCGCGAGAAGGGGGTCACGAAGGCAGCCTCGAAGTTGGCGAAGCTCGCTGCGAAGTCCGCGAAGCCGGCGGCCCGACGCACGCGCGCCGCTGGAGCCCACACGAGCTCCAGCGCGGCCAAGCCAAGGGTTCCCTCGCGAGGGGGAGGTCGCATTGATCCTGGGGGCTTCCAACGTCGGAGGTACTTCAGTCGCCGGTGGATTCAGTCGCTGGTGGGCACCCGCTGCTGCTGCTCTACTCGGTCAACCCGTGGGTCGAACCCCCGGCAGGAATCGTCCGCCAGGTGGTCACCGTCGCGTTCTGGGTGTTCGCGATCACGCAGATCGAGGGGCCCGCGTTCGCCCGCCACCTGTTCGGCAACTCGCGGGCTGGCATCCTGTGGCTGTCGATCCGCCTGTTCATCGGCTTTTCCTGGCTCGAGTCCGGCCTGGGCAAGATGACCAACCCGGAATGGACGAACGGCGCGGCACTCCGCCCGTAAACGGCGCCGTCCGTCCTTCAGGCCTCCTGCAGGTAGATCTCGTCCTTCACCACCGCGACGGGGTATTCCTTGAGGGGAGCGGGCGGAGGCCCCGAGATGACCATGCCGTTGACCGCACTGAAGTGGCCGTCGTGGCACGGGGACACGATGTCGGGACTCAGCGAGGCGTCGTAGCCGACGATACAGCCGAGATGAGTGCAGACCGCCGAGAAGGCCTTGATCCCCTCCGGGCCGTTGAGGACGATCACGGGCCTTGAGCCCAGCGCCACGACCTTGCTCCGACCGAGCCCGATGACATCTGTCGTGCCGACCAGGAGCCGGCCGCCGCCACCGCCTGTGGTCCCTCTGGGCGGAACGAGGAATCCGATGATGGGAGTCACCACCATGACCAAGGTCGAGATCACGGTGAAGCCCAGGAGCAGCCTGATGAACCTGCGTCGCCCGATCGGGCGACCGATGGGATCGATCGCTTGATCCTGTTCCATGAGACCGGAATCGTGTCTCTGGAACCTGAGACCAGCCTTAGGGGCCGGTAAGTGAATCCGAGAAGCCTTGATCTGGCAGAAGCCTCGTGATCCTGCGTAGCGGTCGCCATCGGCTCGGCGCACACGGAGAGCGTCGCGACGTCGACATCCGGGCGGAGACCGGAAGCCGCCGGAGTGGCCTTCTCAGCCCGCCGTTACCGCCGACTCATCGGGCGTTCAGGTCGGGCTGCTGAACTCTGTGCCATGGCAGCCCCGTTCTCGCTCATCGAGGTGGTCGTCGCCCTGGTCGGGCGGCGGTCCCCGCTTCCCGACCACGACTCGAGTGCGGCGCGGCCGGCGGCACGGGCAGCGCCATGCTGAAGCCGGCGGCCAGGCTCGAGCGGGTCGGAGACGGCGTGCGGCAGGTGATCGAGATCGTCGTTTCGGACGGCTATCACCCGGCCCACATCGAGGCTCGCACCGGCGTCCCGATCCGCATTGTCTTCATGCGCCGGGACGATCACGCCTGCTCAGATCGGGTCGTGTTCTCGGAGCCCAGGCTTGAGCGACGCCTGGCGCCACACGCGACGACGATCGTCGACCTGCCGCCGGTACACGGTCGCGAGATCCGTTTCACGTGCGGCATGGGCCGGTATCGCGGCAGGATCCAGATCCTGTCGCCGCAGGCTTCGGGCACCGGCGCTCGAATCAGGGGCATCGCAGCGCTCGCTCGCGCGGCCGCCGTCGCGGTCGCGGCGGGTTTGTGGCTCGTTCTGGCAGCTGGTGCGACGAACCCCGAACGGGTCGTCCTGGCCGCGGTCGCTGTCGCGGCGGTGCTGGGAGTCCTCGCCACCCGCCGACGGGCTGCGGCCCGCCCGCACCGCCGTCCCTAGGAGAGTGCGTGCCGTTCGTCATCAATATCGACCCAATCGCCTTCAGCCTCGCGGGCATCGACATCCGGTGGTATGGCCTCCTGCTGGTGGCGGCCATCACGGTCGCGTACGTCGTCGCTCAGCGCGAGGCGAAGCGGCACTCCCTGCCGCAGGAAGCGGTCGCCGACGCGGCGCTCTGGGTGGGCCTTGCCGCATTGGCCGGCGGACGCGCCCTCTACGTCCTGCAGAACGGCCTTGGCGATATCGGGGCCCACCCGGTCCATATCCTGATGGTTTGGATGGGCGGGCTCTCGTTCTACGGCGGCCTGATCGCCGGCCTCGCGGCGCTGATCCTGTTCGCACGCCACAGAGGGGTCCCCTGGCTCGTTGCGCTTGATGTGGCTGCCCCGGCCGCCGCGATCGGCCAGGGGATCGGCCACATCGGCTGTCTCATCGGCGGGGACTCGTTCGGGATCCCGGCCAACGTGCCGTGGGCCGTCATCTACCAGAACCCGAACGCCATGGCGCCCCTCGGAGTCTCGCTCCATCCGACGCAGGCGTACGAGGCCCTCGCACTGACCGGCCTGTTCGCCGTCCTGTGGCTGCTGCGCCGGAGCTTGACTGCTACGCCCGGATCTCTCGCGGCCCTGTACCTGGGTGGCCTCGCGATCATCCGTTTCGGGCTGTTCTTCCTGCGCGATGAGCCCGCGATGTTCCTCGGGCTCAAGGCCGCGCAGTGGATCGGGATGGCCATTCTCGTCCTGGCCATGGGCCTGTGGCTCCTCGCGGTGGAGAGGGCCCGACACCCCCGCGTCACCCCCGTTTCCCAGGAGGTTCCCAGGTCATGACCGTGCACACCCACGACAGCGCCAGCACAAGGCGAGCGGGCCGCCCGCGGTGGCTCGCTCCCCTTGCGGTCGCCGCCGTCATCGCGACAGCCCTTGTCCTGACGGGCGTCGTCTCACTCTCCACCGTGTTCTATGCGAGCCTGTTCGGCGGCATGATCCTGATGCACGTTCGGGGACATGGGCATGGTGGCCGTGGAGCCGGTCACGATGCTCACGATCTTCACGATGCGGAAGTATCGGACGGTTCCACACCCGACACGCGATCAGCACCGGCAACTGGTCGGCCCCACCGTGGATGCCACTGACGCGGCGCACGTGGTGGGGATCGGGGACGGCACGAAAGTTGGCGGGATTCACGTGGCGACCACTCCAAACCAACTGAGGATGGCGCCATCCCCGGTCCCCCACATCCTGGTCGTCGACGATGAGGAACCCATCCTCGAGCTGATCACCGGCTACCTCGAACGTGAGGGTTTCCGGGTGTCGGCCGCGATGGATGGGGAGGAGGCGGTCGAGGCGGTCCGCGAGCGGTTGCCGGACGTGATCATCCTCGACGTGATGCTTCCGGGTCTCGACGGCATCGAGGTCTGTCGCCAGGTCCGGACCTTCTCGCAGGCGTACATCCTGATGCTGACGGCTCGGGGCGAGGAAATCGACCGGATCATGGGGCTGACGGTAGGGGCGGATGCCTACCTTACCAAGCCGTTCTCCCCGCGCGAACTCACCGCCCGGGTGAAGGCGTTGCTTCGACGCGGCCGACCCGCAGAGGCCCGCGGCCCCGGGAGCACCCGCTGCCCGGATGGCCTGCAGATCGATCTGGCACGCCGCCAGGTGCGGGTCGATGGCGGTGAGATCGACGTGACCGCCCTGGAGTTCAACCTCCTCACCGCGCTCGCGGCGGCACCGGGCGTGGTGGTAACTCGTCCACAGTTGCTCGATCGGGTCTGGGGCCACGCCTACGCGGCGGCCGACCATCTCGTCGACGTCCACGTCGCGAACCTGCGACGCAAGCTTGGCGATGATCCCGCAAGTCCACGGTTCGTCGAGACGGTTCGGAGCGTGGGCTACCGACTCCGAGAGGGACCGGCGTGACGGGTCACTCACTGCGCACGCGCCTGCTTGCCGCATTCCTGCTGGTTGTCGGTTCCGCGCTGGGCGCCGTCGGTCTGTCACTCCTGGTTGTCGGGCCAGGCTACTTCGCGGACGCGATGGGTCACCTGCCCGGCGATCCCATGGGCGAGGCGATGGACGCGGTGACGCGCGAAGCCTTCGCGCATGCGATGCAGCGTTCCCTCGCGGCGGCCACCTTGACGGCGGTCGTGACGGCTGCCGTGGTGAGTCTCGCCGTCGCCGCCCGAATCGCCGGCCCTGTGATCCGCATGGCCTCCGCCGCCCGAAGGCTCGCAACGGGCCACTACGCCGAGCGTGTACCCGATGATGAACCGGGCGAGCTGCGCGATCTGGCGGTCTCGTTCAACGAGATGGCGCAGTCGCTCGAAGCCACGGAGCGGCGGCGCCTGCAGCTCGTCGGTGACGTCGCCCACGAGCTGCGCACCCCGCTGACCACGCTCGACGGGTATCTCGAGGGTCTTGAGGACGGGGTGGTTCAGCCCGGCGCCCAGACGTGGCACCTGCTCCGTGCCGAGACAGGACGCCTCACGCGGATCGTGAGTGACCTTGCGGAATTGTGGCGGGCTGAGGCACGCCAGCTCGTCCTGCACCTTGAAGGCATCGATGCGACGGAGGTCGCGCGCGAGGTCGGGGCGCGATTTGCGCCCCAGGCACAGGCGAGGGGCGTCGCGATCGAGGTGAGAGGCGGGTCCCTCCGTGCCCTTGCTGATGCCGACCGGCTCGCACAGATCCTGTCGAACTACGTCTCCAACGCCCTGCGTCACGCGCCGGATCACACCCGCATCACGGTGACGGCCGAGCCGGTCGGGGATTGCGTCCGGGTCTCCGTTGCCGACCAGGGACACGGAATCGCGGCAGACCAGCTTGAAGCCGTGTTCGAGCGCTTCTACCGGGTTGACGCGGCGAGGAGCCGGGCCGCGGGCGGCTCCGGGATCGGGCTCGCCATCGTCCGTGCCCTGGCCGAAACGATGAACGGCCACACGTGGGCCGAAAGCGCGGGCGCCGACCGCGGTTCGACCTTCCACGTGGAACTGCCCGCTGCCTGAGCGGTGACCTGGTGGCTCGCGCAGCCATCAGGTGCGCGGCAGCCGAAACGTGACCGTCTACTCTTGCCCGAGCCCGGGACTCGTGACCCCGATCGCGCCGCCCATGGCTTCGACGAGTGATTTCGTGATCGCGGGGCCACGGGAGCGCCCTTGACCAAGTCTTGACGAAGGCTTGGCCATTCCTGCATTGGCAAGTCCATCGTCCGCGCGCACGCTCATGTCAGTCGGCCGAGTGACCGGCGGCACACGACGGGAGGCCTTGCGGCAATGGCGGGCTGGACGGTGGGCACCGAAGGCTGGGTCCTGGTGGGGGCATGGTCCCTCGTCATCCTCCTGGCGGTCTGGCTCCTCGTCAGGGCGCCGCACCGCGCGGAACGCGAGAACGCCATCGAGATCCTGCGGTCGCGCTTCGCTCGAGGCGAGCTCA
This sequence comes from uncultured Chloroflexota bacterium, assembly GCA_947085195.1. Taxonomy (GTDB): domain Bacteria; phylum Chloroflexota; class Limnocylindria; order Limnocylindrales; family CSP1-4; genus CAIXZV01. The sequence goes on from CAMTVM010000017.1 coordinate 18,587, forward strand.
GCGAGGAGGAGTTCGCGCGCGCAATCGCCGCACTGTCCTCCGACTGGAGGGATTCGCCTCGTTGGCCGTCCGGGTGGCAAGCCATGTTGGCGCGCCTGCGTTCGAGATCGGCCGACGTCGACTCACGCCAACCCCACTCCCGAGTCAGGAGGTCCGAGGTGACCGACCAGGAGCCCCTCGCGCGCCGCGACCGTCGCGCACAGGAGCGTGAACGCCTGCAGCAGAACGCGGCTGGCCGTCGTCAGGTTCGCACGGCAGAGAGGATGCGCGAGGCCCGACAGGCGAAGCTCCGCAGGTTCGCCTTCGGAGGGATCGTCGTCGCCGTGCTCGGCGTGGGGGGCGCCCTCGCGTTCGGTGACTTCTTCGACCGGCCGGACAACTCGACCACTGCGGGTGTCATCAACATCCAGAGCTCCATGGCCGGCTTCACGCCATCCGAGATCCGCGTCAAGGCCGGCGAGACGGTGATCCTCAACTGGTGGACCGATGACGCGGCTCCTCACCTCGAGGGCGGCGTGCACACGATGATCGCCCCTGACCTCGGGCTCGATGAGGCACTCCCCGCCGAGAGCACCAGGACCGTCGTGTGGACCGTGCCCGACAGGCCGGGCACCTATGACGTCTACTGCGACTCCTGCTGCGGTGGCAAGGAGAGCCCGGCGATGCACGGCAGGATCGTGGTCGAGCCGGTATCCGCGGCGGTCACCGGGCAGGCCCGGGGATGAGCGCCCCGTCGGCGACCCGCCTCCCGAGCCACACCCTGCTGTTCGGGTGGCCGCTGCCCGCGGTGGTGCTGGCGGGCCTCCTGGGCTCGGTCGGGATTGCGGCCTCCGCGTACGTGCTCGCCGTCCCGTTCGACAGCGCCGCGTTCGGGGGCCTCACCATCCCCACCGTCCTCGCGGCGGGCGTTGCCGACGGGTTCAACCCCTGTGCGTTCGCGCTTCTCGTGCTGTTCGCGACCTACACGCTCACGCTCCTCAACGCCGTGACCGCGAACGGCACGCCGACCCTCGAGGCCCGCCGGCGCCTGCTGGGCGCGGGCTCGCTCTACGTGGGTGCCGTGTTCGTGACCTACTTCATCATCGGTATCGGGCTGCTCAGCTTCCTGGGCTGGATGGGCCAGGACCACCTGGTGGCCCGGATCGCCTCGATCCTCGCCCTCGTCATGGCGTTGTTCATGCTCAAGGACGTGTTCCTGCCGGGTGTCGGGCCGTCGATGATGGCCCCCGCGGGCACCCACGGCCGGATGCAGAAGGCCATGGAGCGCGGCGGGCTCGCCGGGATGCTGATCGCGGGGGTCCTGGTCGGGATCTGCATCGTGCCCTGCTCGGGCGCGATGTACCTCCAGATCACCGCCGTCCTGCACGCCTCGGGCGGCGGCCTCACCGGCCTGGCGCTGCTCGCGCTCTACAACATCGCGTTCATCGTCCCCCTGGTCATCCTGCTGCTCGCCATGAGCAACCGCCGGGTCCTGGGCCGGCTCGGTCGCTGGAACCGTGCGAACTCCCCCTGGATCAAGGCCGGCCTGGCGGTCGCCGTGATCGCGATGAGCTTCGGCCTGATGGTGTCGATGTGAGCGAGACCAGCCCCACCGCCGAGACCATCCGCTTCCCCGTGGCGGGGATGACCTGCGGCTCCTGCGTCAACCGGATCACGAGGGCGATCCGGAAGCTGGACGGCGTGACGAAGGTCGACGTCGACCTGCGCCGGGAGACCGCCACCGTCCGTCGTGAGCCCGCGCTGGTGTCGAGTGCGGCGCTCGCGGCGGCGGTCGCCGACGCCGGTTACGTTGCGGATCTCGACGCGGCCGTCGTCGTGCCGCCTGGCGGCGCGGCCCCCCGGGGCCTCCTCGGACGCCTCCTTCGGAGAGATTCGCGTCGCTTGACCTAATCTTGAGGAAGCCTTTGCCCTTCCTGCATTGGCTTGACGGGTGATCTCGTCCACGCTGGTTGCATCAACTGCCACGCTCCAGGAGCATGCGTCCCATGTCCCGTCGTAAGAGCCGGTCCGCCGCGCAGGGAGCGCGTCTGAACGCGCCGGCGCAACCCTCCATCGGACCGCTCGACGGCGGCACGCGGGAGTTTCTGGACCTGCAGCGCGCGGCCATCGAGCGGCGCCAGGCACGCATGGCGGAGCGGTCGGCGGCGGTCGGCATCGTCGCGAACGATCCCGACGAGCTGCACCGCCGCGCGGTCGAGTTGCGCGAGTACCGGATGGGACGCGGCCCGCGGCCGGCCGGCATGGACGTTCCCCGGAGTATCGTGACGGAAGACGGCACGATCTCCGTGACGCTCCCGGTGATGGGCATGACCTGTCGGGCGTGCGAGGTGCGCATCGCGCGGCACGTCGGCCGGCTGCCGGGGGTCAGCCGGGTGACAGCCTCGGCGGCCCATGGGCGGGTCGTGGTCGAGAGCTCGGCCCCGGTGTCCCCAGCGTGGATCGAGAAGGCCATCAACAAGGCGGGCTACGAGATCGGCGGCACGCCGTGGCTCGAGCGAGACCCGAAGATCTGGATGACCGCGGCGGGCGGGGTCCTGCTCGTGGCCGCGATCGCCGTCATCGCCCAGGCCACCGGTGTCGCGGACCTCGCATCGGGCACGGGCGATCTGGGCAACGGCGGCCTCCCCGTGGCGCTGCTGCTCGGCCTCGCGGCCGGCGTGTCCACCTGCATGGCCCTCGTCGGCGGGCTCGTCCTTGCGCTCTCGGCCGCCTACCAGGCCCGGCGGGCGGCGGCCGACAGCCCAAGCGAAGGCCTGGGCGCCCAGATGCGGCCGGCGCTCGTGTTCGTCGGCGGCCGGATCGCGGGCTACGGCGTGCTGGGTGCGGGGCTCGGTGCGATCGGGGCGGGCATGACCATGCCGCCCCAGGTGACCGCCGTCCTGATGATCGCCGTCGCGATCGTGATGACGCTGCTCGGTACGCGGCTCACCGGGCTTTCGCCGCGGCTCGCCGGCTGGTCGCCTACGCTGCCGATGGGTCTCGGTGCCAGGCTCGGGCTCCGGGAGGGGAGTGTCGATTCGTACTCCGACGGCCGGGCGGCGGCGCTCGGGGCAGCGACGTTCTTCCTGCCCTGCGGCTTCACGCAGGCAGTCCAGATCTACGCCCTCTCGACCGGATCGCCGCTGTTCGCCGGCGCGATCATGGCGGTCTTCGCGATCGGCACGGCACCGGGCCTGCTGGCCCTCGCCGGGCTCCCGGTCGTCGTGCCGAGCCGTGCCCGTCCGACCCTGCTGCGGCTCGTCGGCGTCGTGGTCATCGGCTTTGCGTTGGTCAACGCGAGTTCGGGGATCCGGCTCTCGGGATGGACTCTACCGTCGCTCGGTGTTGGACCCGTCGTGGCTGCTCAGCCCCCGGGCGACGTGGCGGCGGATGGCACGCAGTCGCTCACGACCTACCAGGATGCCTTCGGGTACAGCCCGGGGAACGTGGCCATCTACGCAGGCTTTCCGACCCGCTGGACGATCGAGTCATCCACCGCGAAGACATGCGCATCGTTCCTGGTCGTCCCGTCTCTCGGGATCCAGGTCATCCTTCGCGAGGGCTCCAACGTCATCGACCTGCCGGCGCTCCGGCCGGGCACGCTGGCCTATGCGTGCTCGATGGGCATGTACGGTGGGCGCATCACGGTCGTGGAGCGCCCGGCGCAGCCCGCCGGCGACGCATCCGGCGGCTGACATCCCGTGGCACCCCACACGGCCCCTTCCGAGGTGGTCGATGGCACGTCGACTGCGGCCGGCCCCATCACCACCGCCTTCCCGGTCAAGGGCATGACGTGCCGGTCCTGCGAGGTCCGCGTCGCCAGGTTCGTCGGGCGGCTGCCGAACGTGGAGCATGTCGCTGCGTCCGCGGTCCAGGGGCGGGTGGTCGTCGAGAGCTCGGCCCCGGTGTCGCCCGCCGCGATCGAGGAGGCGATCAGCAAGGCGGGCTACGAGATCGGCCGCACACCCTGGCTCGAGCGCAACCCGAAGGTCTGGATCACGGCCGGCGCGGGGGTCCTGCTCGTGGCGGCGCTAGCCATGATCGCCCAGGTCACCGGCTTCAAGGATCTCGCAGCGGGCGTGGGCGACCTTGGCAGCGGTGGCCTCCTCGTAGCGCTGCTGCTCGGGCTCGCCGCAGGGGTGTCGACTTGCGCGGCGATCGCCGGTGGCCTCGTCCTGGCCCTCTCGGCCTCCTTCGAGGCTCGCCGCGTCGCTGCGGGAGACACGAACGCAGGGTTCGGGACGCAGATGCGCCCCGCTCTCCTCTTCACGGCCGGTCGCGTCGCCGGTTTCGCGATCCTGGGCGCCGCGCTGGGCGCCGCCGGCGCGAGCTTCACGATGCCGCCGCAGGTCACCGCCATGCTGATGATCGCGGTCGCGATCGTCATGACGTTCCTCGGGACCCGCCTCACCGGGATCTCGCCGAGGGTCGCGACCTGGTCTCCGACCCTGCCGATGGGCATGGGGCGCCGCCTGGGTCTCGACCACAGCGCCGACGGCGGGTACACCGATGCCCGTGCGGCCGGACTGGGTGCGGCGTCCTTCTTCCTTCCCTGCGGCTTCACGCAGGCGGTCCAGATCTACGCGCTCTCCACCGGCTCGCCGTTGTTCGCAGGCGCACTCCTGGCGGTCTTCGCGATCGGGACTGCCCCAGGCCTCCTCGCGCTCGCTGGACTTCCGGTGGTGGTACCCGGCGCAGCCCGTCCGACGCTGCTGCGCCTGGTGGGCGTCGTCGTGCTCGGGTTCGCCGTCCTGAATGCCGGGGCGGGGTTGCGACTCGCCAGCATCACCATGTGGCCCGCCGGGGTGAGCGTCGTCGAGACCGCCACGCTGCCGGAGCCGACGCCCCTGGCCGGGATCGCCGGAGGGATCCTGCCGACGCCGCGGAGCACGTCCGTGTCGACCCCGGGTGCCGCGCTGCAGCCAGTACCGTCGAGCCGGCCCTCAGCCTCCGAGACCCCGCAGGCGACGCTGCCGGCCGTCCAGGACCTCCGCACCTACCAGGACGTGAACGGCTACGGACCGGAGAACGTCTCCATCCGTGCCGGGGTACCCACCCGATGGATCGTGGAGTCACGCTCCTCGCAGACCTGCGCGGCGTTTCTCATCGTCCCCGACCTGGGGATCCAGGTCTACCTGGTGAAGGGGGACGAGAACGCCATCGACCTTCCGGCGCTCAAGCCGGGCAGGCTCGAGTACACCTGCTCCATGGGGATGTTCTGGGGCTCCATCACCATCGTCGAGGACCCAGCCGCATGACGGGACACCGACAGTTGACGACTCGCGAACCGATCAGGGACTACCGTTTGACGTCCCATGTCATGATACTCCATAGGAGTATTTGGAGCCCAACATGACCACCTCTGCAGCCCCCCACATCGAGATCGTGTCGTTCCCCGTCGAGGGGATGACCTGCGCCTCGTGCGTCAACCGCATCACCCGCTTCCTGTCCAAGGTCGAAGGGGTCGAGAAGGCCAACGTGAACCTGGCGTCCGAGTCGGCGACCGTCCGCTTCGATACCGCCCAGGTGACCGTTGCGGACCTGGTCGCGGCGGTCGATGCCGCCGGCTACGTCGCGCGGGTCGAGCAGGCGTCCAGCGCCGACCACGCGGTGGATGTCGCCGCGGCCGCAGAGGCGCGCACCGAGCGCGACGAGGCCGCGGCCCGCCACGTCACGCTGCTGCGCCGACGGGTGGTCATCGCCGCCCTGCTGACCCTCCCGCTGCTGGCCGGACTGGCCCACATGACCGTCGCCCCGTGGCTGCCGGACTTCCTGGAGAACCCGCTCTTCCAGCTCGCCTTCGCGACGCCCGTGCAGTTCTGGGCCGGCTGGCCGTTCTACGTCGGCGCGATCAAGGCCCTGCGCCACAAGGCCTCCGACATGAACACCCTGATCGCCGTCGGGACGAGCGCCGCGTACGGTTACAGCCTGGCGACGATCCTCTTCCCCTCGTTCTTCCACGATGCCGGCCTGGGGATGGGCGACATGGCGCTCCCGCTCTACTTCGACACCTCCGCCGCGATCATCACGCTGATCCTGCTGGGCCGGTTGCTCGAGGCCCGTGCCCGCAGCCGCACGTCGGACGCCATCCGGCGTCTCATCGGCCTTGCGCCCCGGACGGCGCGCGTGCTGCGCGATGGCGCCGAGCTCGACGTCTCGGTCGCGGAGGTGCGCGTCGGTGATCTCGTTCGCGTCCGCCCCGGCGAGACCGTCGCGGTCGACGGGGTGGTGACCGACGGCGCATCGGGCGTCGACGAGAGCATGATCACCGGCGAGAGCCTTCCGGTCGCCAAGCGCGTCGAGGACCTGGTCGTCGGCGGCACGCTCAACACGACCGGAACGCTCACGTTCCGCGCGACGCGCATCGGCGCCGACACCGTCCTCGCCAAGATCATCCGCCTCGTCTCCGAGGCCCAGGGCTCGCGGGCCCCGATCCAGCGACTCGCGGACCTGGTCACGAGCTACTTCGTCCCCGCGGTCCTGGGATTGGCCGGGATCACCTACCTGGTCTGGTTCGCCTGGGGCCCGGAGCCGGCGTTCAACCTGGCGCTGCTCAACACGGTTGCCGTCCTGATCATCGCCTGCCCCTGCGCGCTGGGCCTGGCCACCCCCACCTCGATCATGGTGGGCACCGGCAAGGGCGCCGAGGCCGGCGTCCTGTTCCGCAACGCCGAGGCGCTCGAGCGGCTCGGCTCGGTCAGGGCCATCGTCCTCGACAAGACCGGCACGCTGACCGAGGGCAAGCCGCGCGTAACCGATGTGGTGCGCGCCGACGGGGCGCCCGACGAGGACGAGCTCCTCGCCCTGGTCGCGGCCGCCGAGCGTGGATCCGAGCACCCGCTTGCCGATGCCATCGTCCGTGAGGCCGCAGAGACCCGGACACTCGACGTGCCGGCTGCCGCCGACTTCCTCGCCACCGCGGGGGGAGGGGTCGCTGCCACGGTCTCGGGGCGCCGCGTCCTCGTCGGTCGTCCGGGCTACCTCGAGGCCGAGGGGGTTGACGTGAGTGCCCTGATTGCCGCCGCTGACGCCCTTGCGGCGGACGGCAAGACCCCGGTCTTTGCCGCGATCGACGGGCGGGCCGCGGCCGTCATCGCTATCGCCGACACGCTCAAGGCAGGATCCGTGGAGGCCGTCGCGGAGCTGCACCGCCTCGGGATCAGCGTCGCGATGCTGACCGGTGACAACCGGCGCACCGCCGAGGCCATCGCCCGCTCGGTCGGCATCGAGCGCGTTCTCGCCGACGTCCGCCCCGACGGCAAGGCGGCCGCCGTGAAGGCCCTCCAGGCCGAGGGCAAGGTCGTGGCGATGGTCGGCGACGGGGTGAACGATGCGCCGGCACTGGCGTCGGCCGATGTCGGGATCGCGATGGGCACCGGCACCGATGTCGCGATGGAGTCTGCGGGCGTGACCCTCATGTCCGGCGACCTGCGCGGGCTGGTGACGGCGATCGCGCTGTCGCGCGCCACCATGCGCAACATCCGCCAGAACCTGTTCTGGGCCTTCGCCTACAACGTGACCCTGATCCCGGTCGCGATGGGCGTGCTGTACCCGTTCACCGGGTTGCTGCTCGACCCGATCCTGGCCGCCGCCGCGATGGCCTTGAGCTCGGTCAGCGTCGTCTCGAACGCGCTGCGCCTGCGGCGCTTCAAGGCACCCCGGGCGATGGCCGAGTCCCGGCCGCGTCCCGCCACCGTCCCGTCCCCGTCCTGACAGGAGAACCCGTGCGTTTCGTCCGCCTCGTCCCCCTCGCCGCCGTCGCGGTCCTTGTCGCCGCCTGCTCCGGCAGCGGGGCAGCCCCGGCCCCGCCCACCACCGCCCCGACCGCCTCGGCTGCGGCATCGGCCGCTGCCACCCGCATCGAGGTCAAGCTCACCGACGCGATGGAGATCCTGCCTGCGGCCATGACGGTGCCGGCGGGGCAGGCGGTGACCTTCGTCGTCACCAACACGGGCAAGATCGCGCACGAGTTCGTGCTGGGCGACGAGGCGGAACAGCTGAAGCACGAAGAGGAGATGGCGTCGGGGGGCATGGACATGGGCGATGAGCCCAATTCAATCTCGGTGGATCCGGGTCAGACCAAGGAGCTGACCATCACGTTCGACAAGCCCGGCCAGACCCTCGCGGGCTGTCACGTCATCGGGCACTACCCGGCCGGCATGAAGGCCGTCATCACGATCGAGTAACCAGGGCCCCAGCTATGCCCGGCGGTGTCCGCCGGGTACCGCCCCCGCCCTTGTCACCACCCACCCACCACGAGCCGAGGTCCCACACGTGCAGGCCGAACGACCCACCAAGCTGATCGATCCCGTCTGCGGCATGACCGTCGACGTGGCCCGCGCCGAGGAAGGCGGCCTGTTGCTCGAGCACTCGGGCCGCACCTACGCCTTCTGCCGCGCCGGCTGCCGGCGGGCGTTCGTCGAGGGTCCCGAGGAGTACGTCGCCAGGGCCGAGGCGGCAGCGTCCGCCCTGGCGCCTGTCGTGGCGTCGGGCGCCCCGGGCCTCCCGGTCATCGACGAGGGCATGCGCCGCTGGTACGAGAGCTGCGCGTGCTGCCTGTCCGACACCTACCCGGAGATCAAGGCGCAGCTCGACGCCGAGCGCGCCGCGGCCGCACTGGCGCCGGTCGATCCGGGCATCTGCGAGGTCGCGGAAGCGGGAATGACGACCAGCTGATCCCGGGCACCCGGCGCCGCGATGCGTCCCGGGAGCCTACCCGGCGGGTCGGGCCGGAGCGTCGTGGTGGAGCAACTCGGCGTGCGGGTCTTCGCCCGAGTGTCCGCACGGGTTCACGTGGATGACCGCCGTGTCGAGCCGGGCGATCTCGTGCAGCAGGAGGTGCCGCACCCGTTCCGAGATGCGGTGGCCCTCGCTGACGGTCACGTCGCAGTCCACCGTGATCGCCATCGATGCCTCGAGGGCGTGGCCGACCCAACGGAGGCGGACCCTGGTGACGTCCCGGACATCAGGAATGGACCGGGCCGTCCGCTCGAGAGCGTCGACGAGCTCGGGCTCCACCGCGTCCATCAGGCGGCCCAGCATCTGGGCCGTCGCCTGCTTGAGCACGAAGAGGATCGCGACCGTGATGAGGAGCCCGACGAGCGGATCGGCGATCGGGTATCCCAAGGCGACCCCGATGGCCCCGCCCACGACGGCGAGCGACGTCAGGCCGTCCGCGCGGGCGTGGTAGCCGTCGGCGACCAGGGCGGCTGATCCGATCTCGCGGCCGACCCGGATCCGGTAGAGCGCGACCAGCTCGTTGCCCGCGAAGCCGATGACGCCGGCGGCCATCACGAGCGGGATGTTGGTGATGAGGACCGGGCTGATGAGTCGGTGGATCGACTCGTAGGCGGCAAGGACGGCGGACCCCAGGATCATGACCAGGACGAACAGGCCGGCAAGGTCCTCCGCCCGGCGGTAGCCGAAGGTGTAGCGGCGTGTCGCGGCGCGCGTCCCCACGGTGAACGCGATCCAGAGCGGGATGGCCGTCAGCGCATCCGAGAAGTTGTGGATGGTGTCGGCCAGCAGGGCCACCGAGCCCGAGATGAGCACGACCCCCAGCTGGAGTACGGCCGTGATCCCCAGCCCGACCAGCGAGACCTTGACGGCCCGGATGCCGCGCGCGTTGCCGACCAGGGCCTCGTCGACCGCGTCCGCCGGATCGTGGCTGTGCCCGATGATCGAGGCCACGAGCCCGGCGATCCCGCCGTGCTCGTGCTCAGCGTCGTGCCCGTGTCCATGGTCGTGCCCGTGATCGCCATGGTCGTCGTGGTGGGGGTCGTTCACGGGTTCCAGTCTCGGCCGACGGCGGCCGATCCGCAAGCGAGGGTCCTGACGATGCGCGCGGAACGAGATGCACGCCGCACCCCGCGATCAGTCGTCGTCACCGCCGCGCCAGGCCTCGACCGCCTCCCTCCCGATGAACACCGTCATGCCCAGGGCCGCAAGCGGGTCTGCCCACCAGAAGCCGAACAGGGCGTTGGCGCCGATGCCGACCAGCAGGAACAGCGACAGCCAGAAGCAGGCGTCGGTCTGGAACGCGTCGGCGGTCATCGCCCGGCTCCCGAGCGCGGTGCCGACCCGCCGTTTCTGTCGCGCCAGCCACGACATGACGACGAGCGAGACTGCGGCAAGGACGATCCCCACGAGCGACGGCTCCGGCCGTTCGTTCGCGAGGATCGAGGTCACCGAGTCCCAGGCGATGTAGACGGCGAGCAGGACCAGGGAGGCCGCGACGAGCCGCTGGGCTCGCCGTTCGACGTGTTCGATCCGCTCCTCGTCATCCGTTGCGTTCCGTTCCGCGCGGAGCCGCCAGATCAGGACCGAGCCCGACGCGGACTCCACAAAGCTGTCGATGCCGAACCCGAGCAGGGCGACGGAGCCCGCGGCAAGGGCGGCAGCGATCGCGACGACCCCCTCGACAAGGTTCCAGCCCACCGTGAGGTATTCGAGACCGAGGGCCCGGCGGAGGAGGCTGGGGCGGGTGGCGCGTACCTGCATCAGGCGCGAGGCAGCCGGACCGTGAACGTCGACCCTTGCCCGGGCCCCGGACTCACGACGGCAATCATGCCGCCCATGGCCTCCACGAGCGACCGCGTGATTGCGAGGCCGAGGCCGCTGCCACCGGCGTCGCGAGAGCGTGACGGATCGGCCCGGTAGAAGCGGTCGAACACGCGAGCCGCCTGCTCCGGGGTCAGGCCGGGTCCGTCATCGCGGACGCGGAACGTGACCCACTCCCCGTCGGCCGTGAGTTCGAGCGTGACACGACCACCGGGCGGCGTGTACCGGAGCGCGTTGCCGACGAGGTTGTCAAGTACCTGGGCGATCCGGGTCCGGTCGCCACGCACGGACACGGCCTCCATCCGGCCAACCGTGAGCTCGATCGATCGCTCCGTGGCGGCCACCCGGTGGCGTTCGCGCGCATCCGCGACGAGCGTCGCGCCGGCCAGCCCCTCGATCGTCAGGCGCAGGTCGCGCGAGTCGGCCCGCCAGAGGATCGCGAGGTCGTCCACCAGGTGGGCAAGCCTCGCCGTCTGCTCGTCGAGCACCCGCCATGCATCGGGTCCGGGCTCGAACACGCCCGCCTCGAGACCCTCCACGTATCCGCGGACTGACGCGATCGGGGTCCGCAGCTCATGGGCGATGTCACCGATGAGGTCGCGGCGACGCTGCTCGGTGGCCTCGAGGGTGGCCGCCATCTCGTTGAACGAGCGGGCAAGTTCCCCGAGCTCGCCCGCGGCGGCCGGCACGCGCTGGGCGTAGTCGCCGCTGGCCACGAGTCGGCTGGCGGCCGCGAGCTCGTCGATCGGGCGGGAGATCCTCGTGGCGAGCACGACGGCCACGACCACGGCGACCACCGACGCGGCGACGAGGCCCAGGACCAGCGCGGATCCGACCGCGTCTCCAAAGGCCGATCGGAGCAACGGATCCATCATGCCGCCCCTCCCCATCCCGGAACCCATCCCGGAACCCATCCCGACGTCGGGGTGGCCCATGGCGTCGTCGAACGCGCGAGGCGCCGCGAGCCACACGCCCGCCGCAACGGCGACGACACCCGCACCCGCCGCCGCGAGGTTGGCCGCGAGCAGGCGCCATCGGAGACGGCCCGGGTCGGGACCGCTCATCGGTCCGGCGCCCGGAGGCGGTACCCGACGCCGCGCACGGTCTCGACGTACCGCGGGTTCGCAGAGTCGTCGCCCAGCTTGCGGCGGAGGTTGCCGATGTGGACCTCGAGCACGTGGTCGTCGCCCACGAAGTCGATGCCCCACACGGCATCGATCAGGTTCTGGCGCGAAAGGACGATCCCGGGATCGCGTGCGAGCGCCTCCAGGATCCCGAACTCGAGTGTCGTGAGCTCCGCGCGGCCATCGCCAACCGTGACCTCCCGCCGGGCCCGGTCGATCACGAGGTCGCCCGCTCGAAGGATCGTGCCCGCCTCGCCGGACGTGCCGGGCCGTCGCCGCCGGATGACCGCCCGGACACGCGCCGCGAGCTCCCGAGGCGAGAACGGCTTCGTGAGGTAGTCGTCCCCACCGACCGTGAGCCCGACGATGCGATCGATCTCCTCAGTCCGTGCGGTGAGGAAGATGACGTACGGATCGGCGAAGGCCCGCACCCGGCGGAGGACCTCGAGACCGTCGTAGCCCGGCAGCATGATGTCGAGCACCACGACGTCAGGCGCCGAGATGCGGGCCTGTTCGACAGCCGCTGGGCCATCCGCAGCCTCGGTGACCAGCATCCCCTCGCGCTCGAGAAAGCCTCGCACCACGCTGCGGATCGGGGCCTCGTCGTCCACGACGAGGACGCGGATCGCGCTCGACGGCTTGCTCATGCCACTCCTCGTCGGGACCGCGCCGGCACGCTGCCGATGCCGGTGCCATGGTACCGGCGCGGTCCCGTGGCTCAGTCGACGACGACGATCGTGCCCCTCATGCCGGCTTCGTAGTGGCCGGCGACGTGGCAGGCAAAGGCAAACGGGCCTGAGCCGGTGAAGGTGTACGTGACCGAGCCTGTCTCCATCATCCCGAGATCGGCGACCTCGGGGGTCCCCTCCTTGTCTTCGGCCACGTCGGCGGCCGGCCCGACCATGAACTCGTGGGGAATCGGCCCCATCACGGTGACCTCGAAGCGGATGGTCTCGCCGTCCTGGACGCGAATCGTGTCCGGGACGAAGCGGAGGTCCGCTGTCGCGACCACACCGATGACGCGCGGCGTGCTCGTGGTGCCGGCGACGAAGCCGGCCTCGCCGGGGCCGGGCCCGGTCGCGACACGAGGCTGGCCGCCGGAGAAGCCGCCCCCGCCCATCATGCCGCCCCCGCCGGTGAAGCCGGTCCAGCCCATCATGCCGCCCCCGCCGAGGGTCGCCCCCAAACCGATGAGGAGGGTGCCGCCAAGAACCAGGGCTGCGCCCAGGACTCCCACGCGATTGCCGTTCATCGGTCCGCCTCAAGGGTCTGCTTGGTCGCCAGGTACTCCTCGCGGGTGATCTCGCCCCGGGCGAACCGGACCCGCAGGATCTCGAGCGCATCCTGGCCTTCCTGCCGGGACGACGAGGACTGCGCCGCAGGGGCGATCCGTCCCACGAGCCACGCGACAAGCACCACGACCCCCACCACGAGGAGCACCCATCCGATCATGCCGAGCCAACCACCAATACCGAACCCGAGTCCGGTGCCGTATCCCATCATTCGAAGACTCCATCTGGACTTCTGGCCCGACCTGGGCCGCTCCTTACGATCGGCCTCCATCGTCAGGCTGGCCGCTCGACAGGCTCAAGATCGGCTCAAGATCCAAGCCCGCCGCCGCGCTCAGATGGTCGCGTTGACCCCGAGGAGGCGGTTCCCGACGGCAAGCCCCGCCTTCGCCAGACGTCGCTCCATCCGTCCGCCGATCCAGGAGCGCTCGAAGAGCACCTTGCCGGCATGCCACGACCGACCGGGTGCCCGGAGCACCAGCGTCGGGTCCGGCTCGGCCAGGAAGTTGCCGACGGCGAACGCAGCGCGGCCCGCTCCGGCTTCGACCCAGCAGTAGCCGACCCCGTCGAAGGTGTCGCTGGCCGGGCGCCCGGCCAGCGACGCGGCGAGACGATGGGCAACCACGAGGCCCTCGCCGTGGGCGAAGACGCCGGCACGCGGCAGCGGCTTGCCGTTCGTGAGCGTGATCGTCGTGACGTCGCCGATCGCGTGGACTCGCTCGAAACGTGTCTCGAGCGTGTTTCGGTCAACGGGGATCCAGCCGGTCTCGCCGGCCAGCGGGGAGTCCCGGACCACCGCGGGGGCGCGATGGGGAGGAACACCGGCGAGGAGGTCGTAGCCGACCCGGCTGCCGTCGGCCAGCACGATCTCGTGGGTGCCGGCCTCAAGCCGCGTGACCTGGCTGCCCGGATGGAACCGGATCCCCTTCGCCTCGAGGAGGCCGACGACCGCGGTACCCATCACCGGACCCGCCACCGGCATGGGTGCGGGCTCCGGGCTGTAGATGTCGATCTCGCTGCCCTCGCGCAGGCCACGACGGCGCAACTCGTCATCGATGAGCAGCGCCGCCTCATACGGCGCGGCCGGGCACTTGTACGGCAGGCCCGCGACGGACACGACCACCCGCCCGCCCCGGAACGAGCCGAGCGCCCGGCCGCACGCGACGGCTCCCTCGGGCGAGAAGAAATCGAAAGCAGCCTTGCGGTATCCCGGGACGGCGTCAGGGTTGGACTCAGCCCCCAGCGCGACGACGAGGGCGTCGCCTTCGAAGACTCCGGCGCTCGTCTCGACGCGGCGCGCCGCCGGGTCGATTGAGTGGATCGTCGCCTCGACGAGCTCCACGCCCGGGGAGAGGAGATCACGAAGCGGCCGCTCGATCCGACTCCGCCGCCGCCGGCCCACCATCAGCCAGAGCAGCGAGGGCTGGAACAGGTGCTGGTGCTCGCGCTCGATGACCACCACCCGGTCGGCCGGCGCGAGGTGCCGGCGGAGCTCGTTCGCGGCGACGAGCCCGCCCACACCGCCACCGAGGACGAGGACGGTGCGGCCTGACATCCGCACGTGATCGCTGGTCATGGTCTCGCCTCCGCGTGCCTTGCCGGCCGACTGGGCGGCCACTCGAGGTTGATGGGGGTAACCGCGGTGTCGTCGAGGTCGACGGGTTCGCCCGACCGGCTCATGTGCTGGCATCTCCTGTTTCAACCGGCAGCCCCGCCAGGTTCCATTCCGGGAAGCCGGCCTCGAGTCGCGTCGCGCGGCGTCCGAGCCTGCGGAGCAGGGCGACACCCTGCGGTGCCATCGCGCAGTACGGTCCCCGGCAGTAGGCCACGATCTCCAGTTCCTCCGGCAGCTCGGCCAGGCGGGCCTCGAGCTCGGAAAGCGGGATGGAGATCGCCCCCGCGACGTGGCCCGCCGCGTACTCCTCGGGTGGCCGGAGGTCGACGACGACCGCGGTTCCGTTGGCCACCCGCACGAGCAGTTCCGCCCGGCTGACGGCCTCGATCGGCTCGCCGAGGTAGGCGCGGGCGGCCCGGTCGGCGTCCGCGATCCGGCCCGTGGCCACAGTCCGGAGCGCGGCCAGCAGCGCGTAGACGTCGTCGCCGGCGAGCCTGTAGAGGATCCGGTTGCCGTCCCGGCGGGGTGTCACGAGGCCCGCCCCCTTCAGCGTGTGGAGGTGGGCGGATGCGAGGCCCACCGAGATCGCGGCTGCGTTGGCGAGGGCCTCGACGCTCCGCTCGCCCTGCGCGAGCAGGTCCAGCATCTCCACGCGGTGGGCGTTGGCCAGGGCCTTGCCGACGCGCGCGAACACCTCGTGGAGCTGGTCCTTGGCCGCCCTCGTCCCGGCGGCCGGTTCACCCGTGCGGGCCACCGGGCCCCGTGATTCCATGCCGTTCGCCTCCTGCCGACCTGCTATCGTCGCATTCTACTATTCTTTGGAATAGCAATACAGCAAGCTGGCGCACCGGCCCCCACAGAGGACCCACCGCGACCATGAAGCACCTCATCATCCTCAACGAGCCGGCCTACGGCAACGAGCGCTCCTACAACGGCCTGCGCCTCGCGCTCTCGCTCGCCAAGGTCGAGGACCTGGAGTTGCGGGTCTTCCTGATGGGCGACGCGGTCACGGTGGCCCGGACCAACCAGAAGACACCCGACGGGTACTACAACCTCGAGCGGATGCTGAAGGGGCTGGAGCCGAAGGGTGTCGCGGTCGGCGCCTGCGGCACCTGTCTCGACGCCCGCGGGATGACCGATGATCCGCTGGCGGGCGGCGTCCACCGCTCGACGCTGGCGGAGCTGACCACCTGGACCATCTGGGCGGACAAGGTCATCACCTTCTGAGCGCCGGGATCGCCCGCGCTCCACGATCACCATCAAGGCGAACCTGCTGTCGTCTGGACAAGGCTCGGCCTGAGCTAGAATCGGCGGACCCCGCCGGCAGGCCAGGGCCCCGGCACGATCTGAGACCTTCGCCCAGGAGACCCGTGGATGACCTCCCAACCGCACCGCGTGACCGTCATTCCCGGCGATGGAGTCGGGCCGGAAGTCGTTCGTGCGGCGATCCGGATCATCGACGCCGCGGGCGTGAAGATCGAGTGGGAGGAGGCGGAGGCCGGAGCCGAGGTCTTCAGGAGGGGCGAGACCTCGGGCGTGCCGCAGGCCACCCGGGACTCGATCGCCCGCACCAAGGTCGTCCTCAAGGGCCCCCTGGAGACGCCGGTGGGGTTCGGCGAGAAGAGCGCCAACGTCACCCTGCGCAAGCTGTTCGAGACGTACGCGAACGTCCGTCCCGCCCGCGAGCTCCCGGGCGTCCCGACCCGCTACGCCGGCGAGGGCATCGACCTGGTCATCGTCCGGGAGAACGTCGAGGACCTGTACGCCGGGATCGAGCACATGCAGACCCCCGACGTCGCCCAGTGCCTCAAGATCATCAGCCGGAAGGGCTCCGAGAAGATCATCCGCTACGCGTTCGAGTTCGCCCGCCGGGAGGGTCGCACGAAGGTCACCTGCGCGACCAAGGCGAACATCATGAAGCTGACCGAAGGTCTCTTCAAGCGTGTCTTCGAGGAGCTCAGCGCCGAGTACCCGGAGATCGGGGCCGAGCACCTGATCATCGACAACGTCGCCCACCAGCTGGCCAAGGACCCGTCCCAGTTCGACGTCATCGTCACCACGAACCTCAACGGTGACATCATCAGCGATCTTGCCTCCGGGCTCGTCGGCGGGCTCGGGTTCGCCTCGTCGGGCAACTACGGAGACACCGTCGCGATCTTCGAGGCGGTCCACGGCTCGGCCCCGAAGTACGCCGGCAAGGATGTCATCAACCCGACCGCCCTGATCCTGTCCTCGATCATGATGCTCCGTCACCTCGGGGAGTTCGCGGCGGCGAGCCGGATCGAGGATGCGGTCCTGGTCACGCTGGAGGAGGGCCGGGCGGTCACCCAGGACCTCGCGCGCCAGACCGGGGGCGACATCGAGCAGGCCGCCTCCACGTCCCGCTTCACCGATTCGATCATCGCCAACCTCGACCGCCGGCCCGCGATGGCCCCGTCACGCCGAGCGGCGGCAGAGTCTCCGGGCGACGCGGCGCCCCGGCTCCGGTGGAGCTACGCCCCGGAGCGATACGCGGCGATCCCGCAGCGGCTGGTGGGCGTGGACATCTTCATCGAGACCGACGAAGCCGTGGCGACGATGGGCCCTCGGCTCGAGGCGCTCGCCGGTGACCCCTTCCGCGTCCAGTTCGTCTCGAGTCGCGGTACCGTCATCTACCCGGCCGCCTCGACGGCAACTGACCACGTCCGTCACTTCCGTTGCCGGTTCGCGGCCGCGGCCGATGGCAAAACGGTGACCGACACCGACGTCCGAGAGCTGCTCGGCCGAGTCGCTGCCGTCTATCCGGGCTGGAACCACGTCGAGAAGCTCCGCGAATATGCCGGCGAGCCCGGCTTCACCAAGGCCCAGGGGCAGTAGGGGCGTCGTCAGGAACCGGCCCGTGGCCCGGCTGCGCGCCGGAGCCGGTCGGCGATGGCGAGCCCAAGTCCCTGCTCCTCCGGCAGGTGCGCGAGGATGACGTCGCACCCTCGGCGATCGAGGTCGCGCAGCGCCTGGTAGAGGGACCGTGCGAGGTCCGCTTCAGAGCCCTGGATCGACACGATCTCGTCGGCCGCCCACGAGGACGCTTCCCGGGCCGCATCAGCGCCGGCGGACCCGAACGCCAGCACACCGACGCGAAGGCCCTGCGCCCGGAGCGTGCGCGCCCGGGTGGCTTGCTCATCTCGGGGGACGAGCAGGACCTGGGCGAATGGAGCGTAGTGCGACGGGAGCTGGCCAGGCGTCCGGACGGGGCCTCCTTGACGGACCGGAACAGGCTGCCCCGCGGCCTCCTCGAGCGCCTCGCGAGCGACGCCGCCCGGGCGGAGGATCGCCGGAGCTTCACCGGTCAGGTCCACGATCGTGGACTCGATCCCCACGTCGCAGGGGCCGCCATCGAGAACGACGTCCACGAGCGGTCCAAGCTCGTCGCGAACGTGCTGTGCCGTGGTCGGGCTCACGGCGCCGAAGCGATTCGCCGACGGTGCTGCGATACCGCCGCCGAAGGCCCGCAGCAGCGCGAGTGCGAGTTCCTGGTTGGGGACGCGCAGCCCGACCGTTGCGAGGCCTCCTGTGACAGCCGGTGGCACGCGTCCGGACTTCCTGAGGACGATCGTCAGCGGCCCCGGCCAGAAGCGCTCGGCAAGCCTCCAGGCCAGGTCGGGCACCTCCTCGGCCCAGTACGGCAGGGCCTGCGCGCCGGCAAGGTGCACGATCAGGGGATGTTCCGCGGGCCGGCCCTTCACGGCGAAGATCCTGCGCACCGCCGCCACGTTCTCGGCATCCCCGCCAAGTCCATACACCGTCTCGGTCGGAAAGGCCACGAGCCCTCCGGCCCGGAGCGCGGCAACCGCGCGCTCGATGTCGTCTGGTCTGTGCATCAGTCGAAGCGAATCACTCACGGATTGCAGTACTGGCATTGTCCGGGATCGGCGTGAGATCGCCCATCAGGGCGAGGGTGCGACGCTCGGTGGTCACAGGAGGCACAGCCAAGGATCTCGGCCCGAACGAGATCGGTCGGTGCGCCGCAATCCATGCAACGAAGTCCGAGCTCGACATCGATCCGTCCCCAGCCCGGCGCACCGCACGCGGGGCAGCCCGTCGCCAGCCGCCGGCCCAGGCGGAACGCGAGCTTCCGGATCGAGGCCATCCGGGTGGGATTGAGATGTGCGCGCATGTCCGTCTCGATCCGCGCCCGGCCATCCGCGGAGGTGGCTGCCGCGGCAGCAATCGCCTCACTCAGCGCGGCCAGCCCGGTGATGCCCTTGACAAGGAGACGCCTGTCCAGCGTCGCATCCGGTCGGGCGATGTTGGGCCGGGCGATCACGGCATGGCGCGGGAAGCCGATGCGCCGGAGAAAGTCCGCCAGGTCGGCTCCCGGTTCCGCAACATGGTGGCCGAAGTTGGTGTCCTCGACGATCAGGAATTCGGTCAGCTCGAACCCAAGGACGTCATCGACGAAGACGAGCAGCTCCTCCCCGATGGGCAGGAACGGGATCAGGGGGTGCGGGCCAAAGCTCCCTTCGCTGGCCACGCCACAGGGGACCCCCGCAGCCGCCATACCCAGCCTCGCCTTTCGGATCGCCACCTCCGTGGGTGTGCCGACCCGCTCGACCTCACCCGAGAACGTCCCCAGGGTATCGGTGTCCAGGTTTCGCGGCACCACCACCTCGAGGCCGAGGGTCGCCCGCAGTGGCCGACCGATCGCGCGTTCCTTGCCGTGCTTCGTCGCCAGCGCGACGACACGGCCACGATACGGTCCTCGAGGCTCCCGGACGTGGTCGCGCGGATTCGTCGTGCTCGTGGTGGCCACCCTAGCCGCCGTGGCCGGTCCCGAACTGGCGGTCCCCGGCGTCCCCGAGCCCGGGCATGATGTAGCCCTTCTCGTTGAGCTGGCGGTCCAGTGCCGCGGTGTAGATCTCGACGTCCGGGTGCGCCTTGAGCACTGCCTCGACACCGTCGGGCGCCGCGATCAGGTTGACGAGCTTGATCCGGATCGCGCCCCAGCGCTTGAGGACCTCGATCGCCGCGGTGGCGGAACCGCCGGTGGCGAGCATCGGGTCCAGGATCAGGCACAGGTCCACGGTCGCGCTGTCCGGGAGCTTGTTGTAGTACTCGACCGGGCGGAGCGTCCGCTCGTCGCGGAACAGGCCCAGGTGCCAGACCTGGGCGGTGGGCATCAGCTCCAGCATCGCGTCCACCATGCCCAGGCCGGCGCGCAGGATCGGGATCAGGCCGATGCGGTCGGCCAGCTCCTCGGCTGCCATGACCTCCATGGGCGTGTGGATCTCGAGCGGCTGGGTCCGGGCGTCGGCCAGCGCCTCGTAGCCCATGAGCCACGAGAGCTCCCGGACGACCTCGCGGAACTTCTTGGGTTCGGTGGACTCGTCGCGCAGGATGCCGAGCTTGTGGCGCACGGCCGGGTGCTGCGAGACATGGAAGTTGGGCCAGGTTGCCACGGGGGATCCCTCGCGCTGAACGGAGCTGGCGGGGCCGCCGCCTTGCGAGCACGGCGTGCCGTGTCGGGGATGAATCCTAGCGCGCCGGAGGTCCCGGCGGCGGCCCGCGCGGTATGCTCAACGTTCATGGCTGCCCGTCCCACCGCACGGACCCCGCGAACCGCCGGCACTCCGGCCACCCCCGCGCGCCATGCCCGCTGGACCGTGCCGCCGATCCTGGTTCGTCAGACGCGAAACGGCGTCGTGGAGTCGGTCCACCGGGGCGACATCGTGGAGGTGGATGTCGCCGGACGAATGCTGCGCGTCATCGGCGACCCGGACCGCCTCGTCTTCCTGCGGTCCACGGTCAAGCCGTTCGGCCTCCTCGCGCTGCTGCGGGCAGGTGGCCAGCGGGAGTTCGACCTCTCGGCCGAGGAGATCGCCGTGATGGCGTCCAGCCACTCCGGCGAGGATGTCCATGTCCGGACGATCCAGGCGATGTTCCGCCGGATCGGCGTGCCCCAGGCGGTCCTCGCGTGCAGCTCGGACCCGACGCCACTGGACGCGCTCACGGCGGCGCGACTCGCCCGCGACGGTGAGCGGCCGAGCCAGCTGCGCCACATGTGCTCCGGGCAGCACTCGGCCTTCGTGCTCATCGCGAAGCTGGGCGGCTGGGAGCTGGAGTCGTACTGGCAGCCAGGGCACCCGGCCCACGCGGCGTATGGCGAGGCGGTCGCGGCGGTGTTCGGGGTCGCCCCGTCGGCGTTCCGGACCGGTATCGACGGCTGCGGTGTCCTCACGTACGCGTTCCCGCTGCGCGAGGTCGCGAAGGCGTACGCGACCCTGGCCGATCCGTCCGCGATCCCGGCGGACGACCCTCGAGCCGGCCTCGCCCGCCACCTCGAGACGGTGAGGGACGCGATGATGGCCCACCCGGAGCTGGTCGCCGGCACTCGCGACCGCCTCGACACCTCGCTGATGAAGGCGGCGGCGGGCCGCGTGGTCAGCAAGTCGGGGATGGAGGCGCTGCGCGGCGTCGGCATCCTGCGCGGGCGGCGCAGCAACGGTGTCGAGGTGGCCGCGTCGGGCATGACGATCAAGATCGAGGACGGCGACGGCCACGACCGGGGGACCTGGTCCGCATCGGTGGAGGCCCTTCGCCAGGCGGGTGTCCTCGAGGGCCAGGCGCTGCGCGTCCTCGCCCGCTACCATCGCCCGCTGATCCTGGATCCGCACGGCCGGACCGGAGCGGAGGCCGTTGCCGACTTCGAGCTCGCGCCGGTGGGCGAGCTGATCGGCTGACGACCGCGCTGTCGACCGAGCCGCTGGCTACCTTCAACCACGGAGGCGCGTCCCATTGCCCTTCGAAGCTGATCCGTACCGGACGCTCGGACTGGCGTCCGGCGCCTCGCTGAACGAGATCCGGTCCGCGTACCGGCGGCTCGCGAAGCGGTACCACCCTGATGCCGCGGGCGATCGCGCGCTGCCGCGATTCCTGGCGATCCAGGCCGCCTACGAGCGCCTGGTGGATGGCGATGGTCGACTGCGCAAGCCGGGCGACGCAACGGGGCAGGGCGGCGGGCGCGGGACAGCCCGGGAGCCGTGGCGGGCCGATGCGGCACGCGCCCGGGCGTCCCGCGAGGCATGGCGGACCCGGCGGGGCGGGGGAGCGGGGACGGGCGGACGTGCCCGGCCCGAGGACGGCGCAGGACCCGGCGACAGACGTGCCGGCGGCGAGCCTCACCACCGCCGGCCGACCCGCCGCGCAACTCCGGGCAGCACAAGCTACGACGAGGCGGCGGAGACCCCGCTCGACCCGGCGTGGGACGGCGGTGCCTGGTACGGCCCCAACTCGGGCACCTACTGGACGATCAACCCGCGCGAGTACGCCGACCCGCGCAAGCACGGTCCGGAGTACCTCGCCCGCGCCCGCCGCGCCGCCGGTCCGGCGGAAGCCGCCGACGATGATGCGCCGTCCACGGCCGCCGCCGGCGAACCCACGGGCTTCGGGGCCGCCGCTCCGTCTCCGTCCACCGGTCCCGATCGATCCGCCGGCCCTGCCCCCCAACCGCCGGCACGGCCCACCATCGAGTCCATCGTCCGCCGCCTCGGGCCGCGCAGCCTCCTCGCCTTCGCCCGGCGGACGCGGTCGCGCTGATCGTCGGCATCAACGACGCGAGCGATGGTTCCCGCCGAACCCGCCGAAACGCCCGATCGTCCGCCGCGCCCGCCGTACACTCTCCCCATGCGCCGCAACGATGCCGCCGATATCTCCACCGCGGCCCAGGAGTACCTCCTTGCCCTGCGCGTGATGGGCTCGGACGGACGGGTCGCCACCAGCGCCCAGCTCGGCCGCCACGTGGGCGTCACCACGCAGGCCGCCAGCGAGATGTGCCGCCGCCTTGCCGCGGACGGCCTCCTGGAGCCGGCCACTGGCCGCGGCCTCGTCCTCACCACCGCCGGCCGTACGGCGGCCGACGCGATCTTCCGCCGCCACGCGCTCCTGGAGTGGCTGCTCACCTCCGTCGTGGGGCTGTCCTGGGCCGAGAGCGACGCCGAGGCCATGCGTCTCCAGGGCGCGCTCTCGCCGCGGGTCGAGGCCCGGCTGGACGAGCTGCTCGGTCACCCGGAGGTCTGCCCGCACGGCAACCCGATCGACCTCGAGATCGCCCGTCGCCGCCCCTCCGGCGTCCCGCTCTCGGAGCTGGAGAGCGGGGCGAAGGCCACCGTCCTGCGGATCACCGAGGAGGCGGAGGAAGATGCCGGGCTGCTCTCCTACCTCGAGGCTCGCGCGCTCACGCCGGGCGCCCACGTGACGGTGCTGGCCCGCTCGGAATCGCTGGACTCGATCACGCTGGACGGCCCCCGCGGTCGCGCCACGCTGGGTCTCCACCCCGCGGCCCTGATCCGCGTCATCCCGGGCGAGGCCGATCCCGCGCTGTTCCACCGGGTGCCTGCACCGCTCGCGGGCTGATCTCGTTCGCGGGCTGAGCGCCAGCCCCAACTACAATCGAGCCATGCCCTCCGACGTCCGCGTCCGCATCGCCCCCAGCCCCACCGGGCCCCTCCACATCGGCACCGCCCGCACGGCGCTGTTCAACTACCTGTTCGCGCGCCACACGGGCGGCACGTTCCTGCTCCGCCTGGAGGACACCGACACCGCGCGCAGCACCGCGGCCTTCGAGAAGGACATCCTGGACGGCCTGCACTGGCTGGGGATCAGCTGGGACGAGGGGCCGGGCGTCGCCGGACTTGAGGAGGCGGGGCCGTACGCACCGTATCGGCAGATGCAGCGCCTGGACACCTATGCCGAAGCCGCCGCGCGGCTGCTGGCCGCCGACCTGGCCTACCCGTGCTACTGCTCGCCGGAGGAGCTGGTCGCGGACCGCAAGGCCCAGGAGGCGGCCAGGCTGCCGACGAGGTACGTGGGGCGGTGCGCGACGCTTACGGTTGCGGAGCGCGCCGCCCGCGAGGCCGAGGGACGCCCGCCGGCGACCCGCTTCCGCGTCCGCCCGGGCGTTGTCGGCTGGAACGACCTGGTGAGGGATCGCGTCGAGATCGACACCGCCAACCTCGGTGGGGACTTCGTCATCGTCCGCGGCGACGGCGATCCGCTCTACCACTTCACCGTGGTCGTGGACGACGCCGCCATGGCGGTCAGCCACGTGATCCGCGGCGAGGACCACGTCAGCAACACCCCCAAGCACATCCTGCTGTTCGAGGCCCTGGGCCACACGCCGCCGGTCTTCGCCCACCTGCCGCTCATCCTCAACCCGGACGGGTCCAAGATGAGCAAGCGCAAGAGCCAGACCGCGGTGGCGGACTACGTCGCGCAGGGGTTCGTCCGCGAGGCCCTGGTCAACTACCTCGCGTTCATGGGCTGGTCGCCGGGGACGGAGGAGGAGATCTTCCCGCTCGCGGAGCTGGCGGAGCGCTTCGAGCTGGAGAAGGTCCAGAAGGGTGGCGCCCGCTTCGACCGGGAGCGGCTCGAATGGGTCAACGGCCAGTGGATCCGCCGCCTGGAGGACGAGGACCTGGTGTCGCGGCTGATGCCGTTCATCGAGGCGGCTCGCATCGCCGGCGAGATCGACCGGACGCCGGGGGAGGACGAGGTCCGCGCGCTGCTGCCGATCGTGCGTGAGCGCCTGCCGACCCTCGCCGCCATCGTGGACACGGTGGGCTTCCTCTGGGTCGACGACCTCGCGGTGGACCCGGCGGCGATGATCCCGAAGCGCTGGGACGCGCCCACCACCCTGACCGGGCTCACGGAGGCCCGGGCGGCCCTTGCCGCGCACGACGCGGTGACGTGGGAGGCGGACGAGCTGGAGCCGCCCCTTCGGGCGCTGGTCGAGGTGCGCGGATGGAAGGCCGGGGACCTGTTCATGGCCATCCGCGTGGCCACCACCGGCAGGACCGCCACGCCGCCGCTGTTCGACACGCTGGTCGCGCTGGGCCGCGAACGTACGCTGGCCCGCCTGGACGCGGCCATCGTGCGGCTGGCCGCGGCGGGCACCCTGGCACCCTGATTGCAATGGTGACCCGGACGATCCTCGTCGTCGACGACGAGACCACCCTGCGGGAGACCCTGGTCGAGGCCCTCGAGCTGGAGGGCTATCGGGCGATCCCGGCGGCGGACGGCCGCGAGGCACTGGTCCGGTTCCGCGCCGATCACCCGGACCTCGTGCTGCTGGACCTGATGCTGCCGGAGCTGTCCGGGGTGGAGGTCTGCCGCATCCTGCGGGCCGAGTCCGCGGTGCCGATCATCATGCTCACCGCAAAGGACGGCGAAGTGGACAAGGTCGTCGGGCTGGAGCTGGGCGCGGACGACTACGTCACGAAGCCGTTCAGCCTGCGCGAGCTCACCGCGCGCATCCGGGCGATCCTCAGGCGTTCGGATCAGCGGGTCGCCCCGGCGCTGCCTGACCTCGTGCCCGTCGGGCGCGTCCAGGTGGACCTCGCCGGTCGCCGGATCCTGCGGGGCGGGGAGGCCGTGCCGCTCAAGCCCAAGGCGTTCGAGCTGCTCGCGTTCCTGCTGCGCCACCCGGGGCAGGTCTTCACGCGGGACCAGCTCCTGGAGCGCGTCTGGGGCTACGACTACGGGGGCGAGACCAGGACGGTCGATGTCCACGTCCACTGGCTGCGCGCGGAGATCGAGGCGGACCCGGCGGCGCCGGCGCTCCTGCAGACCGTCCGCGGCGTGGGGTACGTGCTCCGGCGCCCAGCCTGACGGCGGGTCGAGGGCGGCGCAGCGTGTCCGGGCGCCGCATCCGCACCTCGGGTCGAGGCCGCCTCCGCGGGCCGCCGGTGATCCAGCACCCGCGGTGCTCAAGCGCGTGCCGGCGGTGCTCAGGAGCATGCCGTCGGTCGCCCGATGCCGCGGCCCCGGTGGCCATTCCGCCCGGTTAGCACCCCCGGTGCTCGAAAGCCGGCGGCGGGCGCCCGTGCCACTCAAGCTGGCGCCCCCGCCGCGTATCCTGCACAGAGCACCCACGCCTGCCATTGCGCTGAAGGGGGCCCGTGCCGCCGGTCTCGATCGAGAACCCGATCCTGAACTCGCCATTCGCCGAGCCGACGCGGCACTTCCGATTCGACGAGGACGGAATCACGAGCGAGATCGCCCAAGGGCGGCGGCGGAGCACGTACTTCATTCCGATCGCCAAGCCCAAGGTCAAGGGCGGCGCCCAGCTCAGCCTGCCCGACGGCTGGGTCGGCGAGCGGATGACCGACAACGACTTCATCAACCGGGTGCGCGAACACGTCAGCGCCTGGCGGAGTGCCCGGTATCCGGGCATCACCGCGGTGACCCGCGACCTCCTCGCCTACTGGCTGGCACCCGACCGCGAGAAGCCGCTCTTCTTCTGCCAGATCGAGGCCCTCGAGACCGCGATCTTCCTGGCCGAGGTCGCCGGAAACCGCCAGCCCTGGATCGAGAACAAGCTCCGCGAGGACGGCCAGGCGCGCAACCCCGGGCTCTACCGGATCGCCTTCAAGATGGCCACCGGCTCCGGCAAGACCGTCGTCATGGCGATGCTCATCGCCTGGCAGGCCCTCAACAAGATCGCCAACACACAGGACAAGCGCTTCTCCGATGCCTTCCTCGTCGTCACCCCTGGCATCACGATCCGGGACCGTCTGCAGGTCCTCCGACCGAACCTGCCCGGCAACTACTACCAGGAGCGCGATCTCCTGACGCCGGATCAGATCCAGGTGCTCCAGGCCGCCAAGATCGAGGTCGCGAACTTCCACGGCTTCATCCGCCGCGACACGTTCGAGGCGGCCTCGCTCACGAAGAAGGTCCTCGCCGGCCCCGCGGGTGACACGGACCAGTTCAGGGAGACTCCCGACCAGATGGTCCGCCGGGTCTGCCGGGCACTCGGCACGAAGCGCAACATCGTCGTGCTCAACGACGAGGCCCACCACTGCTACCAGAGCGCGCCTCAGAGCCAGGAGGAGAAGCTCAGCGCCGACGAGCGGACCGAGGCCAGGCGCGACGAGGAGGCAGCCCGGGTCTGGCTCAACGGTCTCCGAGCCGTCCAGCACAAGCTGGGCATCCGGGCGATCTACGACCTGTCCGCCACTCCCTTCTTCCTGCGCGGCTCCGGCTACCCGGAGGGCACGCTCTTCCCGTGGGTGGTGTCGGACTTCAGCCTGATCGACGCGATCGAGGCCGGGATCGTGAAGATCCCGCGGGTGCCGGTATCGGACGATGCGGTTGCCGGCACGGCGCCCACCTACCGCGACCTGTGGCCCAGGATCCGCGATCATTTCTCGAACAAGGGTCGCGCCACCGACGAAGCCCAAGTCGAGCCGAAGCTCCCCAAGGAGCTCGAGGGCGCCCTGCGCAGCCTCTACGGCAACTACGAGAAGAGCTTCCAGGCGTGGAGGACGGCCGGAACCGGCACGCCGCCCGTGTTCATCGTGGTCTGCCAGAACACGAGCATCAGCAAGGCGGTCTTCGACTGGATCGCGGGCTGGCAGAAGACCCTGCCCGGCGGCACCACGGTCCCGGTCCCGGGGGCGCTGCCGGTCTTCAGCAACGTCGAGGGCGGACGCTGGACGAGCCGTCCGAACACGCTGCTCATCGACTCCGCGCAGCTCGAATCGGGCGAGGCGATGGATCCGGGGTTCAAGAAGATCGCGGCCGCCGAGATCGACGAGTTCAAGGCTGACTACCGGGCCCGCTTCCCCGGTCGCTCGGTGGACGAGATCACCGACGAGGACCTCCTGCGCGAGGTGATGAACACCATCGGCAAGAAGGACCGCCTGGGCGAGCAGGTGCGGTGCGTCGTGTCGGTCTCGATGCTGACCGAGGGCTGGGACGCCAACACGGTCACCCACATCCTCGGCGTGCGCGCCTTCGGGACCCAGCTCCTGTGCGAGCAGGTCGTCGGGCGCGGCCTCCGCCGGGTGAGCTACGAGCCCGGACCGGACGGCCGTTTCGCACCCGAATACGCCGAGGTCTACGGCGTCCCGTTCAGCTTCCTGCCCACGAGCGGGCAGACCGGGCCGATCATCCAGAAGGAGATCCACCGGGTCCGCGCCCTGCCCGAGCGAGCGGCTCTCGAGATCACGTTCCCGCGGCTCCTCGGCTACCGCTACGACCTGCCGACCGCCCGTCTCACCGCCGACTTCACCCCGGACTCGACGAAGGTCCTCGCGACCGACGAGGTCCCGGTCGTGACCGTGCTCGACCCGATCGTGGGCGAGTCGATCGAGACGAACCTCGACGACCTGCGGCTCCGGCGGCCACAGGAAGTCGCCTTCCGGATCGCCAAGCGCGTCCTCGACTCCTACTTCAGGGCCGACGACAACGCCGAGCAACCCTGGCTCTTCCCGCAGCTCCTCGCGATCACCGAGCGCTGGCTCGCCGAGTGCGTCGTGCTCAAGGACCACGCCTTCCCCCAGATGCTGCTGATCGCCGAATGGGAGCACGATGCCGCCGACCGGATCCACCGTGCGATCGTCCGGGGCACGGCCGGCGAGCAGCGGATCATGCCGATCCTCCGGCCGTACGATCCGATCGGCTCGACCCGCTACGTCGACTTCACGACGACGAAGTCGGTCTACACGACCGGGAAGAGCCATCTCAACTACCTGGTGATGGATTCCGGCTGGGAGGCGAAGCTCGGCCAGGTTCTCGACGGCATGGAAGAAGTCGTCGCCTACGTGAAGAACCAGGGCCTCAACTTCAGGATCCCGTATACGTTCGAGGGCGAGGCCGCCAACTACGTCACGGATCTCATCGTCCGGATCGACGACGGGGGCGTCGAGCCGCTCAACCTCATCATCGAGGTGACGGGCGAGCACCGCCGCGAGAAGGCGGCCAAGGTCGCGGTCGCCGAGACGTACTGGATCCCCGCGGTGAACAACCACGGCGGCCTCGGCCGCTGGTCCTTCCTCGAGGTCAGCGACCCCTGGGACGCCGCGAACCTCATCCGCGCGCACGTGTCCTCGCTCGCGAAGGCCCTCGCGAAGGTCCTCGCGTGATGATCGAGACGGCGTGCCTGCCGGATCAGATTCGCGCCAGACCGATGAGGACGAGGTAGCCCGCGAAGCAGGCCGAGGCAAGCGCGACGACGGAAACCTGCCAGCGCGGTACGGGCGCGTCGGTGCGCCGGCCCCACCCCACGGCAGCACCGACTGCCACGAGCGCAGCCAGGGGGACCGCGAGCAGGGCCAGTCCGAACAGTGGGCCGGCCGTGCCCGACAGCCCGAAGAGCATGATCGCGGGCACCGTCCTGAGCGCATCCCAGATGAACCAGGCGAAGCCGCCGATGAGTGCCAGGTTGACAGCCGACGCGAGCAGGGCCGGACCCACGGGCAGCCAGGGTGCGAGTCCGGACGCTGCCTCGGCTGCCTCGGCTGCCGCGGCGGGCCGCCAGCGGTCGCGGCTGTCGCGGCGGTCGCGGCGCAACCTCCGGGCGGCCGTGATCGGCCAGGCCACCAGCGCCACCACGAAGATGAGCCCACTCCCGACGACGGCGCCGATCTGGATCGGCTCGGGCTCAGCCACCAGACCCCGAACGGCGCGCAGCACGCCGCTGTTGAGGTGTACGTCCGTCACGAACGGCGGAGGCTGCATCTCGGCCACGCAGCCGAGGTCCGGCGCGCGGCCGGGGTCGGAGATGAAGGCGTCGCGGATCTCGATCGCGCAGGAGACGTCGCGGCTCGGTCCGTGACCCACGCGGGGAAACTCGACCAGGGTCGCACGCGAGAGCGAGGCCGCCGCCGCCCGACTCCAGGCCGGTGGGGTGAGAGAGTCATACTCGCCGGCCAGGAGCAGCGCCGGCACGTCGCTGTGGACAGGCTCCCGCTCGACCGGGTCGGGCTCGCCGATCGGCCAGTCGGCGCAGACGGCCTGCTCGGATGCGCGACGGAACAGACCGCGCAGCCAGGGCAGCGCCTGGGTGTCGCGCAACGCCTGTTCCGGATCCGCGAAGGCGGCCTCGTCACGGCAGCGCACGGAGTAGGCCGCGCCCTGGCTGAGCGGACCGATGCCCCCCGGCCCGGCCGCGATACCGCCCGCGAGCGCCGCGACGATCTCCTCGTTTCGCCGCAGGAGTTCGCGGGCCGTGAGCGGGAGGATCGGGATAAGGCCTGTCACGGCCTGGGCCTGGAGGAAGCCCCCACCAACGAGATCGCCGTTCACCAGCTGCTTCGTCGGCTGGCCCGTGATCGGGTGCGGGATCTCGACGACGATCGGCTCGGCGTTCAGGCGCTCCACGAGCCGGGTGACGTCACCCTCGAGGTCCGCGAACGCCTCCCGGCACGCGGGTTCCGCGTTACAGCCGGCGCTGATCGTGGCGATGGCGACCGCGATGCGGTCCGCGAGCCTGAACTCGTCAACCGGGGGCGGGACGACCGAGTCGAGGACCGCGCTGCGCACGGCCCCGGGCTGGTCTCGGAGCAACGTCAGCGCAAGGCGCGTCCCGTGGCCGATCCCGTACACGTTCCACTCGTGGATCCCGAGGGCGCGGCGAACGGCCTCGAGATCGGCTGCCGCGGCCGCGTGATCGTACGCGGACAGGTCGGCGCCGGCCGCGATGAGGCGCTCCCGGCAGGACGCTCCGGCCGCCGTGAACCGCCGGGCGATCTCCTCCGGCGGCAGGTCGACCGCGCGGAGCTCGTCCTGGAGATGGCGGATGTCCGGACAGTCGAGCGAAGGCACGGAGAAGCCCGTCCCGCGTGGGTCGACGAGGATCAGATCCCGGTGCCGACGGAGACCGGAGTCGAGCCAGGCCTCGGTCGCGGCCAGATGGCCCTGCCAGGCCGAGCCGGGGAGCAAAAGGATCGGATCCGGCGAGGGGTCATCGCCCCGCTGCCTGAGCACGGCGACCGCGACGTGCACGACGCGGTCGGACCGACCATCGCGCCGCTCGGGGACGGCGAGGATGCCGCACTCGACGAGTTCCTCCCGCGCGATCTCCTCCGAGAGATGGGGACAAGGCGTTGGCTCGAACGCCGCGACGTCCCGGGTCGGGAGCCCCGGTCCGGCATCGACAGCCACCGATCGCGGCGCCCCGTGCGCGGGCTCGACCGCGACGCCCAGGAGGAGCGTCAGCGTGAGCGCGAGCAGGAGCGCCGTGCGGAGTCCGCGCATTGCGCCATCGTCGGCCAGATCGTCCATGCCGTCCATTACCGCCAGGCGATGCGCTCATCCCAAGGTCGGTGCCACTGGCCCGCGCCTGCGTCCTGCCCGTCGAGCCGCACGGTGACAACCACCGGCAGGTGGTCCGAGGCCAGCGTGGGCGGGACGGCGGCCGAAACCGAGCGGATGTCCGGCGAGGTGAAGATGTAGTCGATGCGCTGGTACGGGCTGTCGGAGGCATACGTGGGGGTCTCGCCCAACCCGTGGGCGGCGGGGACGTCCACCAGCCCGCCGGCGATCAGCCGTCGGACCGAGTCCTCGGCGGGTCGGGCGTTGATGTCGCCCACGATGACGCTCCGGGGTCGCCCGCCCCAGAAGTCCAGCAGGTCCCCGGCCTGGCCGAGACGATCCTCGTCGTGGCCGGCGTGAGCGGAGAAGTGGGTGGTGACCACGAGCAGGTCACCTTGGACGGTGGGGATGGCGGCCCACGTCAGGCCTCGTTCGAAGATGGACACCCGGACCGGGTAATGCACCCATCCCCAGGCGGCGATGGGGTACCTGCTCAGGATCGCGTTCCCCCAGAGGTCGCCGCTCATCGGTCCATAGACCGCGTGGTACTGCGGCAGCCGCCACTTCAGCCAGGCCATCAGGTCGACGCCGCCGTTGACGTTCCAGCCGCGCCCGACCTCCTGGAGCCCCACGATGTCGGCGTCGATCTGCTCGATCACCCGGGCGATACCCTCGGGGCCAGGCACGCCGTGGGTGTCGAAGCCCTGGTGGATGTTGTAGGTCAGGACCTCCAGCTCGGCGGGTGCGGGGCCGGCGAGCGCCGGGGCGCCTCGCTCCGCCTGGCCCGTCACCAGGCCGACGACCCCAAGAATGAGCACGGCCACCATCGCCCGGCGGCCTTCCGCGCCCACGGGGTGGACGCGGACCGCGACGGAGCCGTGGACGGCGTCCGCCCCGGCCGCGCGTGTACGCGGCACAAGCGCCGGCAGCGCGGTCAGGCCGGCGAGGATCGGCCAGAGGCCCTGCCACTCGTATGTCGCGTAGAAGAGATAGATGAGGGCAACGAGCGCCACGGCGGCCACGATGGTCCAGCCGTAGACCCGGCCGGGGTACCGGTCGGATCCGGCCGACGAACCGGACGTCGGTGACGCCAGGGCAGAGGCCATGGTCACCCCCAACGCCGCCTGGACCGGGACGAGCAGGAGCACGCCCGCATCCTTCAGGAGGTCGGGCTGGGCCAGCAGCGCCACGGCAAGCCCGGCGGCGGCAAGCCGCACCGGGTAGGGCCAGGACCAGCCCTGGACGGCCACGGCGGCGGCCAGGCCGAGAAGGATCACCAGCGACGCCGCCGGGAGCTCCCAGCCCGCCTGGACCTGCACCCGGCCGACGTTCACCAGCAGGGTCAACTGCAACACGAGGAATGGCCCCAGCGCGGCCAGGCCCCAGCCGGGGAGTCCATCACCGGCGACACGGGCAAGGGACGCCTGCCCGGCCGAGCCCGAGCGCAGGGACCAGACCAGCGCCCCGGCCAGGACGACCGCGCCGAGCCCCGGCCACAGGCCCCGGAGCATGGACAGGTCCATCCCGTGAAGCGCCGTCTGCAGCGCCACCTGGGCGGCCAGCCCGAGGAACAGGCCGACGCCCACGGCCGGGCCCGCCCCGCCGCGGCCCAGCGCGGTGACGAGCGCCGGCAAGAGCCAGAGCCACAGCACGGCGCTGGCCGGACCCAGGAGCGCGCTCAAAGCCGGGTGGGCGACGAAGTGGTTCAGGGCGTAGACGGCCGCGAACACGGCTCCGACCCGCAGCGCTGGCCGCGGGCCACCCCACCGGCGCAGCACCGGCCAAGCCAGAAAGCCAAGCGCCAGGATGCCGAGCCCGATGAGCCCGGTCTCGTCCAGCGGCCTGTCCTTGCCGAGGCTCCAGGACACCGTGGCAGCGAAGGACCGCAGGGAATGGACCCCAAGCCAGACGGTGAGGGCGACGGCCGCGATATCGGCGGCCCTGGTCTGCTGCACCGCGGGTCTCCACCTCATGGATCCGGATGAACCTGCATCCCTGCCCGGAAACAGCGGTCGTCGACCCTCGGGAGTCGGATCAGCTCCCCTGGCGCCTCCGGGCGATCGCGGGGCGCCCTGGCCTGCGTCCGCCTTCAGCCGGCAGCACGCATCGGGTGCTGGGCGACATGAAGCCCGAGTCCGGACCGAGCAGTAGAGACGAGCCGTCGACCGGAGCTGACCCGACCGCGCCTGCCGTCCGCCCGGTGCCAGTCGAGGATGAGGCACTTCGCGGGGATCCCACGCTCGATCTCGGCGAGAACCGCTGGCCACGCGTCGAACGTGGACGAGAATCGTCCCACGACCTTGTTGGAAGGGATGAGGCGGAGCGAGTACCCGATCGCTCCGTCGATCCGGATCTCGAGGCCCTCGCCAGGGCGCCGGGCGTATCGACCAAGCTCGCCCTTGCTGAAGTCGTACTCGACGGAGCTGTCCACGTCAGCGTTGTTCGTACGCATTTCGTTCGCGCTTCGTGGCGCGCCATGCGGAGATGATTCGTGGGTGTGGCCCGCCTTCGGAGGTTACCACGACGAGAAGCCGACCAAGATCGGACCAACCGATCGTCCGAAACCGCTCCTCGAGGCTCGAGTGTTCGAGATCGGGGACCGTCCTCGACAGCGGGTGGTTCACGACCTCTCTGCCCCATCGAGCGACACGCCATGCTGCCATTCGTTCTCGATGGCCTTGTCCGGGTCCCAATCGAAACGGATCACACCCCGAACACTACCGATCGACCCTCACCCGCCGGTTACCAGGCGCACCGACGCTCGACCGGGGCGTTAGCATGACCTCCATGCCTGCCGCGAAGGAGTGCTTCACCGAGGCGGGGTTCCGCGCCGCGGGCTTCTCGGGGTTTCAGACGGTTGGTGAGCTCCGCAGTACCAAGCTGGAGGCGGTCCCACGCGACCCCGGCGTCTACGTCGTGACTCGGGTCGACTCGGGTCCGCCTGCGTACCTGGCCCAAAGTGAAGGCGGCTGGTTCAAGGGTGACGATCCGACGGTGCCGACGACGACCCTGAAGACGAAGTGGGTGGCTGGCGCGTACCCCTTCGCGAACATCGCTGGACCGCGGGCATGACGCCGCGCGAGTTCGAGAAGCGGTCGCGGCTCGCCTTCAGGCGGAGGGGTATACGACCGAGCTCGGGCCGGGCGTGAGCGACTACGGCGTGGATGTCTTCGCGGCGCGCGACGGGGAGCGCCACGTGATGCCTCTCGCAGGTGTCACACTCACCCGGCCGGACGGGAGTTCGAACACGATCGTCAAGGTCGACTGGTCGGGCGTCGAGCGGGTCACGTCGAACGGCGAGCGAGGCAGGATCAAGATCGAGATCTTCAAGTGGGCGGTCGACCGGATCCTCCGCAATGGCTCCGTCACGCGAACGGAGATCAACGACGAGTACCAGGGTCGAGCGTCCTCGGGGGTCGTCCTCATCCTCGCCCAGGTCCCACTCTTCGAGCTCAGCGACCAGCCGCTGACGCTCCGGATAACGGGGAGATGAGCGATGGCCCGTAGGATCACGAAGCCCGCCACGCCGACGTCCGTACAGGCCGTCCGCCACACGGGAGACAGCCGCGTGAACATCCCCACCGCGGAGCTCGGGTCGCTCGCCGAGGCGGAGCAGACCGGGCCGCAGACCATGCGCTATCCGCGCGATCCGTCGCTGGATCCGCAGCTCGTCTGGAAGGGCAAGGACGAGCAGGACGGCGAGGACCTCGTGGTGCCCGCGGTCCCGATCCACATCCAGGAGCAGATCAGCCCCAAGGCGCTCATCGAGGACCTGCGCGAGGCGAGCGCCGGCCGGCGCGACCAGCAGCTCGACCTGTTCTCCGGCGACTTCAACGGGATGGCCTTCGAGGAGCGGGTCGACTTCTACCGCCACCCGATGAAGTGGTCGAACCGGATGATCCTGGGCGACTCGCTCCTGGCGATGAGCTCGCTGGCCGAGAAGGAGGGCCTCAAAGGCCAGGTCCAGACGATCTACCTCGACCCGCCCTACGGGATCAAGTTCGGCAGCAACTGGCAGGTCTCCACACGGAAGCGCGACGTCAAGGACGGCAAGGCCGAGGACGCCACCCGCCAGCCCGAGCAGGTCCGTGCCTTCCGCGACACCTGGGAGCTCGGCATCCACTCATACCTGAGCTACCTGCGCGACCGC
>CAMTVM010000018.1:0-8497 GCA_947085195.1 uncultured Chloroflexota bacterium
CGATTGGGCCTGGATCGATCGCCTTCGTGAAGACGATGGGGACCCGGCCACCCGGTGATGTGCGGAGCCTCATCGAGACAGGGGGTGACTTCCGGTAATCGTGCCGGGTGATCGTGGCCGGCTTCCCTGGCCGGCTTCCCTGGCCCGTCCTCGCGGCCGGCCTGGGTGTCGGGCGCCCGCGGCCGGCGTCCGTGGCCGGTGATGTGCGGAGCCTCATCGAGAAAAGGAGTGCCTTCGGGCGCGCGATCATTGCTCCTGGCGGATCGAGACCACGAGCAGCAGCACCGAGGTCTCCAGGACGTCCACGCCGGCGATCACGAGCGCGATGACGAACGGCAGCGGGTGCCCCAGCAGCCACCCGGCGCCGGCGGAGAACGCGGCCACGGCCAGGAAGACGAACCGGACGCCACGGATCAGGGAGGCGAGATCCCGCCCGGAGAGCGGGCCCGCAGGCACGGCCCGACCGGCCTCCAGGCGGCGCACGGCCTCGACCAGCAGCCACAGGGTGGCCACGGCGCTCACGCCGACCATCCCCGCCCGGACGACGTCCGGCGGCCGCGCAATCCCGTCGAGCAGCCCCCCGTTCCAGCCGAGCAGCGTCCCGCCCACCAGCGCCGCGGCGCCGGCGATCGGCCACAGGAACCGTCGCCCGTCGGTCATGCCACCGTCGGTCATGCCACCTCCACCACCACCTCATGGACGACGCCTGAGAGGATCCGCCACGCGCGCAGCGACGACGCACCCGTGCCGGCGACCTGGACGGCATCGGCCTGGTCCTCCGCGAGCGACACCAGGAGATACAGCGCCTCCGGGTAGAACGCGAGCTCGATGTCGGTCGGTGACGGGACGGCCGGTGACGTCACGTGCGAGTGGACGATGGCCCACAAGACCTCGTCGGCATCGTCGGTGGCCACGATGAACCGGTATAGGTCGTCGGGATCGATCGTGTAGCGGACGGGCGAGGCGGCCGAATTGCGACAGGCTTCGTAGCGGAGGGCGATCCCCCCCGAGGCGGCCGCGGCCGAGCCGATGACCAACCCGCATGCCTCATTCGGGGACTCCGCGCGGGCCTGGGCTGTGATCGCCTCGACGATGGCCCGCGGCACGGTGACCGCGGCGGGACCTGGGTGGCCCACCGCCCGGGGGTTCACCGCCCGGGGGTTCACGCTCAGCGAGCGCCTCCGAGCGTGAAGACACCATTCCCGAGCCCCGGCAGGGCGAGCGGCGCCCCTGCCTCGCGCGCCGCCCGGGCCTCGTCGGAGCACACGGGGCAGGCAGGGTCGCGCCGCAGGGTCAGCTGCGTGAACTCGGTCTCCAGGGCATCGAACAGGAGCAGCCGTCCAACCAGCGCCTCACCGATCCCGAGCAGGAGCTTCAGCGCCTCGTTCGACTGCAGCAGGCCCATGATCCCGGGCACCACGCCCAGGACGCCGGCCACGGAGCAACCGGGCGCGAGCTCCGGCGGCGGCGGCGCGGGATACAGGCAGCGGTAGCACGGGCCCTCGTACGGGACGAAGGTCGTGAGCTGGCCCTCGAACCGGAACACGGACGCGTGCACCAGCGGGATCCCGGCGGCGACCGCGGCGTCGTTGATGACGTATCGGGTCTCGAACGTGTCCGTCCCGTCCAGGATCACGTCGTAGCCGGTGATGATCCGGTCCACGTTGCCGGCGACCAGCATCTCCTCGTGGGTGATCACCGTGACGTCCGGGTTGAGCGCGTTGATCGTCCTGCGCGCGGACTCGACCTTCTTCTCGCCCACGCGGTCGCTCGCGTGGACGACCTGGCGCTGCAGGTTCGACAGGTCCACGACGTCGAAGTCGACGATGCCGATGGTGCCCACGCCCGCGGCGGCGAGGTAGAGCGCCGCCGGCGACCCGAGACCCCCGGCCCCGATCAGCAGCGCCTTCGACCCCAGCAGCTTGGCCTGTCCCGCCGAGCCCACCTCGGGGATCAGCAGGTGCCGGCTGTACCGGAGCCGCTGCTGCTCGGTGAGGACGACGGGCTGGGTCCATTCGAGGCCCTGTGCCTTCCATGCCTGGAACCCGCCGCTCATCGAGACGACGTCCGTGTAACCCATGGCCGCCAGCGCCTGGCCGGCGAACAGCGAGCGGATGCCGCCGGCGCAGTACAGGACCACGGGCGTCTCCCGCGACGGGACGGCCGCCTCGATGTCCTGCTCCAGGTGGCTCTTCGCCACCAGGATGGCCCCCGGCAGGTGGCCCTGGTCCCATTCGACCGCCTCGCGGACGTCGATCAGCGCGACGCCGCCCCGGCGGCGGAGCCCATCCACCTCCGCGGGCGTGACCTCGCGGATCTCGGCACGTGCCTCGCGAAGCAGCTCGGCGTAGGTCCTCGGCATGGGGGCGATGGTGCTCCGGTGGGTCAGCCCGCATCCTTCGTGAACGGCTTGACGCCGGTCTCGTCCAGGAGGTGCTGGAGGGATTCGAAGCTCAGCATCGCGCATTTCAGGCGGGCCGGACTGATCTCGATGCCCAGCAGCTCCAGCAGATCGGCGGCCCCGAAGCCCGCGACGGCCTCCACGGGCTTGCCCTTGACCTCGTCGGTGAGCAGGGATGCCGACGCCTGGCTGATGGCACAGCCGCGACCGGTGAACCCGATCCCGGTGACCACGCCGTCGCTCACCGTGAGCTGCATCGTGATCCGGTCGCCGCACAGGGGGTTGGCGCCCTCGTACGTGGCTGACGGATCCTCCAGGACCCCGAAGTTGTGGGGCCTCCGGTAGTGCTCCAGGATGTAGTCGCGGTACAGGTCGTCCATCGGCCCCCGGAGTGTAGCGCGGCATCCCGATCCCGACCGGAGGACACGGAGATGGATGCACGGGACTTTCGCGCTGGGTCTGCACCGGCCGTGGAGTGGGGGGTAGTATCCGTTTCGCAACGTTCGGGCGCAGCGTCGGTAGTGTCCGATGCGCTCGTCGTCCGGGTTGCGTAACACACGGCCGGGACTCCCTGTGAACCGGTCAATGGAGGAGAACGAGTGAACTCGATGAAACCCAGACTCGTCGTGGCGCTGGCGGTCACCGCCATCGCGCTGGCCGCCTGTGGTGGTGGCGGTTCGGAGAAGGCCAAGACCGCCACGTCCGCCGCGGACATGGGCGGCATGGCCGAGCTCGTCAAGGCCGCCGAGGCGGAGGGCCAGCTCAACGTCATCGCCCTGCCGCCCGAGTGGGCCAACTACAAGGGCGTCATCGCCGGCTTCAAGGCGAAGTACCCGAACATCAAGGTCGATGAGGCGAATCCGGACGCCAACAGCCAAGAGGAGATCGACGCCGCCAAGAACCTGAAGGGCACCGACAAGGCGCCCGACGTGTTCGACCTCGGCGTGAACGTCGCGCTCGCGAACACCGACGTGTTCGCGCCGTACAAGGTCGCGGCCTGGGCGGACATCCCCGACAACCTCAAGGAGTCCACGGGCCTGTGGTGGGCCGACTACGCGGGCTTCATGTCCATCGGCTGTGACGCCTCGAAGGTCCCGGCACCGGCCACCGTCGCCGACCTCCTCAAGCCCGAGTACAAGGGCGCGATCGCCCTCAACGGCAACCCCAAGACGGCAGGCGCCGCCCTGCACGGCGTGGTCATGGCGTCGTTGGCCAACGGCGGGGCCGCGGCCGACATCGCTCCAGGCGTCGACTTCTTCAACAAGCTCAACGAGGCCGGCAACCTCCTCCCGGTCGACCCGACCCCGGCGACCATCGCCGCGGGGCAGACGCCGTGCGTCATCGACTGGGAGTACAACAACGCGGGCCTGACGGCGGACCTCAAGAGCAAGGGCATCGACTGGCAGGTCACCATCCCGTCCGACGCTCCGCCGGTCGCCGCGTACTACATCCAGGCCATCAACAAGGACGCCCCGCACCCGGCCGCCGCCCGCCTGTGGATGGAGTACCTGTACACACCCCAGGCCCAGAACGAGTGGCTGAAGGGATTCGCTCGACCGGTCCTCCAGGAGGCCATGATCAGGGACGGCACGATCGACCAGGCCGCGCTCGCCAACGTCGCGCAGACCAAGGGCACCCCAGTCGTCCTGACCCAGGCCGAGGTGAAGACGGTCACGGACTACATCGCGGCCAACTGGAACATCGAGCTGCCGTAGCCCTGCAGGCTTCGCTTGCATCGCACCGACACGATGGCGTCCTTGCCAGCGTCGGAGCGTCAACCGGGAGCCGGCCCCGCCTCGGGCGGGGCCGGCTCCCGCTCCCGTACCCGGAGCGCCTATCTGCCGACGCTGCCGTTCTTCGGCTACGTCGCGCTGTTCCTGATCCTGCCCACGCTGATCGTCGCCGTGGGCGCGTTCCAGACGGCGGATGGCCTGCCGACGCTGGACGTCATGACGACCGTGCTGACCGGCTCCACCTTCCACCGGGCGTTCACCCGCTCCATCGAGCTGTCGCTGGTGTCGGCGATCCTGGGAGCCGTTTTCGGCGGGCTGCTCGCGTGGGCCGTGGCGTCGGGCGGACCCGGCGGCCGGCTCCGCCAGTTCGCGGTCGCCGGCTCCAGCGTCCTTGCCCAGTTCGGCGGCGTCATGCTCGCCTTCGCCTTCCTGGCCACCTTCGGGTTGAGGGGTTTCGCCACGCTCATCCTGCGGGACACCACCGGCATCGACCTGACCAGGGACAGCAGCTGGGTGTACGGGATGACCGGCCTCATCGTCGTCTACACGTACTTCCAGATCCCGCTCATGGTCATCGTGTTCCTGCCGGCGCTCGACGGCCTGCGCAGGGAATGGCGGGAGGCCTCCACCAGCCTCGGCGGCTCCGCCTGGTCGTACTGGCGGCACGTGGGCGGCCCGATCCTGGCTCCGAGCTTCCTCGGCGCGGCCCTGCTGCTGTTCGCCAACGCGTTCTCCGCCTACGCCACAGCCGCCGCGCTGGTCAGCCAGGGCAGCCCGATCGTGCCGCTGCAGATCCGGGAGGCTCTGACCAGTGAGGTCATCCTGGGCCAGGCGAACGTGGGCAAGGCCCTCGCCCTGGGCATGATCATCGTGGTGGCCGTCGTCATGACCCTGTACGCGCTGGTCCAGCGGCGCGCGTCGCGGTGGCTCCGGTGAGCCGGCGCCGTCGCCTGCCGGGCTCGCTCGCGCGGTGGGCCGTCATCGTCCTCGTGGGCGGATACCTGATCCTGCCGCTCGTGTCCATGCTCGAGTTCTCGACGCGCGGCGACCTGGGCACTCGGAGCCTGGATGCGTGGGTCGCCATCGGCGGTGACCCGAACCTCGTGGAGGCGATCATCACGACGCTCGCGATCGCGGCGCTGACCGTGGTCGGCATGCTGGCGCTGCTGGTGCCGACGATGACCTGGACCTACCTGAGGGTCCCGAAGCTGAAGCGGCCGGTCGAGTTCCTGTGCCTCCTTCCGCTCGCCATCCCGGCCGTCGTCCTCGTCGTCGGGATCGTGCCGATCTACTCGATCCTGACCCGGGCCACGCGTGGCTCGCCGCTCGTGCTGGTGTTCATCGACATCATCCTGGTCCTCCCGTACGCGCACCGGGCGATCGACGCCGGGCTCAAGTCGATCGATGTGATCACGCTCGCAGAGGCCGCCCGGAGCCTCGGTGCAGGCTGGCCCCGGGTCATCCTCCAGATCATCGTCCCGAACCTCCGGGGCGCACTCCTGTCCGCCTCGGTCATCGCCGTGGCCCTCGTGCTGGGCGAGTTCACGATCTCCTCGCTCCTCAACTACGACACCCTCCAGGTCGTCATCAACCTGCTCGGCAAACGGGACTCGTACCTCTCGGTCGCGGTCTCGCTGGCTGCGCTGCTGTTCGCCTTCGTGCTCATCTACGGCATCGCCGTGGTGGCTGGAGGCAAGCGGCGGCCTGTCGAAGAGTCCATCGAAGAAGGGGTCGCCTGATGTCCCTCACGCCCGCGGTCCCGACCCTCGAAGGCCGGAGCGGTGTCGCCGTCCAGTTCCAGGGCCTGCACCGCTACTACGGTGCCGTGCACGCTCTGGACGGCCTCGACCTCGATATCGCGCCCGGGGAACTGGTCGCGCTCCTGGGCCCGTCCGGCTGCGGCAAGACCACGGCGCTGCGGGCGCTGGCCGGGCTCGACACGCCGGACGCCGGCCGAATCGTGGTCGACGGGCGCGACATCACCGACGTCCCCGCGAACAAGCGCGACATGGGCATGGTCTTCCAGGCCTACAGCCTGTTTCCGAATATGACCGCCCGGGACAACGTGGCCTACGGGCTGCGCCTGCGCGGGATGGACAGCCAGACCCGCAGCCGGCGCGCGGACGAGATGCTGGACCTGGTCGGCCTGGCGAAGCAGGGGGGCCGCTATTCGTACCAGCTCTCTGGCGGGCAGCAGCAGCGCGTCGCCCTCGCCCGGGCCCTTGCGATCCAGCCCAAGGTCCTCCTGCTCGACGAGCCCCTCTCGGCCCTCGATGCGAAGGTCCGCCGGGTCCTGCGCGACGAGATCCGCCGGATCCAGATCGCCGTGGGCACGACGACGCTGTTCGTGACCCACGATCAGGAGGAGGCGCTGGCGCTCGGTGATCGGGTCGGCGTCATGTCCAACGGCCGGCTCGAGCAGATCGCGGCGCCGATGGAGCTGTACGACCGGCCCCGGACGCCGTTCGTCGCCGAGTTCGTGGGCCTCACGAACCGGATCGCCGGGACGGCCAGCGACGGAACCGTGGATGTCCTGGGCACCCGCATCCCGCTGCTCGAGGGCTCCACCCGATCCGGGAAGGTGAGCGCCCTGGTCCGACCCGAGGCGATGCGGCTGGCGCGGGAGGACGGCGCACCGGCGCGCGTGATCGCCATCAGCTTCCTTGGCTCGGTCTGCCGGGCCCAGGTAAGGCTGCCGGACGGCAACCTCGTGGTGGCGCAGATGGCCGCTGCCGATGCCACCGGGCTGACCCCGGGAGCGGCCGTCCACGTGGACGTGCGGCCGTCTCCCGTCTTCGCCGTGGCCGATTGAGCCGGGCCGCTCCGAGGTCTCGTCCCATGTGCTCACTGCGTGAGGCCCACCCCCGGCAGGTCACCGAAGCCGCGCGCACGATCGACGTCATCCTCGAGACCGAGGTGCTGGTCGTGGGCAGCGGACCCGGAGGCCTCGGGGCCGCGCTCGGGGCCGCCCGTGCCGGCGCCGAGACGACCCTCCTGGAGCGCAACGGGTGCTTCGGCGGCAACATCACCCAGGTGGGCGTCGAGGCGTTCGCCTGGTACCGGCACGAGCAGACCATCGACAGCATCGGCATCGGCAGCGAGCTTGAGGCGCGGGCGAAGGCGATGGGCGCCACGTCGGACGAGTCCCAGTCGCTCAGCCAGGCCTTCGACGCCGAGCGGTTCAAGGTCGTGGCGGACGTGCTCGTCGAGGAGGCCGGCATCCGCCCGATGCTGCACCGCCAGTTCGTCGCGCCCATCCTCGAGGATGGGGTCGTGCGGGGCGTGATCACCGAGAGCAAGTCCGGGCGGGAGGCCATCCTGGCCGACCGGGTCGTGGACGCGACCGGTGACGCGGACGTTGCCCTGCGTGCCGGAGCGCCGGTCCACAAGACGCCGAAGGAGCAGATGCTCTCGGCCTCGGTCATGTTCTCCATGACGGGCGTCAACAAGCGCCGGTTCATCGAGGCGGTCAAGACCGACCCCCAGACGTACCGGGACTGGGCCGGCAACGCGGAATGGGACATCGAGACGGCCGGCAAGGAGGACGAGATGTTCTCGCCCTTCCTCCGCAAGCCGTTCAAGCAGGCGGTCGAGGCCGGGATCCTGCCCCCCAACCTGATCACGCTCGCGGGCACCTGGGGCACGGTCACCGAGCACGGCGACCTGACCTACCTGAACCTCGTCCACATGAACGACCTCGACGGGACGGACGCGGACGACCTCACCCGGGGCGAGATCGAGGGGCGCCGGCAGGCCATGTACGCGATCGAGGCGCTGCGGAGGTATATGCCGGGCTGCGAGAACGCGACGCTGCGGAGCTTCGGCATGACGCTGGGCATCCGGGACACGCGCAAGATCGACGCGCTCTATAACCTGACGGCCGACGACGTGCGAGGGCAGGCGCGGTTCGAGGACTCGATCGGGATCTTCCCGGAGTTCATCGACGGCTACGGCGTCCTCGTGCTCCCGACGACCGGCCGGTACTTCCACGTGCCGTACCGCTCGCTGGTGCCGAAGGGCGTGGGGAACCTCATCGTCGCGGGCAGGTCGATCGGGGGCGACCGGATCTCGCACGCCGCGGTCCGCAGCATGATGTGCTGCACGGTGAGCGGCCAGGGCGCGGGTGTTGCGGCGGCCGTGTCGCTGCGGACGGGGCTGCCGTTCGATCGGCTCGACGTGGGGCAGGTCCGCGGCGAGCTCGCACGGCAGGGCGTCCGGCTTGACTGAGAGCCTGTGAATCTTTCGGCCGGGGGATTCCCATGGGCGCCCGGCGCAGCTACGATTCCTGGCATGGATGAGCTGTTCGATCTCCCGCCCGCCGATGCCGTGCCCGTCGAGCCCCAGGGGCGGGGCCGCCCCCGCC
>CAMTVM010000019.1:0-111077 GCA_947085195.1 uncultured Chloroflexota bacterium
GACCGGCGTCTCGGCTGCGGAGCGGGCCGCGACGGTGCGCGCCCTGACGGATCCTGCGACCCGTCCGACCGACCTGGTCCGCCCGGGACACGTGTTCCCGCTGCGCGCCGCGGACGGGGGGTTGCGCGAGCGGCGCGGCCACACGGAAGCCGCGGTGGAGCTGTGCCGGCTGGCCGGACTCGAACCGGTCGCGGTGATCGTGGAGGTGATGAACCCCGACGGCACGATGGCCCGGCGGCCGGAGCTGGCCGCCTTCGCCGCCGCTCACGACCTGCCGCTCATCTCCATCGGCGAGATCGTCGGCTTCCTCGCCGCGCAGCGTGGGGCCCCACCGCCGGTGCGACCGGCGGAGGTGCGACTGGCGGCCGTCCGGGTCGCGGAGAGCGTGCTCCCGACCGAGCACG
Source organism: uncultured Chloroflexota bacterium (assembly GCA_947085195.1). Classification (GTDB taxonomy): domain Bacteria; phylum Chloroflexota; class Limnocylindria; order Limnocylindrales; family CSP1-4; genus CAIXZV01. The sequence continues at coordinate 405 of CAMTVM010000019.1, forward strand.
GCCGCTTCCGGATGGTCGTCTACGGCGCGGGCGACGGACCCAACGACCTGGCCCTGATCCTGGGCGAGCCGGCTGCGGACGGCGCCCTCGTCCGGGTCCACTCCGAATGCCTGACCGGCGACGTGCTCGGCTCGCTTCGCTGCGACTGCGGCCCCCAGCTCGACCGGTCGCTGGCGACGATCGCCGCGGAAGGGTCGGGGATCCTCGTCTACCTGCGCCAGGAGGGTCGCGGCATCGGGCTTGCCAACAAGGCCCGGGCCTACGCCCTCCAGGACGCCGGCCTCGACACGGTCGATGCGAACCTCGCGCTGGGGTTCGCGGCCGACCTGCGCGACTACGACCGGGCCGGCGCGATCCTCGTCGACCTCGGGGTCGACCGGGTGCGCCTGCTCACGAACAACCCGGCGAAGGTGCGCGGCCTGGAGGTCACCGGGATCGTGGTGCTGGAGCGCCGCTCCCTCGAAGTCGCTGCCGGGCCGGAGAACGCCGCCTACCTCGCGACGAAGCGGGTCCGCCTCGGCCACGTGCTCGAGGGAGTTCGATGAGCATCGACGACGTCTCCGCGGACGGGGGTCTCGACGGCCGCGGGCTGCGAATCGGAATCGCCGCCGCCCGGTTCAACGCGGAGGTCGTCGAGCGGCTCGTCGAGGCCGCCCGCGAAGAGCTCGCCCGGCTCGGCGTCAGGCCGGAGGACGTCATCCTGGTGCGCGTCCCCGGGGCGTTCGAGTTGCCGATCGCGGCCCGCGCCATGCTCCGCTCGGCCGAACCGCCCGACGCGGTCATCTGCCTTGGCGCGGTGATCCAGGGGGAGACGCGCCACTTCGACTTCGTCGCCGGTGCTGCGGCCGACGGCATCCTCCGGGTGGGTCTCGAGACCGGCCGGCCGGTGATCTTCGGCGTCCTCACCACGAACACGCTGGCCCAGGCCCTGGACCGCGCCGACGGAACCTACCGTCGGGGCGCCGACGCCGCCCGCGACGCGGTCGAGATGGCGCGGCTGCTGGCCGACCCAGTGCTCGCTGCCCGCGTGCCGACCGCAACCGACGAGACGCATGGCACCTGAGGGGGTATCCACATTCCTACTACCGGCCGTACAACCGGTACGGGGCGGGGCGCCCCCTGTCCGTCCCTTCGGCACTTGGCCCCGACGCGCGGCCCGCCCAGCATCGCCTCCACAGAAGGAGGTCACGAGATGCTACTCAAGGCAATGGGTCTGCTGGTGGTCGGCGGCGCGATCGGGTTTGCGGCGAACCGGGTCTGGAGGGAGCTTAACAAACCCGCCCCGGACCAGTTCCCGTGGCTCCGGCAGCGGATGAACGACACCGTCAACCCGTGGCTGATGGAGCACGGCATCCCGGGCAGCGCGACGGCCGGGATCGCGACGCTGGAGCACGTCGGCCGCAAGTCCGGCACCACGTACTTCACCCCCGTCCACCCGACGCTCCGGGACGAGGAGATCCTGATCCCGGCACCCCTGGGCGTGGGTTCGCAGTGGGCGCGCAACGTCCTGGCGGCGGGCCGCGCCCGGCTCCAGTTCCACGAGACGCTCCACGAGCTGGACCGGCCGGAGCTGATCACCGTGGCCGAGGCGGGCCTGGTGTCGCCGCAGGTCGCGGGCCCGTTCGACCGTATGGGCTGGCGCTACCTGCGCATGCGCCTGGTCGCCTCCGTGCCGGGCACGTTCTCGACGCACACGGTGTCGATGCCGGCGATGGGCGGCGTGCCGGTCATGGACCAGCCGCTCGAGGGGTCGTACGGGATCCCCGTCGAGCCGCGGATGGTGGAGCGCCCGGTCGAGACGACCTGAGGGCGCTCCCGCCGGCGCCCTTACTGGCTCAGTGGACGGAGGCCGCGCCTTCCAGCTCCTCGAACGTGATGCAGTTGTCCACCGGGCAGACGTACTGGCACAGGCGGCAGCCCACGCAGTAGTCGTCCTCCACCACCAGCCGGTTGCGGCCGCCCGCGTCCTCGAATCGGATTGCCTGGTGGGCGCCGTCGTTGCAGGCGGTGTAGCACAGGTTGCATCGGATGCAGGTTGACTCGTCGATCCTGGCGAGCAGCCGGAACGTCTGGTCCAGCTGGCCCCAGTCGCCGAGCGCGGGCAGGGCGCGTCCCACCAGCTCCGACGGGCTGTGGAGGCCCTTCGAACGCAGGTAGGTCGACAGGCCGTCCACGAGGTCGTCGATCATCCGGAAGCCCAGGTGCATGACGCTGGTGCCCACCTGGACGGTGGTCGACCCGACGAGCAGGAACTGCACCGCGTCACGCCAGTCCGCGATGCCGCCGATGCCCGATACCGGGAGCCGGACGTCCGGGTCGGACGCGACCGCCGACACCATGTTGAGCGCGATCGGCTTGACCGCGGGCCCGGAGAAGCCGCCGTGGCTGCCCTTGCCGCGGACGTCGGGGACGGGCGCCCAGGTGTCCAGGTTGACGCCGACGAGCGAGCTGATCGTGTTGATCAGCGCGACGCCGTCCGCGTTGGCGGCCCGGGCCGCACGGGCAGGGAACCGGATGTCGGTCACGTTGGGGGTGAGCTTGACAAGGACCGGGAGATCGGCCGCCTCCATCACCCACTCGGTGATCATCTGGACGTACTCCGGGACCTGGCCGACGGCCGCACCCATGCCGCGCTCGCTCATGCCGTGCGGACAGCCGAAGTTGAGCTCGAAGCCGTCCGCGCCGGTGTCGTTGACCTTGCGGACGATGTCGTGCCAGGCCTCCCGCTTCGCCTCCACCATGAGCGAGACGACCACCGCCTGGTCCGGGTAGCGCCGCTTGACGTCGGCGATCTCCGCAATGTTGACCTCGGTGGGGCGGTCGCTGATGAGCTCGATGTTGGAGATGCCGACCATGCGCCGCCCGCCGAAGTCGAGCGAGCCGAGGCGCGAGGTGACGTTCCGGATCGGCTCGCCGATCGTCTTCCAGACCACGCCGCCCCAGCCCTCGTCGAAGGCTCGGGCGACCATCTCGCCGTTGTTGGTGATCGGGCAGCTGGCCAGCCAGAACGGGTTCGGGCTGCGGATGCCGGCCATGTTCGTGAACAGGTCCACGCCGGGGACGGTGGCGTCGGTCGTGCGCACGGGAACGATGCGCGGGCCGCCGAGGCCAAGCGCGTCCACGATCGAGCGCGCCGCGAGCTTGCCGGCCTGGACGGCGTTCACGACCTCGGCCCCGCCGCTGGTGATGTCGCCGATGGCCCAGACCTTGGGGTTGGTCGTCCGCCCCGTGGCGGGATCCGCGACCGCGACGCCGGCGCGGACCGGGACGCCGAGCGCTCTCAGGACCCCGGCTGCACCGGTCGGCCCCTCCTGCCCGACCGCGCGGACGAGCATGTCCAGCGCCACCTCGAACCGGGCCCCATCGATGGGTTCCGGCCGACGACGACCCGACGCGTCCGGCTCGCCGAGCGTCATCGTGTCGAGCGAGACGCCGGCCACATGGCCACCGCTGCCCCGGATCTCCTCGGGCGCCGTCAGCCAGCGGATCGCGACGCCCAGCGAACGAGCGAGGGCGATCGCGTGCGGGTACGCGGGACATTCGACCGCGCTGCGGCGATAGAAGAGGGTGACCTCCTCGGCGCCGAGACGGACGGCCGCGGCCGCGGCGTCAAAGGCCGTGCTGCCACCGCCGATCACGCCGACCCTGCGGCCGAAGATCATGCCGGCGGTCTGCCCGTCGATCGCGTGCCCGATGAGGTCGAGCGCGTCCACCACGCCCTCCAGATCCTCGCCCGGGATGCCCAGCCGCTTGCCGTGGCCGAGACCGACGGCGACCACGACCGCGTCGTTGCCCGCGAGGAGCGCCTCTGCCTCCACGTCGCGCCCGACCATCGAGCCCAGCACAAACCGTGCTCCGGCCCGCTCCACCTGGGCGACCTCAGCCGCGATCGTCTCGCGTGGCAGGCGCCAGGGCACGATCCCGTGGTCGCCCAGGCCGCCGGCACGCTCGTTCGCGTCGTAGACCGTGACCCCGATGCCCGCCTTGCGCAGCTCCGCGGCACAGGCGAGGCCCGCGGGCCCTGCACCGATGATCGCCGCGCTGACGCCGGCCTCCTCGCCGGGGGTGAAGAAGGCGCCGCCCGTTGCCGCGTATGTCTCCACCGCGTACCGCTGCAGGCGTCCGATCGCGATCGGGCGGTCCAGCGCGACGCGAACGCAGGCGCCCTCGCACAGGCGCTCGACGGGACAGGCGGCCCCGCACGTGGCGCCCAGGGGGTTGGCCGCGAGGATCGTCCGCGCGCTGCCTTCCAGGTTGTCCGTCGCGATCTTGCGGATGAACGAGGCGACATCGATCCCGGTCGGGCAGGCGCGGGTGCACGCGGCGTCGTAGCAGTAGAGGCAGCGCTCCGCCTCCGTGCGCGCGGCGCTCGCGGTCAGCTGCGGCAGCGGGAGGAACGGGTCGGGCTCGTGCCCAGCCGTCGAGTCGAGACTCATGGTCTGTTGGATCCTCGGTCGGGCGCCGTCTGGGCGCAGCAACGGGATGGACGTGTGATCCATGGTGCGCACCCGTCCGCCGTCCGCCGAACGGCCGTTCCGCCCGTCTCCGGGGGGCCACTCGGCGCGAGGATTGGCCGCCGGCCCAGCGCCGCCGCGATCTCCCGCGCCCAGGCCTCGATCTCCGGCCGTGGCCGGAAGTCCCCCTCGGGTGCGCGCCGGGACCCACGCGACCCGCGGCAGGGCCGGATGGGCGTCGCGGAGGCGGCGCGGTCACGCCCGGGCGGGGTACCTCCGGCCCGTCGTGCGGGGTCACACCGGCCGAGGCAGCCCCTGGAGGCGCCTCGGGGGGCGCGTCAGTCCCGGTTGCCCACGAGGCGGAGGAGGAACAGGAACATGTTGACGAAGTTGAGGTACAGGTGCAGCGCCGCGATGATCGAGGCGCGCTCCTGGGAGCCCGTGTAGGCCGCGTAGTCGCCGCGGGTGATCTTCTGGACGTCCCACGCCGTGAGGCCCGTGAAGATCACGACGCCGATCAGCGAGATCACCCAGCCGATCGCGGACGAACCCAGGAACAGGTTCACGACCGAGGCGATCACGATCCCGATCAGCCCGACGACCAGGATCCCGCCCATGGACGACAGGTTCCGCTTGGTCACGGCGCCGAACACGGCCGCGGACCCGAACATCCCGGCCGCGGACACGAAGGCCGAAACGACCGAGGCGCCGGTGTACATGCTGACGATGACGCCGATCGTGAGGCCCATCGACGCGGCGTAGACGAAGAACAGGGCGAGGCTCGCCGTCGGGGACAGCTTGTTGATGGCCGCCTGGATGCCGATGGCCAGGATGAACTGGCCGATCAGGAGCGGCAGCCACAGCCCGGCGATGGTGGCCATGAGGCCCGCGCTCGTCGTCACGAGGTACGCGACGCCGGCCGTCAGCAGCAGGCCGGCGAACATCCAGCCGAACGCACCGATCAGCAGCTGCTGGACCAGCGCGGGCGCCGGGCGGACGCCCAGCTGGCTCGGTGAGTAGCGGGTACCGATCATCGTCAAGCTCCTTGGGTCACGCAATTCAGGAACCGGCGGCCGCCTTGCGCCCGGGCCGGGCGACGGTCGCATCCCTGGCCTCCCCCTGCTCCGCCATGCGGGCGAGAATCCAGAGCAGGTCGGCCAGGCGGTTGAGATACGGGAGCAGCCGGCCCGCGGCCAGCGTCTCGTCGTGCAGGGCCAGCGTCACGCTGCGCCGCTCGGCACGACGGAGGATCGTCCGGGCCAGCTCGAGGCCGGCGCTGGCCCGGGTCTCGCCGGGGACCACGAACTCGCGCGGCAGCTCGATCACCGCCTCCATCTCGCGCAGGACGGCGTCCAGGTTGTCCACCATCGCCTGCGACACCCGCGTCTCGCCGTCCCGCTGGCGGTCCTTCGCCCCAGGGGCCGTGGCCAGCTCCGCGCCGACCACGAACAACTCCCGCTGCATCCGCAGGACGAGGTCCGCCAGGCCGGCGAAGGCGGGGGTGCGGGCACTGGCGGCGCCCACGTGCGCCAGCTCGGCCCGGGCGAGGCCAAGCGCGGCCACGGCCTCGTCCACGGCGCCGAACGCCTCCGTGCGCAGGTCGTCCTTGTAGACGCGGTCCCCGCCGAACAGGAGGCCGGTGGTCCCGTCGTCACCGCGGCCCGTGGCCACGGCGCTCTCGTAAGGGAGCCGGCTCACCACATGAGGCCCGCGTCACGCGGGTCCCAGCGCTCGGCGAGGAGGGTGACCTTCACGTCGTGGTCCACCACGGTCTCGGCCTGCTCCTTGACCTGCTGGATCATGGCGCCGGCATAGGGGCAGAAGGGCGTGGTCAGGATCATCTTGATCTCGGTGGAGTCCGGGCCGAGGATGATCTGCCGGATCAGCGCCAGCTCCACCACGTTCATCGCGATCTCCGGGTCCACCACCGCCCGCAGCGCATCCAGGATGGCCAGCTCCGTCGCGCGGCGCTGGGCATCGAAGGCGGGGTCGGTGGTGCCGGGGGCAGCTGGGGTGACTGGGTAGATCTCGGTCATGATCGCGAAATCCTACCACTGCGCTGGGAAATGTCCCGCGCGCGGGGAGGCCAGGCGCCTGGCTGCCGATAGTATCGTATTTGCGCAATCACGCAATTAGTGACACCATGGTTGTTCCAAGCCCCTGGAGGACCGTATGCAGAACGACCGCTACACCTTCGGCGCCCGCCTCGACGCGCCGTTCGCCGACATCCGCGAGAGTGTGGAGACCGCCCTGAGGGCCGAGGGCTTCGGCGTCCTCACCGAGATCGATGTCGCCGCCACGATGCGTGCCAAGCTGGGCGTGGAACGGGATCCATACCTGATCCTGGGCGCCTGCAACCCGCGTCTCGCCCACCGGGCGATCGCCGCAGACCCGTCGGTTGGGGCACTCCTCCCATGCAACGTGGTCATTCGGACGGACGGCGACCGGACGATGGTGGAGGCCCTGGATCCGCGGGCCGCGATGGGACTGATCGAGAGTGCGGAGATCGCCGCGGTCGCCGAGGAGGCGCGCGAGAGGCTGGTGCGGGTCGTGGAGATGGTGGAGGCGCGGTTCGGGGCTGCCGGCGCCTGAGGTCCCGGGAGCGCAGGGCGTCAGGCGGGGACGTCGACCTTCACGACAACGCCGGCGACGCGCAGGCCCGGCGGCAGCACCGCCGCCTCGGCTTCCGTGCAGCCAGGGCCGGCCAGGGACCCGTCCGCCTCGAAGAACTCCGCGTACCGGTCGCGGTGCGCGGCGGCGTACGCGTACGCGGTAGCAATACCGACGAGCCGCAGCTCCGGGTGGTCCTTGAGCAGGTCCGTGACGGTGTACCCGTTCCGGCGGAGCTCCAGCACCTGGCGGACGGTCAGCCGGCTGCCGTAGCAGAACGGCTCGCCGTTCATCACCAGCGGGTCGCTCTTGACCCACTTGATCGTCATCGGTGCTCCTAGATGCCCTTGTACAGCGCTGCGATGATCCGGTTGCGCTTGCGCGCGTCGCCGGAGAGACGGCGATACCAGCGGTAGACCCTGACGGCCTCGTCAAGGGCGCGGTCCGCGGCCGCCATCTCGTCCCCGGCCATGACGCTGCGGGCGCCGGTCCGGAGGCCCTCGCAGATCCGGACGATGTCGTCCATCGGCACGCCGCGGCGCCGAAGGACCGTGGCGGAATGGTCGGCAAACTCCTTCAGCCAGTGGGTGTCGTTCCCGGCCACGCAGAGCGCCAGCCGGTCAACGAGGACCTCGGCATCGCGCAGCAGGTTGCGGAGACCGGCCTCGTCGTACCGGGCCGTGAGCGTGGCGTCCTCGGCAACGGCAACCTCGAGCGCTCGCGCGGCCAGGCGGGCGCGCTGTGCCGTGAGGCGCGCGGCGGCGTCCGGGTAGCCGGCCTGGAGGCTGCGGGGCGGAAGCCCGAGGGTGGGGTGGCTCACGATGCCGCAGGATACCGCTCCCGGGCCTCGAACGCGTAGCATCTGGGCCATGAGCAGCCCGAAACGCGACCGTCTCGAGCCCGCCGGGTTCTCCGCCCGTGGCGTGATGCTGGCCGTCCTCGTGGCGGGCATCGGCGCCCTCGCCTTCTTCGTCCTGGGCCAGCTCGACCTTGGGCCGGGGCTCCTTGCTGTGGCCGCCTTCACCGGGTGGATGACCGCCGTTGCGCTCGTGGACCTGGGCGGAGGCGCGGGGATGCCGAGCGGCACCGGACGGATCGCGCTGGCGGCGGGCCTGGCGGGTGGGGCGATCCTCGCCGCGATCCTCCTCGACTGGGCCTGGGCCGCCATGCAGGGCGGTGTGCTGGGGCCGCTGGACTACGTCGGAGCGAGGTACGGGCCGGCCGCGCTGCTGGACGTCGGTGTCGCGGGCCTGCTGGCCGGGCTCCGCGCGCGCTGAGTGCGGCAGCAACGACTCTCGGGGTGGGAGCCCGACGTGGGACGTCGATCGAATCGGGCGGAGGCCCTCAACGCTGGAGCTTCTCCGGGCGCGGGGCGCGGCGGAGGGCGGGGGTCGGCGGGTCGCCCTGACCGGCGGGGCCGGAGGACCCCGCTTGGCTGCCGTGGTCAGCGTGCTGCCCGGCCGCGCGGCGGACGTCGTCCAGTCGCTGCTGGAGCTCCGGATCGAGCGGGATCGCGCGCCGGCTGGGCGTGGCCGCGCCGGCTGCCGTGGTCGCAGGAACCTCGCCCATCCCCTGGCCCGCGCCCACGCCGCCGGTCTCGCCGCGGAACGGCATGCCCTGGCGCTCCACCGCGTCAAGGCTCATGCGCAGGGCGGCCGTCTTCTGGCCCGCGACCTCACGGACGTAGGCGGCTTCCTCGTCCGTGGTCATCCCGCGCCCGCGCACGATCCCCTTCGGCTTGCCCACCATCAGCCACGCCAGGTGGTACCGGTCCATCGTCCCCCAGGCCGTGGCGAGGAGATCGTCGGAGAGCTGGAGCCAGGTCTGGAGCGCGACCAGGGACGGATCGGCGTCGAGGCGCTCGCCCTCGGCGATCAGCTGGCGGGTGCGGAGGATGAGCTCGGCGCGTGTCATGAGGCCAGTCTAGGCCGGTCGCGGCCGGGTAGGCTCTGCACATGCCGCGCATGGAGCCGCACGACGTCGCGTTCTTCGCCGCGCCCGCCGAGCTGCGCGCCTGGCTGGAGGCGATCCACGGGTCCGCGAAAAAGGAGCTGTGGGTGGGCTACCGGCCGAGGACGAGCGGGCCGCCGACGCTGACCTGGCCTGAGATCGTGGACGAGGTCCTGTGCTACGGCTGGATCGATGGCGTCCGGACGGCCGTGGCAGGGGGATCGTCCATCCGGATCACGCCGCGCCGCCCGGACAGCATCTGGAGCGACCGGAATCTCGGGCGGGTGGAGGCCATGCGCGCCGAGGGCCGGATGACCGAGGCCGGCGAGGTGGCGTTCTCGCGGCGGAAGGTCGATCGCATTGGGGTCTACTCGTTCGAACGGGACGCGGTCCTGGACGGTGCGGCCGAGGCCGCGCTCCGGGCTGACGCGGCGGGCTGGGCGGTCTGGGATGGGCAGCCGCCGGGCTACCGGCGGGCCGCGACGCACTGGGTGACGAGCGCGCTGCGGCCGGAGACGCGGGAGCGGCGGCTGGCCAGGCTGGTGGCAGGGTGCGCCGCCGGGGAGCGGCTGGTGGAGCTCACGGGAAAGCCGCCGACCGAGCGGACACCGTGACGGCGGAACGACGGGCGAAGGTCGCGATCCTGAGCGTGTCGGCGGGCGCCGGCCACGTCCGGGCGGCCGAGGCCCTCGAGGAGGCCGCCCGTCGATGGTACCCCGAGGTGGACACGGTCCACCTCGACCTCATGGACCTGGTCCCCAAGCTGTTCAGGAAGTCGTACGCGGACTCGTATGTCACGGTCGTCCAGAACCTGCCCGCCTTCTGGGGCTACCTGTACGCCCGGACGGATCGCCAGGAGGCCGATTCGGCGATGAACCGGCTGCGGGCTGCGGTCGAGCGCCTGAACACGCGCCGGTTCCGCCGGACGTTGCGGGAGCTGGCCCCGGACCACGTGATCTGCACGCACTTCCTGCCGGCGCAGGTCCTCTCCGAGCAGATCGCGAAGGGCGCCTTCGACCGGCCCGTCTGGGTCCAGGTCACCGACTTCGACGTCCACGCCATGTGGGTCCACGAGCGGATGACCGGCTACTTCGCGGCGGACGACGAGGTGGCCTGGCGGCTCGCCCAGCGCGGCATCGCGGGCGAGACCGTGCGGGTGACCGGGATTCCGGTCATGCCCGTCTTCGGCGAGCTCCAGTCCCGGGCGGCGCGGGCTGCCGAACTGGGCCTGGATCCGGAGCGCATGACGCTGCTCCTGATGTCGGGCGGCGCGGGGGTGACCGCCATCGAGATCCTCGCCGAGCGTCTCCTGCGCATGGAGGGCGACTTCCAGGTCCTGGCGCTGGCCGGCCGGAACGAGCGGCTCCTCGCCGACCTCCGGGACCTGGCCGCGCGCCACCCGGGCCGCCTGTTCCCGATGGGCTTCACGCGAACCATCGAGCAGGTGATGGCCTGCGCGGACGTGGCGATCACCAAGTCGGGCGGGCTGACGACGTCCGAGTGCCTGGCGATGGGCCTGCCGATGATCGTGGTCTCGCCGATCCCCGGGCAGGAGGAACGGAACGCGCAGTACCTCCTGGAGAACGGCGCGGCGCTGATCGCCGCGGACGCGTCGGCGCTGGCGTACCGCGTCACGCGGTTGATCGCGGAGCCGGCACGCCTGGAGGCGCTGCGGGCGAACGCGCGGCGGCTGGGCAAGCCGGATGCGGCGCGGAAGGTGCTCGAGACGGTGCTGGGGCCCCGCGGCTGAGCGGGGGGCTGGCGCCCCGGGGCTGAGCGGTCCGCGGACCGCCGTTGTCCTGCACGCCACGAATTCGGGCTGGCGAGCCTCGAGGCGTCGCGGTGCGGCGAGACTGTGGCGTGAGAGACCACAGATGCGCCCGCGCGCTCCGTCGCCGTGGCCTGGGGCGCCACGACCGGCGTCCGGGTGCCGGTTCAGCCCTCGCCGATGAACGCCTCGCGGTCTGCGCGGGCGCAACGGGTCCACGGCCCGGGCAGCCCGTCCCCGATCGGGTGGCCGTTGAACCGGGTTACGGGCAGGATCCCCGCCACCGACGAGCACATGAACGCCTCGCGCGCCGCCGCCAGCTCGTCAGCTGTCAGCCAGCCCTCCACAGGGCGCAGGCCCACGGACCCGGCCCAGCGCAGGAGCCAGGAACGGGTGGTCCCCGGCAGGATCGCGCAGCCGAGCGAGGGTGTTGCGAGCTCCGTCACGCCATCGGCGGCGTCCCGGACGAGGAAGATGTTCGCGGTTGTCGCCTCGGACAGGTGGCCGGACGTCGTGAGGAAGAGCGCGTCCTCCGCACCCGCGCGCCGCGCCTCGATCCGCGCGTAGACGTAGTCCGCACGGGACGTGGTCTTGAGCGTGACGATGGGGTTGGCGGGATCGCGCCGGATCGAGCACGCGACGAGCGAGAGCCCGTGCTCCAGGTGCCCCGCCCGCACCGGCGCCACCGGCCACGCCTGGATGACCAGGGTTGGCACGAGCAGCTCGCCCACCGGCGGCAGCAGCCCCCGCGACGCCCACGGCCCGCGCGAGACCGTGATGCGCACCGACGCATCGGCCGCCGGCCCGGCCAGCCCCTCGGCCGCCAGCAGCTCCGCTATCCCGGCCGTAAGCCGCACGCCGACATCGGCCGGCAGCTCGATGGCCAACCCGTCAGCGGAGTGCCGGAGCCGCGCCAGGTGCTCGGGCAGCTCGGTGACGTGGCCGCCCTTCGCGCGCAGCGTCTCGAACACGCCGTCGCCCAGCTGGAACCCGCGGTCCGAGACGGAGAGGTGCGGCCCGGCGGCGGGACGGAGGGTTCCATTCACCCAGACGAAGCGGGGACCGGGATCGCTCACGACGGAACCTCCACCGCGCCGATGGACGAAAGCGGACCGCGGGCTTTCGCGATCGTCTCGTCCCATTCCTCCTGCGGGTCGCTGCGCCAGGTGATGCCGCCGCCGACGTGGAGCGTCAGGCGCTCGCCGTCGGCGACGAAGGTCCGGATCAGGATCGACGAGCCGAGCCGCCCGTCCGGCCCCAGCCAGAGCATCGCGCCGCAGTACGGGCCGCGGCGGACCGGCTCCAGGCCCTCGATGATCTCCATCGCCCGGATCTTGGGGGCGCCGGTGATGCTGCCGCCGGGGAACGAGGCCGCCAGCAGGTCGAAGGCGTCGGCGCCCGGACGGAGGCGACCGGTCACGGTGGTGACGAGGTGCTGGACGGCGGCCGTGCGCTCCAGGCGGAGGAGACGCGGGACGCGGACCGTCCCGGGCACGCAGACGCGCCCCAGATCATTCCGCAGGACGTCAACGATCATCACGTTCTCGGCCCGGTCCTTGCCGCTGGCCAGGAGCTCATGGGCGAGGGCGCGGTCCTCCTCACCGGTGCGGCCGCGCCGGCGGGTGCCCTTGATCGGGTCCGTGGCCACGTTCCCGTCCGCGTCCGCCGCCAGGAACGGCTCGGGCGAGGCGGACAGGATCGCTCTCGGGGCGCCGGTCGCGGGCGAGGAGCCAAGGTCAAGGTACCCCGCGAAGAGCGCGGGATCGCCCGTGCGGAGGCGGCGGAAGATGGGCCACGGGTCGCCGTCGAATGGGGCCTCGAGGCGGCGGGTCAGGTTGGCCTGGTAGATCTCGCCGCGGCCGATGGCCTCGCGCACGGCCTCCACGCCGGCCAGCCATGCGGCGTGCGGTGTGCCGGAGACGAACGAAGTCGGGGCGGAGGTCGTTGCCCGGTCGGCGGCCTCGACCCGTCCGGCGCCTCCGGAGACCTCGCCCCGCTCGGAGACCTCGCCCCGGGCCAGCGCATCAAGCCGCGCCAGCACGTCCCGGATCCGGCGGGCCTGCCGCGCCCGGTCCCCGTCCACGGCGCGGACCGCCAGCCACGCGGTCCCGGTGCGGCGATCCCAGGCGATCACCCAGTCGTGAAGGCCCAGGCGGAGCATCGGCAGGTGCTGGTCCACGCGCGCATGGCTCGGGAGGCGCTCGAACCGGCGGCCCAGGTCGTAGGCGAGGTACCCGACGAGGCCGCCCGCGAACGGAGGAACTGGCTGGGGACCGGCCGATGACGCAGACGACGCCCACGCCGCCGCGGACGACGCCGAGGACGACGTCCCTCGATCCAGCCTCTCGATCAGCACCCGGGCCTCCGCAAACGGGTCCGGCCCCTCGGCGGGCGCGTCCAGCAGCGCGACCGGATCGGCGGTCAGGTAGCTCCAGCGGCCCATCCGTCCCGGCCGCGCGCTCTCGAGAAGGGCCAGGCCCGGCAGGTCCCGGAACGCCTCGGCCGCGTCCATCGGGGCGACGCCGTCGAGGACCGTGAGCCGCACCATCCGGGGCGGCGTAGCGGGAAGCGTGGCGGGCACAACCTCACCAAGCTCTGCGGGATGGGCTTCCGGGATCGACGACACGAGGCGATCATAGGGGGGCCGCGCGAACGACGGCCGCGTGACCGATGCAGGAGACAGAGATGCGAGCGCGAGAGCTGGGCCTGCGCATCGGCCTGCTCGAACCCGGTGAGCACGATGCCATCACCGATGTGCCCGGCGTCCTCGTCGGCCACACCACGCTGATCGATGGCGACGGTCCGCTCGTCGTCGGGCAGGGACCCATCCGCACGGGCGTGACGGTGGTCATCCCCCACCCGGACGACGTCTGGACAGAGCCCGTCTTCGCGGGCTGCCACCGGCTCAACGGCAACGGCGAGCTGACGGGGTTGGAGTGGGTCCGCGAGTCCGGGTTCCTGGGCGGCGTCATCGGCATCACCAACACCCACAGCGTGGGCGTGGTGCGGGACGCGCTCGTCGCCCACGCCGCCCGGAGCCGCGCTTCGGAGTCGGTCTTCTGGTCCCTGCCGGTGGTCGGCGAGACCTGCGACGGCGCGCTCAACGACCTGAACGGGTTCCACGTGAAACCCGCCCACGTGGATGCGGCGATCCTGGCGGCGGCAGGCGGTCCCGTGCTCGAGGGCAATGCCGGCGGTGGCACCGGGATGATCTGCCACGAGTTCAAGGGCGGCATCGGGACGGCGTCCCGCGTGGTCCCGGAGGCTGACGGTGGCTGGGTGGTGGGCGCGCTGGTCCAGGCCAACTACGGGTCCCGGGAACTGCTGCGGATCGACGGGGTTCCGGTGGGCCAGGCGATCCCGAAAAGCGAGGTCCCGAGCGCGTGGGACCAGCAGGAGGCGCTCGAGGCGCTCCAGGGAGCGGCGGTGACGGAAGCGGCGCCCGGCATGTCCTCCCGCTCTGGTCCCGGCGGCGGCTCGATCATCGTGGTCCTCGCGACGAACGCGCCGCTGCTCCCGCACCAGTGCGAACGGCTGGCCCAGCGCGCGGGCCTCGGCCTCGGGCGCATGGGGAGCATCGCGTCGCATGGCTCCGGCGACCTGTTCATCGCCTTCGCCACCGGCAACCGAGGGCTGTCGCGGACCGCCGGCGAACGGGATCCGCGCGGGACGGTGGAGGTGCGGATGGTCGTGGACCGCGCCATCTCCCCGTTGTTCCAGGCGGCCATCGAGGCGGTCGAGGCGGCGGTCGTCAACGCGCTGCTGGGCGCCCGAACGCTGACCGGGCGGGACGGGATCACCGCGCACGCGCTGGACCACGACCGGCTGCTGGACGTCATGGCCCGCTACGGCCGCGGCCCGAGGGCGGGTGCCGGCTGACGGTCGATCGTCACCCCCAGCCGGTCAGCGCCGCGGCGGTGTGGTCGCCCGGCGGGCCCGCGGGTGCCGGGTCGATCAGCCGCCGGTCACCGGGCGATCCCGGCGTGCGAACTCGGCCAGCGCCTCCGCGCAGGCCGCTGCCACGCGTCCCGCCTGACTCGTGATCCATGGGTCCACGCGGCTGGAGTCCTCCAGCGTGACCACGGGCCCAGTCGGCCCGTCGTCCAGGACGATCCCGGACGCGTTGCGGTAGTCGGCCATCCAGTTCGCCTGGAGCGTCACCAGCGTGTCCGTCACGACGGCTCGCGTGAACAGCCAGTCGAGATACGTGGCGTTGAGGCGGTCCACGAGGTCGTCCAGGCGGATCAGGCGCCCGCGATCCATCCGGGCCACCAGGTCGATGACGCGGAGCGCGCTGAACGGATCGCCGGACTCCGCGATGACCGGGGGGTTCGGCAGGGTGACCGGGAAGCCGTCCGGGGCAGGACGCCGGCCGACGGCGCCGGGATCGATCGTCATTCGGTGGTCAGCTCCGGGATCGGTGGCTGGTTCGGGTGCGGTTGCGGTGACGGCAGCGGGGGGTCCGCGCTGCCCGGAATCTCGATCAGCACGAGGCCACCGTCCCCCGCGGGCAGCGGATCGTCCGGACGTGCGTGATGGACCAGCTCCTGCGCCGGCGGCATCGTCCGGAGGACCTGCTGCTCGAAGCCGAACAGGACCCCGCCGATCGTCTGGCCCAGCGGCTGCTTCTTCCGCTTCGTCATCAGGCCGGGATTGTAGATCCAGTCCAGGGTTGCGAGCATCGGTGGGGATGGCGTGGGCCGACGTTGTTCGCCCGCAGCGAACAGACTCGCCTCCAAGGGCCGACGGCCAGCTGGCCGAGCGGCTGCCCGGCCGCGTCGGGCGCCGCGATCCGCTACGCCTCGGCCTTGTCCCCCGCCTCGATCACCGGCAGCGCGCGCCCTGCGTCGGAGGACTGCCCCTCGATCGCGCCGACTCCGTACGGCACCCACTTGGACGGGTCCTTCAGGCGATGGGATTCGGTGGCCCCGCGCTCGTGCACCCGCTCGAAGCCCGCAGGCTCGATCCACATCCGCTTCCCGTCCAGCAGCCCCGTGATGCCCTCCTGGCCCGGCTCCGGGCGCGGGTTCTGGCAGTACGTGCACTTCGACCTGTCGTGCGGCGTGTACTCGGCCGGCTCCTCATACGTGGTGATGTAGCCCTCGTAGTTGCGGACGATCACCTTGTGGTCCGAGTAGCTCAGGACGTAGTTCGGCATGACCGGGATCTTCCCGCCGCCGCCCGGCGCATCCACGATGTACTGCGGCACCGCGTACCCGGAGGTGTGCCCGCGCAGGCCCTCGATGATCTCGAGCCCCTTGCCGACCGGTGTCCGGAAGTGTCCGGCGCCCTCGACCAGGTCGCACTGGTAGAGGTAGTAGGGGCGGACACGGTTCTCGACCAGCCGCTGGACCAGCTCGCGCTGGGTGTGGACGCAGTCGTTGATACCGGCCAGGAGCACGGACTGGTTGCCCAGCGGCACGCCGGCGCGGGCAAGCTTGTCGCAGGCGCGCGAGAGCTCCGGCGTGATCTCGTCCGGGTGGTTGACGTGGATGTTCAGCCACAGTGGGTGGTACTTCGCGAGCATGTCGCACAGCTCGTCGTCGATCCGCTGGGGCATGAACACCGGCACCCGCGACCCGATGCGGACGACCTCCACGTGGGGGATCTCGCGCAGGCCTCGGAGCGCGGACTCCAGGAGCTTGGGGGCCAGCGTGAGGCCGTCGCCGCCGGAGATCAGCACGTCGCGGATCTGCGGGGTCCGCCGGATGTAGTCCAGCTGGGCCTCGTGCTCCTTGCGGTTGAAGTTCTGGCTGGCGTCGCCCACGATCCGGCTCCGCGTGCAGTAGCGGCAGTAGACCGCGCACTGCGTGGTGATCAGCATCAGGACGCGATCGGGGTAGCGGTGGACGAGGCCCGGCACCGGTGAATGGCGGTCCTCGGCCAGGCTGTCCTCCATCATCCCGGTGTAGGACCGCAGCTCGCGGCCGAGCGGGATGATCTGGCGGCGGATCGGGTCGTCCGGGTCCTTGGGATCGATCAGGCTGATGAAGTACGGGGTGACGTCCACCCGGAACTTGTCCTTGGCGGAGAGGCCCTCGCGCTCCTCGTCGGTCAGCTCCAGGATCTTCTCGATGTCCTCGAGGTCGTTGACCCGGTTGGACAGCTGCCAGCGCCAGTCGTTCCACTTCTCATCCGGGACGTCCTCCCAGATCGGGGCGCGGCGGCTCACGGCGGGCCTGCCGTCGGGTCCCAGGCGCTGGGCGGGGTCACGGTGGTTGACGAAGGGCGCCGCCGCGAGCGCCGAAGGGGCGCCGGTCCCCTGCACGTGCGAGTCCACCTGCCGAACCTCCGCTGCCGCCGTTGCCGATGCTGCCGTCGCCGCGCTGCGGGCCATGCCCGTGGCCGCGCGATGCATAGATCCTATGCATTCTGAATGGACGCCGATCATACCCGAGCCCGTCACCGGGCGTCCACGGCTGCCCGTGACGACCCGAAGCCGCGCTGCGGCCGGACTCGGGGGTCAGTCCCCGATCACGCTCCAGATCAGGCCCATCATGATGAAGAACCCGCTGAACAGCGCGATGAGCCCGAGGCCGCCGTACGGCGAGTTGGCGCCCTCGTGCGGGACCAGCTGCAGCCCGATGCCGAATACGATCGCCCAGACCACGAACAGGGTCGTGAACAGCAGCTTGGAGTTGGGGCCGGTGACCTTGCGGGCCCAGCCCGGGCGGCCGCCCTCGGCGACCATCGCCGCGCGCGCGAACGTGTACACGAACCCGCCCGCCATCGCGGCCGCGGCGAGCAGGATCACGAAGTTGTTCGGGAAGTCCTGGAACCAGATCGTGAAGATCGTCACGTGGGGAGATCCTCGGCGGGACGAGATGGGCGTCGGAGACCTGCGCCGTGCGCGGCCGCACGATGCTAGCAGAATGGCCACCCCGGACGGAATACCCGGCTCGGGATGCGCGGACGTCCCAGCGTCCTGGCGGTGACCGGGCGGGAACCGCGCCGGTACGGGCCCCGGCCGATCCCGGATAACATGCTACCTGTGGCTTGCACGTTGAAGACGCCCTGCCCCGTCCGGACGTCGCGCGCCATCGAACCGGGAGGCGCATGACCTTCGATCGTCTCGGCCGCTTCACGGTCCGCCGCCGATGGTGGATCGTCGCCGCGTGGGCTGCCCTCATCCTCCTCGCCATCCCGTTTGCGCCCCAGGCTCCCGGGGCCCTGTCCGCGGGCGGCTTCATCCTCGACGACCTGGAGTCCGCCCGGGCCAAGCAGGTCCTCCAGGCGGAGCTCGGCCTTGAGCCGTCCGCGTTCGTCCTCGTCTACACCTCGGACACGCTCACCGCCGGGACCCCGGCCTGGCTCGCTGCGGTGTCACAGGCCACGAAGGACGTGGCCGACGCCCCGCACGTCACCCGGATCCTGTCCCACGTCGTCGCCCCGCGCCAGGTCTCCGCGGACGGCCGCACCGCGTACGACATCGTGTTCCTGGACCTCTCGCCGGACGACTCGCCCGATGCGATCCCCCCGGTCGCCACCGCCCTCCACGAGGTGCCCGGGCTCACCGTCCGCATCGGCGGCGGTCCCGCGTTCTACGGCGACATCCAGGCGGTGACGGAGCGGGACCTCCGGCGCGCCGAGCTCATCTCGCTCCCCCTCGCGGCCCTCGCCCTGTTGCTCGTCTTCGGCAGCGCGGTCGCCGCCGGCATCCCGCTCGCCGTCGGTGGCGCCGCCGTGCTCGTGGCCCTCGCCGGCATCTTCGTCGTGGCGTCGTTCACGCCCATGAGCATCTTCGTGCTCAACCTGGCCACGCTCCTGGGCCTGGGGCTGGGCGTGGACTACTCGTTGCTCATGACCAGCCGCTTCCGGGAGGAGCTGGCCCATCGCCGGGGACCGGACCGCGTCGCCGAGGCCGTCCGGGTCACCGTCGCGACCGCCGGCCGGGCCGTGTTCTTCTCCGGTCTCACGGTCCTCCTCGGTCTCCTTGGCCTCATCCTGTTCGAGTTCATGATCCTGCGTTCGGTCGGCATCGCCGGGGCGATGGTGGTCGGGCTGGCCGTGGCGTCGGCGACCACGCTGCTGCCCGCCATCCTGGCCATCGTCGGGACCCGCATCGACGCCCTCGCGATCCGCAGGGTCACCGTGGAGCCCGGGCTGGACGGCCCGTGGGCGCGCCTCGCCCGCCGCGTGATGCGACGCCCCGTGGCGGTCCTGATCCCGACGCTCGCCCTCCTCCTGGTGCTGGGCGTCCCCTTCGTCCACGTGCGCTTCAACGCCCCGGACGCCACGATCCTCCCGTCGTCCGTTCCGTCCCGCGCGACCTACGACATCCTCACCCGCGAGTTCGGCGAGGGGGAGTTCGCGCCAATCGTGATCGCCGTCCGGACGACCGGTGATGCGACCGCCCCCGGGAACGTCGCGGCGCTGTACGGCTACTCCCGGCGCCTGGCCGCGGACCCGCGGGTCAGCCGCGTCTCGGGTCTCGTGGACGTGGACCCCCGCCTGACCCTCGCGCAGTACCAGCTGCTGTACGGCAGCGGCGGCCCGCCGGACCGGTTCGTGGCAACCTCACTCGCCGCCACGACGCACGGCGACCTCACGGCCTTCACGGTCACCACCCGCTACGGCCCCAACCGCGACGAAGGTCGTGCCCTCGCGCGCGAGCTGCGCGATCCCGCCGGCCCGCTGGCGCCTCCGGCCGGCATCACCGTGCAGGTGGGCGGCGGCGCCGCCGACGTGGACGACGTGGTCTCGCGCGTCTGGTCCGACTTCCCCCGGACCGCCGCGTTCATCATCGTGACCACGTTCCTCGTCCTGTTCGTCCTGCTCCGGTCGGTGGTCCTGCCGGTCAAGGCGCTGATCATGAACACGCTCTCGATCGGCGCGTCCTTCGGCGCCCTCGTCTGGATCTTCCAGGACGGCAACCTGTCGGCGCTCCTCGGGTTCCAGCCGCCCGGGTTCGTGGAGACCACGCAGCCCGTGATCCTGTTCTGCGTGCTGTTCGGACTGTCGATGGACTACGAGGTCTTCCTGCTGACGCGAATGAAGGAGGCCTGGGACAGCACCGGCGACAACACCGAGGCGGTGGCGCGCGGCCTCGAGCGCAGCGGGCGGATCGTGAGCTCCGCGGCGCTGGTCGTGGTCGTCGTGGCCGGGTCTTTCGTGTTCGCCGACATCGTGCTGATCAAGGCGCTGGGCCTGGGGGTGGCAATCGCGGTGGCGCTCGATGCGACCGTGGTCCGCGCCCTTCTCGTGCCGGCGACGATGCGGCTGCTGGGCCGCTGGAACTGGTGGGTCCCGGCCCGGCTGGACCGGGCCTTGCAGGGCGTCCTGCCGCGGACCGAGGCCGAGGTGGAGGCCACCGTCCGATGAGCCGTCCGATGAGCCGCCGATCCCTTCCGGTCCTCTGCCTGGCCGCCGCGGCGGCCGTCCTGGCAGCGTGCAGCGGCCCCATCCTCGCCAACCCGCCGGTTGCCCGCCCGGAGACCAGCCCGGCGCCGGCGGCCACGCAACGCCCCCTCGACCCGCAGCCGGTGGTCCTCCCCGCGGACGACGCTCCCCACGACCGCCTGACCGAGTGGTGGTACTACACGGGCCACCTGCGGGACGAGGCGGGCGGCCGCTGGGGCTTCGAGTTCGTCGTCTTCCGCGCCGAGCGAGGCGATTTCCCGGTAACCTGGGCGTCGCACCTGGCCCTCACCGACGAGACCGGCGGCCGCTTCCACTACGCCCAGCGCGCGGAGATCGGACCGCAGGTGAACCTGGCCCGGGCCGGCACACCCGGGTTTGCGCTCGGCGTCCGGGGCCTCGACCTCGCGGATCCCGCGACCTTCGCCCGCGCCCCCTGGACGATGACCGGCATCGACGGCTCGGACCGCCTGGTCGCGGCGGCCGGAGAGGCGGAGGTGGCGGGCGACCCTGTCGGCGACCCTGTCGGCGGCTTCGGGCTGGACCTGGCCATCCGCTCTACCAAGCCCGCCGCCCTCCACGACCGGGACGGCTACATCGACTTCGGCCCCGCGGGCGGCTCCTACTACTACTCCCGCACCGCGATGACGGCGGCCGGGACGATCACCGTGGGCGACCGGACCCTGGCCGTGGACGGGACCGCCTGGTTCGACCACCAGTGGGGCGACTTCATCTCGGTCGGCGCGGGCGGCTGGGACTGGTTCGCGATCAACCTCGACGACGGCACGGACATCACGATCTCGCTCGTGCGCGCCGCGGACGGCTCGCACCCGCTGGTGTACGGGACGCTGGTCGATGCGGTGGGCGCCACCCGCCACCTGGGCGCGGCCGACGTCACCGTGGAGGCCACCGGCGACTGGACCAGCCCCGCGACCGGCGTGACCTGGCCGGCGGGCTGGACCGTGACGCTCCCGGCCGAAGACCTGGTCGTGATGCTGGATCCGAGCGTCCCACAGCAGGAACTGGACACACGGGCCACGACCGGCGTCGTCTACTGGGAGGGCTCCCAGATCGTCTCGGCGGTCCGGGCCGGCAGGACGCTGGGCGGCGAGGCCTACGTGGAGCTCACCGGGTACGCGGTCGGGCGGTAGGTCTAGCTCCGGCGGAGCGCCAGCCCGGCCACGCCCAGCGAGAGCACGACCGTCACCGCGTGCGCGAGGCACCACGCGCAAGTCGCGTGGATGACGAACAGCTCGAGGTACGTGAGGTAGGCGACGGCGAGCGTCCCGAGGAGCAGCAGGCCGTACGCGACCAGCAGGGCCCGCCGGTCCGCGCGGCGCCACCAGGCGAGGGCACAGCCCACGAGGACCGATCCGAACGCGATCCCCCAGACGGCGACCGGGACCCCCAGCACCACCGAGTATCCGGAGGCAGCGACGGTCTCACAGCCCGTGGAAGGCCCGCAGACGGCGCTCCCGCCCTGCAAGCGAACGAGCGCGAGATAGCCCGAGACCCCGAGGCCGGCGAGGGTGACCGCGAGCAGGGGTAACCCGAGCGTGCCGCGGCTGGCCCGCCCGGGTGCGTCGTGCGTCAGGGGGTCGTGCTCGCCGAGGCAGCCGGGGAGGCGCCGGGCGAGGCGCTCAGCCTGACGAGCTCCGCCTCGATCATCACGCCCAGCTCGGCGGCGGACCTGAGCCCGACGATCTGCCGGCCGGCGACGTACAGCGTCGGGGTGGAGTTGATCCCAAGCTCCACCCCCCTGGCGTTCGCGGCGTCGACCGCAGCGGCCGCCGCCGCATCATCCAGGCAGGTGCCGAACGCCACCGGCTCGACGCCGGCAGCCTCGGCGATGGCGGTCAGGCGCTCGCGGCGGAAGCCGCCGGTGTTCACGCCGTCCTGGTTGGCGTAGACCCAGTGGGCGTACTCCGCGTACAGGCCCTGCGTGTTGGCGCAATAGGCGCCCCGGGCCGCGAGCACGGACTCGTCCGCGGCGCCACCGCGACCGAGGATCGCGAGTTCGTGATGCACGATGCGGAGCGTTCCTGCCGTCACGTACTGGCTCACGAGCGCGGGCTCGACGTCACTCGAGAAACGCGCGCACACCGAGCACTGGAAGTCCGAGTAGACCTCCAGGGTGACCGGCGCGTCCGCCTTCCCGATCGCCGTCCCGTCGAGGAGCGCCTTCGGATAGGCCATCGCCGGGTCCACGAACGTCCCTGACACCCTGCCGCCCAGCTGGCCGATGCCGACGACGATCACGATCAGCACGCCGACGATCACGCCGACGATGGTCATGCTGCGCGTGTTGATGAGCGACGAACCGCCGCTCTTCCCCGTCGCCGCCCGGCCGCGACGACTGTCGCGCGCGGCGTCGAAACGTTCGCGCTCAGCGGCGCGGCGCTCCCTGCGGGTGGACGTGGGGGTGGGCTGCTTGCCGCTCAGGGGGGGCCTCCGGTCTCTTGTTCAGGGAAGGATCGTGCTCGTGCCGGGACGTCCGAGCATTGTGGCGCAGATCGGCGCCGAAGGCGTCGGGGGATCGCCGGCACTGGCGACGCTGCCCATTCCGGGCTCTTCCACAACTCCGTCCCAGATGATACTCTGTCTCATATGAAACCCGGGAGCCCCGCAACCACACCGTCGTCGACGGCCCACCCCGGCCACAAGCCGCGGGTGCACGATCACGACCACGAGCTGGCTGCGCCGCACGCCCACGCCCACGCGGACGTGTGGTTGAGCGACGTCACGGCCGGCTACGGAGACCGGGCGGCGCTGGAGCACGTGACGCTGGCGGTCGAGCCGGGCAGCCTGCTTGCCGTCGTCGGACCCAACGGGGCCGGTAAGAGCACCCTGCTCAAGCTGATGGCCGGCCTCACCCGCCCGTGGACCGGCCGCATCGAGACCCTCGGTTCCACACCCGGTCGGGAGGCGCGCCGCGTGGCCTACGTCCCGCAGGCAGAGCTGGTCGACTGGGCGTTCCCGGTCACGGTCGAGGACGTGGTCATGATGGGCCGGTTCCCGCGCCTGGGAGCCATCCGCCGCCCTGGGTCCGACGACCGTCGTGCCGTTGCAACGGCGCTCGACCAGGTCGGGATGACCGGGCACGTCCGGACGCAGGTCGGGCGCCTGTCCGGGGGGCAGCGCCGGCGGGTGTTCCTCGCCCGGGCCCTCGCCGCGGAGCCGGACCTGTTCCTGCTGGACGAGCCGGTCACGGGGATCGATGCCACCACGCAGGAGCTCCTCATGGACATCCTGGAAGCGGAGGCCGCTCGCGGCAAGACGGTGGTGGCCACCACGCACGACCTAGCCTGTGCCGCGCAGCGCTTCCAGCAGGTGCTGGCGATCAACCGGACGGTCATCGCCTACGGCCCCTCCAACCTGGTCCTGGACGCGGACGTCCTGGCCCGGGCGTACGGCGGGCACCTGCTCGTCCTGGAGGGCCGGACGGTCGTCCTGGACGACGCCCACCACCATGACGACGCCGCCCCCGGCGAACGGCACTTCCACGACCATGGGGGTCAGCACTGATGGACCTCGTGCTCGAGCCCCTCGCTCTCTCGTTCTTCGTGCGCGCCCTGGTCGCCTCCATGCTGGTCGGCGGGCTGTGCGCCGTGGTCGGGACGTACGTCGTCCTGCGCGGAGTCGCGTTCATCGGGGATGCCATCGCTCACGCCGGCTTCCCGGGCGTCGTGGTGGCCTACATGACCGGGATCCCCTTCTACCTGGGCGCGGCGGTGGCGGCGGTGGGAACCGCGCTGGCGATCGGCTACGTGACAAAGCGGGCGGGGATCCGCCAGGACACCGTGATCGGGGTCCTGTTCGCCGGCACGTTCGCGCTCGGGGTCTTCCTGTTCAGCACGATCGACGGCTACGTCGCGGACCTGTTCAGCTTCCTGCTGGGCAACGTCCTGGCGATCGGCTTTGAGGACCTGATCGGGCTGCTCGTGCTGGGTCTCGTGGTGGTGGCGATCGTCGGCCTGCTCTGGAAGGAGCTGCTCTACGCCACCTTCGACCCGCTGGGCGCCGCCGCCTCCGGGATCAGGGTGGAGCGGATCGAGTACCTGTTCCTCGCGCTTGTCGCCCTCACGATCGTCGTCAGCCTCCAGGCCGTCGGGATCATCCTGGTTGTGGCGATGCTGA
The DNA here is from genome assembly GCA_947085195.1 of uncultured Chloroflexota bacterium. Taxonomy (GTDB): domain Bacteria; phylum Chloroflexota; class Limnocylindria; order Limnocylindrales; family CSP1-4; genus CAIXZV01. Next base: position 24,681 of record CAMTVM010000019.1, read on the forward strand.
TCACGCCGGCGGCAACGGCGCAGATGCTCACGGCGCGGTTCACCCGCCTGATGGGGCTCGCGGCCCTCGTCGGGATCACCAGCGCCGTCATCGGCCTGTACCTCTCCTACTGGGTGGACGTCGCCAGCGGAGCCACGATCGTCCTCGTCCAGACCGGCCTGTTCGTCGTCGCGCTGGTGCTGGGGCCGCGGGGGCTGCTTGGCCGGCGGCGGGGCGTCAAGGCGATCACGGACGCGGTGGACGAGGCCGCGGCGGCCGCATGACGGCGGAGCGCAGGGCGACGATCCAGGCCGCGGGCCACCTGGTCGAGGCGCTGGATCGCGCCGGCCACCGGCTGACGGGCCCACGCCTCGCGGTGGCAGGGCTGGTCGCGGACCGTGACGGACACTTCACCGCGGCGGACCTCGTGGTGGACGCGCGCCGGCGCCACCCCGGCATCGGGCGGGCGACGATCTTCCGCGCCCTGGACCTGTTCGCCTCGCTGGACCTGGTGGAGCGCGTGGACCTGCCCGGGGGCGACCACGCCTACGTGGCCTGCGAGCCGGTCCATCACCACCACGCCATCTGCACCGGTTGCGGCCGGTCGCTGGACGTGGACGACTTCGGCCTGACCCGGGTGCTCAACGAGATCGGACGCCGGTCCGGCTTCCGCGTCACGGATCACCGGCTCGAGATCTTCGGCCTGTGTGCAGCCTGCCAGGCGGCACAGGGCTATCCCGCCTGACGCCACCTCCGACCAATGAGCCATCTCCACCCCACCGTCTCCAATGGTGAGACTCGATCTCAGAAGGAGCCCGCAATGCAACGTTCTCCCCGCCCGGCCACCCGCCGGTCCTTTATCCCCGGCGGCCCGGGACTGCTCGCCGCCGTGACCCTCGCCCTGGTTGTCGCCGCGTGCGGCGCGGCTGCCCCATCGGACGACCCCCCTGTCGGCCAGCTGCGAGTGGTCACCACCACCACGGTCCTCGCGGATCTCGTCGCGCAAGTGGGCGGCTCCCGCGTGCAGGTGAGCAGCCTCGTACCCAAGGGAGGGGAGGTCCACACCTTCGATCCCACCCCGTCCGACGTCCGGCGCGTGGCGGAGGCGGAGCTCGTCGTCCTCAACGGCCTGGGTCTTGACGAGTGGCTGGCGGACCTTGTCGCCGATGCCGGGACGACGGCGCCGGTCGTGGAGCTGGGCGAAGACCTGCCGGGGGTGACCTATCTTGCCGGTGAACCCGAGGCGTCCGACGGCCACGAGGGCGAAGCCGTCAACCCGCACCTCTGGCTCGACGTCACCTACGCCGCGAAGTACGTGGAGCGGATCGGCGAGGCGCTTGCTGCGGCGGATCCGCCGGGCGCCGCAGCCTACCGGGACGGTGTCGCAGCCTACGTCGCGACCCTCAAGGACCTGGACGCCGAGCTGCGGACGAGGCTGGACACGATCCCGCCCTCCGATCGCACGGTGCTCTCGTTCCACGACGCGTTCCCGTACTTCGCCGCGGCCTACGGCCTCACCATCGACGGGACCATCGTGGACGCGCCCGGCCAGGACCCCAGTGCGGCGCAGATCTCGGAGCTCATCCGCGTCGTCCGCGAGAAGGGCATCCGCGCGATCTTCGCCGAGGCGCAGTTCAGCGAGGACCTGGCCCGGACCATCGCCGACGAGACGGGCGCCACCGTCGTGTCCGGGCTCTACACCGACAGCACGGGCGACGCGCCGCAGGACACGTACGTCGGGCTCATGCGCTGGAACGTGGACCAGGTCCTGGGGGTCCTCGCGGCTCCCTGATCCCGGGTGCGCGGGACGCCGGTCCGGGCGTCCCGCGCACATCAGGTCGTCGGAGCCTGGCCCCCGGCGTCACCCTCCGCCCCAGCGGCCTCGGGCTGGGCCGAGGACGGGGCCGCCGGCTGGGCCGAGGACGGGGCCGGGGCCGGGACCCCTCCCAGCGCGGCCGTCAGCTCATCCAGCGTGGGATAGCCCTCGCGCGCTCCGGCCCGGGTCACCGAGAGGCTCGCGGCGACCACCGCGCGCCGCGCCGCCTGCTCAAGCGTCAGGCCACCCGCCAGCGCGGCGGCCAGCGCCCCATTGAGCGCGTCGCCGGCGCCGGTTGCGTCGACTGCCTTCACTCGGGGCGCCTTGATGTCGATCGCCGGGCCGCCACGCCGCACGAGCACCGCTCCGCTGGGACCGAGCGAGACCAGCATCGCCTCGCCGGCGCCCGGTCCCTCGCTGGTGGTCTCGAGCAGCGTCCGGGCCGCCCGGATCGTCTCCTCCGCTCCGGTGGCCGGGCGCCCCGAGCGTCGCGCGTCGTCCGCGACCAGCCGGGCCAGCTCCCCGCGGTTGGGCGTCAGGACATCGGCAAGCCCCAGGACCGAACGGTCCAGCCCGCCGGCTGGCGCCGGGTTGAGGATGGTCCAGGCGCCGCCCTCGCGGCCGATCCGGAGTGCCTCGCGGGCCGCGTCGGAGGGAACCTCGTGGTTTGTGATGACAACGTCGCCCTCGTGGGGAGCGAGGCGCATCAGGGCCGCCCGCACATGTGCCGCGGTCAGGCCCGCGTTCGCGCCGGGTGCCACGGTGATCTGGTTCTCAGCCTTCGCGTCCACGATGATCAGGGCCACGCCGGTTGCCGTGTGCTCGAGCGTGACCAGGACGTCCGTACCCACGCCCTCGCGCGCCAGGGCGACCCGCGCCTCGTCGCCGAACGCGTCGTCACCGAGCGCGGCGACCAGCATGACCGGGACGCCCAGCCGGGCCGCAGCCACGGCCAGGTTGCCGCCCTTGCCGCCGTGGAAGCGGCTGAACGTGCCGCCCATGACGGTCTCGCCCGGCGACGGCAGGCGCTCGGTCCGGATCACGAGATCCACGTTGACCGATCCGACGACCAGAACCCGACCGCTCATCGGATGGATACCCCTTCCGCTGTCCGGCTACGACCCGGTGATGTACTCGCCACCGTCGACGCCGATGACCTCGCCATTGATGAAATCCGTGCCCTCACCGGACAGCGCGAGGATCGTGCCGGCCACGTCCTGGGGCGTCGTCATCCGCCCGGTGGGGTTCCGCCGCGTGGCGGACTCGATGATCGCATCGTGCTCCGGGATCTTCATCAGCGCCGGGGTCATGGTCACGCCCGCACGGATGGTGTTGGCCGTGATGCCCGTACCCAGCCGCGCCAGCTCCATCGCCAGCTGCCGGGTGTGGGACTCGAGGGCGGCCTTGGCGGACGAGACGACCCCGTAGCTGGGCACCACGCGGGTCGAGCCCTCCGAGGTCATCGCGTAGATCCTGGATCCGCGCTCCAGGAACCCGCCCCGCCACAGGTCCTGCACCCAGTAGACGAGGCTGTTCGCCATGACGTCCTGGGTCATCTCCATCTTCTTGCGGTCAACGCCGGCCTTCGGATCCTCGGTGAGGAACGGGACCAGCGAGCCGAAGGCGAGCGAGTGCATGACGACGCGCACGTACGGATGCCGGCCATCGGCCCGCGACCGGTCGAAGCGCTCGCGGAGCGATGCCAGGGCCGCGGCGCGCTTGTCGTCGTCGGCGGCGTTCATGTTGAGGTAGACCGCCTCGGAGCCGAGGGCGACGATCTTCGCCTTGACCTCCTCGACGTGGGCGATCGCGGCACGGAAGTCGAGGTGGATGCCGGCGATTCGGTACCCGTTCGCGGCGAGCGCGAGCGCGGTGGCCTCGCCCATCCCCGAGGACGCCCCGAGGATCAGGGCCCAGCGCTCGCGGTCGTCGGTCATCGGACTCCTCCGGAAGGTCGTGTGGTCCAGCGGCAGGGGGCGCGGCCCGGACGATGCGAGTCTACCAGCGCCACTCCCGGACGATCGCGACAGGGCGTGCTACGTTGCCGATCGTCCCACTCGGCGATCACCCCATCAGGAGCCGTCACGGAGCAGCGCGCATGAACCTGCTGAACGTGAATCTCGACCCGGCGCTCCTGCTGCTGGTGGTCCCGCTGCTCGTGCTGCAGGTTGGGCTGCTCGTCGCGGCCGTCGTTGACCTGCTCCGGACGGACCGTCACGTCCGGGGCGGGAGCAAGGGCCTGTGGGCGATGATCATCGTCTTCGTCAACGTGATCGGGCCGATCCTGTACTTCCTGATCGGGCGGGTGGACGTTCCTGTCGGCGACGCGGAGCCCGGCCAGGCCGCGGCGCCGGGCTGGGGCAGCCCGCACGACCCGCCGCTCGTCGTCCCGGGGACCGTCCCGGCCGTGACGCCCCTTGCTGCCCCGCCCGCCACGTCACCGGCTCTCGCCGCGAAGGCTCCGTCGGACGCGCCCGCAGCCATCGTCGTGGAGGGTCTCACGCGCCGGTACCCGGGCGTCGTCGCGCTCGACGCCCTGTCGCTCGTCGTCCCCGCGGGTTCGGTATTCGGCCTGCTCGGACCCAACGGAGCGGGCAAGACCACCTGTTTGCGACTCCTCGCGGGCCTGGGATGGCCGACCTCAGGACGGGCCCTCGTCGCCGGCCTTCCGGTCTCGGCCGACGATCCGGCGGTTCGCCGATCGCTAGGGTTCCTCGAACAGGACCCGCGAGCCTACGGGTGGATGACCGGCCGTGAGCAGCTCCGCTTCCTCGGCCGCCTGCACGGCCTCGACGGCGCGTCGCTGGATCGCGCCGTCACCGATGCGCTGGCGCGGGTGGGGCTGGACGCGGCCGCGGACCGGCGGGCCGGAACGTACTCCGGCGGCATGCGCCAGCGGCTGGGCATCGGCGGGGCGCTCGTCCATCGCCCACCGGTCGTTGTCCTGGACGAGCCGGTGAGCGCCCTTGACCCGGAGGGTCGGCGGGACGTGCTGGAGCTGATCGCCGGGCTCCGAGGCGAGACCACCGTCCTGTTCTCATCGCACGTCCTGGCCGACGTCGAGCGGATCTGCGACCGGGTCGGGATCCTGGACCGCGGCCGGCTGATCGTGGAGGGCCCGCTGGGCGACCTGCTGGACCGGTACGCGCTGCCGGTCTGGCGGATCGAGGCGGAGCCCGGCCAGGGGCAGGCGGTCGAGGTGGTGGCCGCTCGGCTGCGGGCCCTCGAGTGGGTCACGGCGGTCGGCGTGGAGCACGGGCTGCTGACGGTCGCCGTCGCCGATCCCGCCCGCGCGTCCCGTGAGCTGCTCCAGATCGTCGGGGCGGCGGAGCTGGCGGTGGTCGCCGTCGCGCGGGCGCGGCCAACGCTCGAGGACGTCTTCCTCCGGTTGACCGGCGAGTCCCGCGAGGCCGCGGCATGAGCGGTTTCGGCATCCTCCTCCGGAAGGAGCTTTGGGAGGCCTGGCGGACCCGGCGTCTGCCCATGGTCGCGGTGCTGTTCGTCGTCATCGGGATCATCTCGCCCCTCACCGCGCGGTATCTCAACGAGATCCTGGCCGTCGCGCTGGGCGACCAGCTGCCGGTGGCGCTGCCGGAGCCCACGGTCGCGACGGCGCTGGAGCAACTCCAGAAGAACCTCGGCCAGATCGGCGCGCTTGCCGCGATCGCCCTCGCCATGGGGAGCGTCTCGGGCGAGCTGGACCGTGGGACCGCGGCGCTGGTGCTGGCGCAGCCCGTCGGCCGGCCCGCATTCCTCGGGGCCAAGCTGCTCGCGATCGCCGTCGTGCTCGGCGCCGCGACGCTGCTCGCGTCCGCGGTCGCCTGGGCCTACACCACGATCCTGTTCGAGCCCGTGCCGGCGGGCGGGTGGCTGGCGATGACCGCCCTGTCATGGCTGGCCCTGGTCGCATGGGCGGCTCTCACGTTCCTCGCGTCGGCGGCCACCGGCTCCACGACGGCGGCTGCGGGCCTCGGGTTCGTCGCGCTGGTGGGCCTGGGCATCCTGGCGATCGTGCCAGCGGTAGACCGCTTCCTCCCGACGGGGCTGGCGGCACCGGCGATCGCATTTGCGGGGGGGGCGGGGGCCACCGTGGACGGCGGGCGGCTGGCCACCGCGGTCGCCGGATCCGTCATCCTGATTGCGATCTCGCTGGCAGGGGCGCTGACAGCGTTCCGCCGCCGCGAGCTGTAGGGCCCTGGATCGCTCGCCGGCTCCCGAGCGGGTCATGGTCCAGCAGGCCCTCGGACGGTCCCGAGCGGACCGACACGAACGGCGCCCTCTCGGGCGCCGTTGCTGGAGGCTGGGCGGCTGGTCCGGGACGCTCCCGGCCGGGCGTCAGGCGCGGGCCTGGCGCTCCATGCGGCGCTGGAAGCGCTCGACCTGGCCGGCCGTGTCGATGATGTTCTGCTTGCCCGTGAAGAAGGGGTGGCAGTTGCTGCAGACGTCGACGCGCAGCACTTCGCGAGTGGAGCCGAGTTCGAAGTCAAGGCCGCACGAGCCGCAGTGGACCTTCGCCTGGTGATACTTGGGGTGGATGCTGGGCTTCACGAGGGCTCCTCAGGCGCCGTCCGAGCGGGTCATGCCCGCCGGTGGTCGCCGCTCTGGTTCGACGGGATCTAGGCCTCGGCCGCGGCCGGCTCGGCCGCCACCGGGATCACCCGGATGCGCTTCTTGTCGCGGGTCTCATGCTCGAAGCGCACCTTCCCGTCGATCTTGGCAAAGATCGTGTAGTCATGACCGAGGCCGGCGCCCTCGCCCGCCTTGAAGGTCATCCCGCGCTGGCGGACGATGATCGAGCCCGACCGGACCAACTGGCCGTCGCCGGCCTTGACGCCGAGCCGCTGGCCGACGCTGTCGCGGCCGTTCTTCGAACTCGATCCTGCTTTCTTGTGCGCCATCGCTTACTCGTCCTTCTTCGCGCGGGGCCGCTTGCGCGGCGCCGCTTCCGGAGTCTCGTCGGTCGCCGCGGCCTCGTCGGCCTTCGGGGCCTCGGCCTCGGAGGTGGTGTCGGCCGTGGCCGCCTTGGCGCGGGTGCGCTTAGGGGCGGCAGGGGCCTTGACGGACGTGTCGGGCCCAGCGGCGGACGCGTCAGGGCCCGCGGCGGTCGGACCGGCCGCGAGCTTCGCGGCGAGGGCAGCGTCCTCGGCGGCCTGGCGGGCGGCGGCCTCCTCGATCATCCTGCGTGCTTCGGCCTTGCTGCTCGCCGGCTTCTCGACCCCCTCGGCGGCGCTCCTGCCGTTGAAGCGGATGTCTGCGATCCGCAGCACCGTCAGGTCCTGGCGATGGCCCTTCTTCACCCTGCGCCGGGCCTTGGGGCGGTACTTGAACGCGATGACCTTGTCACCGCGGGTCTGGCCGACAACCTCGGCCTCGACAGCTGCACCGTCCACGACGGGGGTGCCGACGGCAGCCTCGGCCCCGTCGACGACGAGGAGCACGCGCTCCAGCGTGATCGACTGGCCCGGCTCGACGTCGAGCAGCTCAACCTCGAGCTGGGTGCCGACCTCGACGCGGTACTGCTTCCCGCCGGTCTCGATGACTGCGTACATGGGTCCTCGGAAAGAGCGATGGCGGTCGCGGGCAACCGCGACGCGGACACGGAAAGACGCCTGCGGCCTTCGCGGGCGCGAACGGAGAGTGTAGGGTGGATCAACCGCGGGCGTCAAAGCCCGCGCTGCCGGCTGTCGGACGCCAGCGATTCTGTCCGATGCAGGGCGTGACTATTCCGGGCGCATCGGGGGTCAACGCGGGCGTACCGGGGGTCCCACCGGTCATCGGCGCGGTTGCCCTCCGCCCGATCCCGCCCATGTCGTGCTCACGAGCCGCGACGGACCCCCCGACGCGGCGGGGAACACCGCGCCACCGGCGCTCGCTGTGGCCCTGATCGTCACCGCCTGACTCCGGCGACCCTCGCGCCGGCCGTCACGGACCGACCCGCACGGAGAATGAGCTGCTTCTGCGGCCACGCGAGCATCCCGGCGTCCGTGCCGGCGCGCGTGGGACGTCACCCTCGTTCCGCCATCCAGTCCGCGGACGACTGCTGGTCACGGCGCCACGGAGGACCCTGACCTGATCCGGAGCCTGTTGCCGCGCGGAGACCCGCCGGACACGCGGGTGGTGGTTCCGGGGCCGGCTCCTGCGGTCCCGTGCCGCCCGGGCGGCCGGTGTCGCGCTGTCCACCAGTCGTGCTCCGACTCGTTGGCAGAACCGTCCGGCCGGGGGTGGCGGGCGGGCGGACGGACCAGCACAGCAGGCCGGGCGACGGACTCGAGCATCCGCCGTACGGCTCGGTCGTCGGGCGACCGACGGGAGGGTAGCGGGCCCCCGCCGGCGCCGCCCCTAGCGTCGTGGTCCGTGCGCCGTCCTCGGACCCCCGGTGCCCGGCCCCGAACGCTGCCCTGCGGACCGGGGGGATTTCTCGCCGACCGGCGGGGCGGCGAGGAGCAGACGCTCACGAACCAGGTCGCGGACCCCAAGGGGGAGCCCCGCTTGCTCCTCGAGCGCGGCGATCAGCTCGTCCGGCCTCCCGACGCCCGTCCCCGGATCATGGCGGAGGATCATCCGAAGGATCGCGGGTGCGATCCCGGGCTCGGCCGCACCGACCACACCGGCCAGGTCGGTCAGGTCAGGCGCATCCCCCACCTCGATCGCCTCCACGAACGGCCGCAGGTCGTAGGTCACCGACGACTCACCCTTCCGGCGCTCGCGCGGGAGCGACGTCATGGCGCACAGGGCCTCCGCCGCGGCGCGCACGACCTCGATATCCACGGCCGCGCCCAGAACGGCGCGGTAGACGGAGGCCTTGACGCGTCCGGGCAGGGGCGCCTCCCCCAACCACACGTCGTACACGTCCACCAGCGAGTGGCCAGTCGGAAGACCGTTCGCGAGGGCCTCGCGCACGCGCCAGCGCGGAAGCCGGTCCGTCAGCCAGACGTCCAGCAGCTCGGCCTCGCCGGGGATCGTAGCCGCCAGTGGGGCCGCAGCGGCGAACCTCGGCCGGGCGCGCGGACCGTCCAGCCCCGCCACCGGGAGGCCGGAGTCCGCGAACGCTGCCTCCCACGCAGCCTGCTGCGATCGCTGGGCCTCGTCGGGCCCGAGCGCGGCGCGCGCCAGGACCAGCCGCCAGCGCTGGACCGGATCCCGCGGCTGGACCGGCTCGTTCGGAGGGGGCGGATGGTGCTGGGGAGCCGCGTCGGGGAGCAAGGAATGGTTCGTCACGCGTGTTAGTCTGCCGCCGATGCAGCCAGCCGTCCCGATGGAGCCTGTCCAGTCGATCCGGTACCGGCGACCGTCCGTCGCCCGCGCGTCCCGACGGGGCGTCGGCGCCACCTGTGGGGTCGTTCCGTGAGCGTCCCCAACCCCTACCGGATCCTTCAGGTCGATCCCGAGGCCGAGCACGAGGTCATCGTGGCGGCCTATCGCCGGCTCGCTCGCAAGTACCACCCCGACGTCGCCGCCGGCCCTGACGCCCAGGTGCGGATGGTGCGGATCAACCAGGCCTGGGAGATCCTGCGTGACCCGGTGCGGCGCGCGGCCGTGGACCGCGCACTGGCGCGCGCCTCCGCCACCGCGGCCCGCGTGACCGCCGCGGACGCCCACGAACGCACAAGGACCGGCTCCACGCCATCCGCCGGCTCCGTCGCCCGGTCGTCAGGTTTTGCAAACGCTGGCGCCAGCCCGACGTGGCCCCTCAAGGACATGCAGGACCTCCACGGCGGCTTCGGAGAAGGATCGGATCGGGTCTCACCCAACCGGCCCGCCGGCCGCTCAGGAACCGGCGGTGGCTACGACGCCCGGACGATGGGGACGGCCCAGGGCCACGGCGCCGCCGGACCACCACCGGGCAACCCTTCCGGCAGCGTCCTCAACTTCGGCCGGTACGCGGGCTGGTCGCTGGACGAGGTCGCGCGCGTGGATCTCGAATACCTCGAGTGGCTGGACCGGATGCCGATCGGGCGGGGCTACCAGGCAGAGATCGACGCGCTGCTGCGGTCCCACGGGCGCCGGATCGCCACGCCGACCATCGAGCCGCGGCGACGAGGGCTCTTCGGCAGGCGCTGACCCCGACGACGGCCCGCCGGCGACGTCCCTACCACTCCGCCCGGCGCTGGCGGATGTTGATGCTCTGCACGACCCCCAGCCCGATCGCGAGGCTCACCAGCGAGGATCCGCCGTGAGTGATGAACGGCAGGGGGATGCCGGTGATCGGCAGGATCCCGATCACCATGCCGATGTTGACGAACACCTGGAACAGCACCATCGAGGCCAGGCCGGCGCCGAGCAGCGTGCCGAACGGATCGCGGGAGCGCCAGGCGCAGGCGAGGATCCGCCAGATCAGCGCCGTGAACAGGACGAACACGACGAGCGCGCCGATGAACCCCATCTCCTGGGCCAGCACGGCGAACACGAAGTCGCTCTCCTGGACCGGCAGGAAGTTGCCGCGACTCTGGGTGCTGTTGGTGAGCCCTGTGCCGAGCAGCCCGCCCGACCCCACCGCGATCTGTGACTGGATCAGCTGCCAGCTGGAGCCCTGCACGTCGGCGGCGGGGTCCAGGAACGAGAGGATCCGGTCCTTCTGGTAGTCGAGCAACACGTAGGTCCACGCCAGCGGGATGGCCGCCAGGGCGCCCGCCGCCATCGCGAGCAGCCAGCGGAGGCTCGCCCCGGACATGAACAGCATTCCCGCGAGGATCGCAATGAGGACCAGGGACGTGCCGAGGTCGGGCTGCAGCATCACCAGGAGCACCGGCGGCACCATGAGCAGGCACGCGCCCACGATCGACGACAGCGAGTCCAGGCTGCCCTCGCGGTTGCCCAGGTACGCGGCCAGCACGATCATCATCAGGATCTTCGCCAGCTCGGAGAACTGGAACGTGAGTGGGCCGATGCTCACCCAGCGGGCCGAGCCGCCCACCCCATCCCCGATGGCGAGGGTCAGGACCAGCAGCCCCACGTTGGCCCCGTAGATCGGCCAGGCCAGCGTCTTGAGCCAGTGGTAGTCGAACAGGGTCACCACCGTGAACACCACCATCGCCAGCGCGGACCACATCAGCGCCCGCGAGAAGACCGTGCCGCCGGCGAGGACCGACTGGCCCGCCTCCACGCTGTTCGTGTACGCCATGACCAGGCCGATGGCCCCGAGGAGCGCCGCGTACGTCGTGAGCTGCAGGTCGTAGGCGCGCCAGGCCACCCCGACCGACCGTGAGGTCATGCCGGCGAAGCGTCCGGGCTCAGCCCGCATCACGCGCATCGACTCAATCCTCAGGGGCTCTGGTAGAAGTTGCCGCGCTCGAGCAGGTCGTGGTTCAGGTAGTCCTTCTTGATCTTGAAGTGGTATTGGAGAAACGCCTTGGCGATCTCCGTGCCCGCGTTGCCCTTCGTCCGGGAGTCGTAGGCGAAGGCGAGGAACAGCAGCTCGGAGTCCGGCTTGGTGAAGTCCGCCTTGTACGGGTTCTTGGGCACAAAGCCGACGAACCAGGAGTGGAACGGCAGGCGGCCCTTCTTGTCGCGGGTCCCGAACTCGGCGGTGCCGGACTTGCCGGCCACCTTGACGGGCATATCGACAAGGTTGTACGTGTGGCGGAGGGTGACGGTGGCGCGGGCCGCGAGACGCATCGACCTCAGCGTCTTGGCCGACACGGGCAGCTTGCGGATCAGGTCCGGCTCGAATGACGCGACGACCGTGCCGTCCGGTGCCACGATCTCGCGGACGAGCTGCGGACGGTACAGCTTGCCCCCGTTGGCCAGCGCAGCGAACGCGTTGATCAGCTGGATCGGCGTCGCGACGTCGTAGCCCTGCCCGATGCCCGCCTGGTAGACCTCGCCGGCGAACATCGGCTGGCCGAGCGCGTCGATCTTCCACTGGTTGGACGGGACGATGCCGGAGACCTCGCCCGGGAGATCGATGCCCGTTGGCTCGCCGAAGCCGTACATCCTCCCCCAGTAGGCCAGGCGGTCCGCGCCGAGCATGCCGGCGACCTGGAAGAAGTACGTGTCTGACGAGCGTCCGAAGCCGCAGTTCAAGTCGCACAGGCCGAAACCGCGCTTGTTCCAGTCGTAGAAGCGGGTCGACCCCAGGACGAGGTACGCCTTCGTACGGAGCTGCGTGCTGGCCTTGATCTTCCCGTCCTCGAGGCCACCGGTACCGGTCACCAGCTTGTAGGTGGATCCCGGCGGGTAATGCGCCTGGACCGCGTGGTTGGTCAGCGGCTTGTCCCTGTTCTTCAGGAGGGCTTGGAAGTCCCGGTTGGAGATCCCCTTGGCGAACAGGTTGTTGTCGTACGACGGGAGGCTGACGAGCGCGAGAACCTCGCCCGTCTGCGGGTTCATGACGATGAACACGCCGCGCTTGAGGCCTGCCGTCTTCATGCCCCACTTCAGGGCGGCGGTGGCCTCCTTCTGGACGGTCCTGTCGATGGTCAGCGTGAGGGAGGCTCCGGGGACCGAGTCCTGCAGCGTCTGGAGGACCTGGATGTCGCGACCGGTCGCATCGCGCTCCATCAACTCGATGCCGTAGGTCCCTCGCAGCGCCGACTCGAAGGTCGACTCCACGCCGGCCTTGCCGATCATGTCGTCGGCGAGGTAGCCGCGGTCCGCGAGCCGCGCAAGGGTGCCGCCGTCGATGGGCCCGGTGTAACCGAGGACGTGGGCCAGGAGCGCGCCGTCCGGATATTGGCGGCGCGTCTCGACCACCACCCGCACCCCCGGCAGCTCGGCTGCGGACTCGGACACGACGCGCGCGGCGTCCTCCGGCACGTCCTGCGCGATCCGGACGGGATCGAAGCGGGAGCCCGGCGCACTGTCCAGGGTCGCGATGATGTCGGATGCCTCCAGGCCGAGCAGGCCGCCCAGCCGCCGTGCGACGTCCTCGCGACGGCTGAACGGGAGGTCGGCCGGGGTGATCTTGACCGCGAAGGTCGCGACATTGGTGACGAGCGGCAGCCCGGTGCGGTCGTAGATCAGGCCTCGCGGGGCGGGGACAGCCACCTTGGCGGTTCGGGTCACCTCGGCCGCAGCCGCGTACGCAGGGCCGCTGGAGAGCTGAAGGTAGGCGAGTCGTGCCGTGAGCAGACCGAAGGCCAGGATCGTGGCCAGCCCGAACGCCACGAAGCGGATCGGGCGTCGATCACGCTCGGGTCGCGGGACAAGGTAGGCGTCGTTCACCAGTCCACCCGATCCGCGGCGCGGCGGCGCAGCACGATGGCCACGGCGAGCGGCCCCACGAGCGCGGCGAGCGCCATGTCGTAGAGGGCGGCCGGCACGACGGCGTCAAGCGCGGCGTCGGACAGCGGCACATTGGTCAGGGCGGTGGTGGCGAGCAGGAGGAGCATCGAGTAGGCGAGACTCGCGATCAGCGTTGCGAGGATGGGGGCGGCGATCCTCACCCGGTTGAGGAGGCCTCCGAGCAGGGAGGCGATCCCGATGGCGATGAGGGCCGCGAAGGCGGATGAGCCGAGGGGCCGCTGGCCCAGGATGTCAAGTGCCAGGCCTCCGACGAAGGCCCAGGCAAGACCGGCTTCGAGACCACCTGCAACCGCCCACACGACGCCGAAGACGAGGACCGGGTGCAGGGCGGCGTCACCGATCTTGAGGTACGGGACGACCGTGAACTCGAGGAGCGCGGCCCCCACGGCAGCCGCCGCGGCGATGATGAGATGCATCTGGGTGATCGATCCTCGGCTGACGAGCCGACGGTCGGGTGTAGGCGGGTGGCGACCGCGACGACAGGGTGACAGCTTTCTTGCGCGTGCCCAGTATCCCACGCGCCCCCGGAACCGGCAATCGTCCGGTGCCAGGTGTGTTGCACGTGAAACAGCCAGGCTGATCCGGCAGACGGGGAACCGGACACCGACCACGCCACGGCGCCCGCAGTGTTGCACGTGAAACAGCGGGACCCGCGGCCGGACGCCGGTTGAGTCGGCGATAAGCCGGCTCCGGCACGATGGAGGGGTATCGGTGACGGGTCCGGGCCGGTCGGGAATCGGGGCTCCGATGCTAGAATTCACGTTCATGCGAATGATTGGAACGGGAGGCTGAGTGGGCCGGACGATCGCCTGCACCAACCAGAAGGGCGGCGTCGGGAAGACCACGACGGTGGTCAATCTCGCAACCTACCTCGCGCTCCTTGGTGACCGCGTCCTCGTCATCGACCTTGATCCCCAGGGCAACGCCACGAGCGGTTTCGGGATCGACCGTGCCGTCGTGGAGGGATCGATCTACGACGCGCTCGTCGACGAGCGGCCGCTGGCCGGGCTGCACATCGCCACGCCCGTGGACGGCCTTCGCCTCGTGCCCTCGTCGATCTCGCTGGCCGGTGCCGAGGTGGAGCTGGCACCCGTCGCCGGACGGGAGCGCCGCCTGGGCCGCGCCATGCATGCGGAGCGCGATGCGTGGGACTGGATCCTCGTCGACTGTCCGCCGTCGCTCGGCCTGCTCACGGTCAACGCGCTGACCGGGGCCGACGCCGTCCTGATCCCAATCCAGTGCGAGTACTACGCGCTGGAGGGGCTCACGCAGCTGATCGCGACCATCAACCTCGTTCGTGACCACCTCAACCCGGACCTCGAGATCTCCGGCGTGGTCCTCACGATGTTCGACGCCCGCACGAACCTCTCCTCGGAGGTCGCCTCGGAGGTCCGCCGCCACCTGCACGAGGCCGTCTTCGAGACCATCGTGCCGCGCAGCGTCCGGCTGTCGGAGGCACCGAGCCATGGGCTCCCGATCGCGCTGTACCGGCCGGACTCCAGGGGCGCCGAGGCGTATGCCCACCTTGCGCAGGAGCTGCGCGACCGCCGCGGGCCCTTCGAGCGGGTCGCCGTGCCGGCGGGAGTCGTCGCGTGACCGTCCGCGCCAACCGCGGTGGGGCCGCGCTGGGACGGGGGCTCGCCTCGTTGATCCCCCAGCGCGCCGGGCCGATGTCGTCGGTGATCGAGGTGCCCCTCGCGCGGGTGACACCCAACCCGCACCAGCCGCGTCACCGCTGGGACGACGGGGACCTCGCTGACCTGGCCGCCAGCATCCGGGAGCACGGCGTGCTCCAGCCGGTCCTGGTCACCGAGACCCTGGACGGGTACCAGCTGATCGCCGGCGAGCGCCGCGTCCGGGCCGCGCGCCTCGCGGGCCTGGAGCGGATCCCGGCGCTGATCCGCCAGCTTGCCGACCGCGACCAGCTCGAGGTCGCGCTGGTGGAGAACGTCCAGCGCGCCGACCTCGACCCGATCGACGAGGCGCTCGCGTACCGCCAGCTGATCGACGAGTTCGGGTTGACGCAGGAGCGGGTGGCAGAGCGGGTTGGCAAGGCGCGAGCGACCGTCGCCAATACCCTCCGTCTCCTGGAGCTCCACCAGACGGTCCAGGTGGCCATCGGCGAGGGCCGGGTCACCGAGGGCCACGGCCGCGCGCTCGGCGGGCTGCCGGTCGACGGTCAGGCCAAGGTGCTGGGCACCGTGGTGGTCCAGGCGCTCTCGGTGCGCCAGACCGAGGAGCTGGTACGGCGCCTGCGGGAACCGCGCCAGGTGCGGGAGCCGCTATCGAAGCCGCGCCTTGACGCGGAACTGGAACGGGTCGAGGAGGACCTGCGACAGCGGCTGGGGACCAAGGTGAGCCTCAGCCGGTCCCGCAAGGGGGGTCGCATCGTGATCGAGTACTACAGCGACGAGGAGCTCGCACGGCTCTACGATCGCCTGATCGGAGGACCTGCGTGACGGACGTCGGGGATCGGCAGGGAACGGCAGTGGGCAACGGCCGCGCCGGCGGTGGGCGCAAGACGAAGGCTGCCGCTGCGGGCACCGAGTACGGCGCCAGCAGCATCCAGGTGCTCGAGGGCCTGGAGGCGGTCCGTCGCCGCCCGGGCATGTACATCGGCTCCACGGATGCCCGGGGCCTTCACCACCTCGTCTGGGAGGTCGTCGACAACTCGATCGACGAGGCGATGGCGGGTCACGCGACCACCGTCCTCGTGACGGCCCACGCGGACGGCAAGATGACGGTCGAGGACGACGGTCGTGGCGTGCCGGTCGGCCGCCACCCCACCGGCAAGGACGCCCTCGAGGTGGTCCACACTGTCCTCCACGCGGGCGCCAAGTTCGGCGGCAGCGGCTACAAGGTCTCGGGTGGCCTCCACGGCGTGGGCGTGTCGGTCGTGAACGCCCTGTCGTCCTGGCTGCGCGTCGAGACCGCGCGGGACGGCGGCATCTGGTCCCAGGAGTACGAGCGCGGCAAGCCGTCGACCAAGGTCGAGCGGATCGGGTCGCAGGGAACGCGCCGGGGCACGAAGACCACGTTCCAGCCCGACGCCGAGATGTTCGATTCGACGGAGTTCTCGTTCGACACGATCTCGCAGCGCCTGCGCGAGTCCGCCTACCTCACCAAGGGCGTCTGGATCACGCTGCGAGACGAGCGCAACGAGCGCGAGCGGTCCTTCTACTTCGAGGGCGGCCTCGTCTCGTTCGTCCGGCACCTGAACCGGAACAAGGAGACTCTCCACCACCGCCCGATCTGCTGCGAGCGCAAGGACGGCACCACGACCGTCGAGGTCGCGCTCCAGTACAACGACTCCTACACCGAGAACGTCCTCGCCTTCGCGAACAACATCAACACCGTGGACGGCGGGACCCACATCACCGGCTTCCGCCGCGCGCTCACACGTTCGCTGAACGACTGGGCGAAGCGTGCGGGGGTGCTCAAGGATGCGGACGGCAACCTCTCCGGCGACGACGTCCGCGAAGGCCTGACCGCCGTCGTCAGCGTCAAGCTGACCGATCCCCAGTTCGAGGGGCAGACCAAGGCCAAGCTCGGCAACGCGGAGGTGGCGGGACAGGTCGAGGGCGCGTTGGCCGACGCCATCAGCCAGCACCTGGAGGAGAACCCCGCCGACGGACGCCGGATCATCGAGAAATGCCTGATGTCTGCGCGCGCCCGCGATGCCGCCCGCAAGGCGCGCGACCTCGTCATCCGCAAGGGCGCCCTGGACGGCATGTCGCTCCCCGGCAAACTCGCGGACTGCCAGGAACGCGACCCTGCCAAGAGCGAGATCTACATCGTGGAGGGCGACTCGGCCGGCGGTTCCGCGAAGCAGGGCCGGGACCGACGCTTCCAGGCGATCCTCCCGATGCGCGGCAAGCTGCTCAACGTCGAGAAGGCGCGCCTGGACAGGATCCTGAGCTCCGAGAACGTCAAGCCGCTGATCATCGCGCTCGGCGGCGGCATCGGCGACAACTTCGACCTGGCGAAGCTCCGGTACCACCGGATCATCATCATGACCGACGCCGACGTGGACGGGGCGCACATCCGGACCCTGCTGCTGACCTTCTTCTACCGGCACATGCCGGAAGTGGTCAACGCGGGCTTCCTCTACATCGCGCAGCCGCCGCTGTACCGGATCTCCACCGGCAAGGTCACCAAGTACGCCCAGTCCGAGAAGGACCGGGACCAGAAGATCAAGGAGTTCACGACCAGGAACCTGAGCGTCCAGCGGTTCAAGGGCCTGGGCGAGATGAACGCGGATCAGCTCTGGGACACGACGATGAACCCCGAGACCCGGACGCTGCTCAAGGTCGAGGTCGAGGACACCGTCGTCGCGGACAGCATCTTCACGATGCTGATGGGCGAGCGCGTGGAGCCCCGCAAGGAATTCATCAAGACCGAGGCCCACAAGGTGCGCAACCTTGACATCTGAGGCACCGGTCAACGTCGCCGACGTGCGCATCGGCGGCTCCGGGATCGTCCTGGAGCCGCACCACTGCTTTGCCTGCGGGACGCTCAACGTCCATGGGCTGGGCCTGCAGCTGCACGCCGGCGATGACCGATGCTGGACGGAGCTGGTCCTGCCGCGGCGCTTCCAGGGCTGGGAGGGCATGGCCCACGGCGGGATCGTGTGCACGATCCTGGACGAGGTCATGGGGTGGGCCCTGGTCAACCACGACCTGTGGGGTGTCACGGCGCGCATGAGCGTGGACTTCAAGCGCCCGGTGCCGATCGGCCACCTGATCCGCGGCGAGGGCCGCGTGGTCCGGGTCCGGCGCCGCCTCGTGGATGCGGAGGGCGTGGTCCTGGACCCGGCGGACGGCACGGTCCTCGCGCGCGCCCAAGCGACGTACGTGGGCGCGACCGAGGCGAAGAAGCGCGAGCTGAAGGCCTTGTACGGCTTCGCATTGGCACCCGTGACACCCGGGGCATCGGGGGTATCCGGCACGCCGGCCGGAACCGGAACGCCCGACACCGTGGACACCGGCGGATGACCACGGTGCAGGACGTCCGCGTGCCGGGCGTGACCACTGTCCGCGTCCGGGCCCTGGTGGCGGAGCGCCTGCCGGCCGCGATCGCCCTCGGCCGCAAGGCCGGCGACGTCGCCCCGGATCCCGCCGCGGCGGTCGAAATCCTGCGCCTCGGCCTGCCGGACCTCGCCGACCCCGAGTACCTCGCCGGCCGACAGCATGTCGCCCCCGGCATCGGCCTCGTGCTGGGAGTCCGCGGCCCCGTGCTCCACGCGGTGAGTCGCGGCCTGCGCGCCACCACGCGCCGGGATCGGGGCTCCACCCTGCTGGACCTCGCCGAGCGCATGCTCGGGCAGGCACCGCTCGAGTTCCACTGGCTCGCGTACGACCTCCTCGAGCGCACGATCGCCACGGACCCGGAGCGGACCTGGCAGCTCGTGCGCGCCGAGGCAGGCACGGCCGCCGACTGGATCACCGTGGATACCCTCGCCCGCGTCGCGGGCCGCGGCATCCTGGCGGAGTCGTACCGCTGGGCGGAGCTGGAGCAGCTCGTCTACTCGCCGTCGCGCTGGGAGCGCCGCCTGGTCGGCTCCACCGTGGCCACCATCCCGTTCACGGACCGGACGGCGGGCCGCACGCCGGCCGTCGCGCGTCGCGGCCTCGCCCTGGTGCGGGACCTGGTGGGGGATGCCGAGCCGGACGTCCAGAGGGCCCTCTCCTGGGCCCTGCGCTCCATGGTGTTGATCGACCTGCCCGCCACGCTCGCGTTCCTGCGGGCGGAGGCCTCGCGTGCGGCCGCGACCGCCGACGGCCACCGGGCCTGGGTCATCCGCGACACGTTCGCGAAGCTGCCGGCGCCCGTCGTCGCCGAGCTGGCCGCCAGCCTCGCCGGCGTCCGGAGGCGGTCCGGCACCCCCTCGACATCCAACGCCTCGGCGACGGCCGCCGACTTCCTGGGTCTCGGCGTCGGCGTCCCGCCGGCGGAGCGGCCCATCGTCCCCCGACCCTGACCAGCCCAATCCCTGACCCGACCGACCGGAGGAGAGCCACCACGTGACCGACGACATGGGGGACGTCCGAGCGATCCGCATCGAGGACGAGATGCGCGTCTCGTACCTCGACTATGCGATGAGCGTCATCGTCGCTCGCGCCCTGCCGGACGTCCGCGACGGCCTCAAGCCGGTCCACCGGCGGATTCTCTACACGATGGGCGAGATGGGGCTGTCCGCGACGAGCTCCTACCGCAAGTGCGCGGCCATCGTCGGCGAGGTCATGGGCAAGTACCACCCGCACGGCGACGTGGCGCTCTACGACGCCCTCGTGCGGCTCGCCCAGGACTTCTCGCTGCGCTACCCGCTCGTGGACGGCCAGGGCAACTTCGGCTCGATCGACGGCGACTCCGCCGCAGCGATGCGGTACACGGAGGCCCGCCTGACGGCCATCTCCTCGGAGATGCTCGCCGACATCGACAGGGACACCGTCGACTACGTCGACAACTACGACGGCACCCAGAAGGAACCGACGGTCCTGCCGGCCAAGCTCCCGAACCTGCTGATCAACGGTTCCTCGGGCATCGCCGTGGGCATGGCCACCAACATCCCGCCCCATCACCTGGGCGAGATCGCCGACGCCACCATGGCCTACATCGACGACCCGACCATCACCAACGACGACCTGTGCCGGCTCGTCAGGGGCCCGGACTTCCCGACCGGCGGCTCCATCTTCCGCTTCGAGACCCGGCGCAACCCCTTCACCGGCGAACAGGAGACCATCGACGCGATCCGCGAGATGTACGCGCACGGCCACGGGCGCGTCGTCATGCGAGCGCAGGTCGCGTTCGAGGAGACCCGTCTCGACCGGACGGCGATCATCGTCACCGAGCTGCCGTACCAGGTGAACAAGGCGACGCTGCTCGAGAAGATCGCGGACCTCGTCAAGGACAAGAAGCTCGAGGGCATCGCCGACCTTCGCGACGAATCCGATCGCGACGGCATGCGGATCTACGTCGAGATCAAGCGCGACGCCAACCCGCACAAGGTGCTCAACAACCTGTTCAAGCACACCGCGCTGCAGACGGCGTTCAACCTGAACATGCTCGCCCTCGTGGACGGGCAGCCCCAGACGCTGCCGCTCAAGGCGGTCCTGTCCCACTACGTCGACCATCGCCGCGAGATCGTCCGCCGCCGGACCGAATTCGACCTCGAGAAGGCACGCGCCCGAGCCCACATCCTCGAGGGCCTCAAGATCGCACTGGACAACCTCGACGCGGTCATCAGGACCATCCGCGAGTCCGCGGACGTGGAGACGGCCCGCCACAACCTGATGGGTCGCTTCGGGCTCTCGGAGCTCCAGGCCCAGGCGATCCTGGACATGCGTCTCGCCCGCCTGGCCGCCCTGGAGCGCCAGAAGATCGAGGACGAGTACCTCGCGATCATCCAGCTCATCGCGGAGCTCGAGGACATCCTCGCCAACCCGCAGCGCGTGCTCTCGATCATCAGGGACGAGCTCACGGAGCTGAAGCGCAGGTACGCCGGCGAGCGCCGCACGCGCGTCGTGGACGACTCCAACCGCGAGCTGACCGACGAGGACCTGATCGCCGACGAGGACGTGGTCGTCACGATCAGCCGACGCGGGTACATCAAGCGCCAGCCGGTCGCCACCTACCGCCGCCAGCACCGCGGCGGCAAGGGGATCATCGGCCACGTCACCCGCGAGGAGGACGCGGTCGAGCACCTGCTCGCCGCCAACACCCACGACTGGGCGCTGTTCTTCACGAACCGCGGCCGCGTGTTCTCGGCCAAGGTGCACGCGATCCCGGATGCCTCCCGCCAGGCCAAGGGCATGGCCATCATCAACCTCCCCGGCGTCCAGGTGGAGTCCGGCGAGGTGCCGGTGGCGACCATCTGCCTGCCGAACTTCGAACCCGGCCACTACCTGGTCATGGCCACGCGGAACGGGATCATCAAGAAGTCCCCGCTCGAGCAGTTCGAGCGCGTCCGCTCGACCGGCATCCGGGCCATCACGATCAACGACGGCGACGAGCTGGCGTGGGTCGACGTGTCCGGCGGCGAGGACGACGTGATCATCGCCACCGCGCAGGGCATGCTCGCGCGGTTCTCCGAGGACGAGGTACGGGCGATGGGCCGGGACGCGGCCGGCGTGATCGCGATCAGGCTGGCCCGCGCAGGCGACGCCGTGGTCTCGATGAGCGTCGTGCAGCCGGAGGCGGACCTGCTGGTCCTGACCGAGACCGGCTACGGCAAGCGGGTCCGGCTGCCGGAGTTCCGGGTCAAGCACCGCGGTGGCCAGGGCGTCCGGCTGATCGCGCTCGAGGGCCGCAAGACGGGCCTCGTGGCGGCGGTCCAGCAGGTGGTCCCAGAGGACGAGGAGCTGCTGCTGATCTCGGCCCAGGGGCAGGTGATCCGCACCGGGACCAGCTCCATCAACCGCTACTCGGCGGCCGCCCGCGGCGTGATCGTCATGCGACTCACCGACGGCGACAAGGTGGTCGCGATCGCGGCCTTCAGGTCGGGGCTGGCGGAGCGGGGTGGGATCGGGGACAATGACGACCCCCAACCCGACGGTGGCGCGCCGGAACCGGGGGCAGGACCATCGTGACCGCCTTCGGCGAACGGGAGGCCGGCTTGTACGCGGACCAGTTCGAGATCTACCACGGCAACGCCAACCCGGAGCTGGCCCGGAAGATCTCGCGCTGGCTGGGGAGCGAGCCGGGTCGCGCCGAGGTGTTCCAGTTCGCGAACGAGAACATCTTCGTCCGGATCGTGGACAACGTCCGCGAGAAGGACGTGTTCGTGGTGCAGCCCACGTCGCGGCCGGTCAACCAGTCGATCATGGAGCTCCTGATCATGATCGACGCCTTCAAGCGGGCGTCAGCCGGGCGCATCACCGCCGTGGTTCCGTACTACGCGTACGGCCGCTCCGACAAGAAGGACCAGCCCCGGGTGCCGATCACGGCCCGCCTGGTCGCGGACATGATCACCGTCGCCGGGGCGGACCGGATGCTGACGATGGACCTCCACCAGGGCCAGATCCAGGGCTTCTTCAACATCCCCGTGGACGAGCTGACGGCCGTCCACATGCTCAGCCGCTACTTCCTGGACCGGCATCTCGAGGACTCCGTCATCGTGACGGACCTCGGCTTCGCGAAGCGGGCCAGGGCGTTCGCGGAGCTCCTGGACGCACCGCTCGCCATCGTGGAGAAGCGCCGCCACGGCAACCTCGACCGGGCCGAGGTGATCAACGTCATCGGCGAGGTGCGCGGGCGCCGCGCGATCATCGTGGACGACGAGATCGACACGGCCGGCACGCTGATCGAGATCTCCCGCGCGCTGGAGCGCGAGGGTGTGCACGAGATCTACGCCTGCGCCACGCACGGCGTGCTGTCGGACCCGTCGATCGAGCGGATCGCGAACTCGAACGTGATCGAGCTGGTGATCACGGACACGATCCCGCTGACCCCCGAGCGGCACCTCCCAAAGATCAAGGTCCTGTCCGTGGCACCCCTCATCGGCGAGGCGATCAGGCGCATCCACCGCGGCGAATCCGTGGGTGCGCTGTTCTCCTCCGAAGTCTCGTTCACCCAGGAGATGCTCCTGTGGGACGAGGGAATCGGCGCCGCCGGGAACGGTTCGATGTCGGTCGTGGACGGCGTACCATCAGCCATGACCGCATCAGCCGGCGCCTGAGCGCCCGCCACCACTCGGAGACCCATGAGCCTGCAGCTGCACCGCCCTGACGGCAAGGGTGGACTCGAGGTCCGCACCACACCGGACCACGACTGGCGGAGCGACCTCCGCTCCACGCGCTGGGGAGCGGCGCTCAAGGGCCGCCGCCTGCCCGCGCTCGCGAACCCGGAGATGAACCCCACCTCCACCGCGCGGGCTGTCGCGTTCTGGCTGGCGCTCGCGGTGATCACGTTCGCATCGATCGTGGTCGGGTACGGCTCGGGCTTCTGGAGCTTCTAGCGGCGGGAACCTGATCGGCGAGGCCGGCGTCCGGGAGGCACCATGCGACGGATCCTCATCTGCAGCGGCGTCCTCGGCGGCGGCACGGCCCTCGTCTTCGGCGCGGCAGCGCTCACCGCGGTCCTGGTGCCGCCGAGCCGGATCGTCCCCCAGGGGCCGGACATCATGTTCGGCGGGGCCATGCCCGCAAGGTTCGCGCCGGTCCCGTTGATCTTGAGGGACGACGGGTTGCGGATGAGGGTCGGCCCCCCGGTCGATCTGCCGGCCCCGGAGGCGCTCCGCTGATGCGTCCCGGCTTCGTCGTCTCCGGCGCCCTCGGCATCGGCACGGTTCTCGTGTTCGGCGCCGCGGCCCTCGTCTCCACCCTGTTCCCCAACGGCACCACCGTGGCCGCCGGGTGGAACGGCGGCATGGTGTGGACCAGGGAGCAGGCCTTCGTCGAGGGCGGCGTCGCCGTCCCGGTTCCGGCCCCGGAGATCGTCGGGGGCGGCGGCATGCTGATGTCACCGGAGCCGGCTCCCCCGGAGCGATAGTCCGGCGGTCGGCCTGTCGGCGCAGCAGGATCCCTTTCGGGCCCTCGCAGTCAGCGCGCCCGGCGGGCGGGTGGCACCGAGCGGCACCAACCCGCCATCGCTCGGCCCGTCCCCGCTCGCGAACCGGAGGCCCCGCGCCCGCACCCTATACTCAGCCGGCCATGCGCTTCCTCTCCCGATTCTTCGACAGCAACGACCGTGAGGTCTCCCGGATCCAGCCCCAGGTGGACCGCATCAACGAGTTGGAGCCTGAGTACGAGGCCCTCTCCGACCCGGAGATCCGTGAGCGGGTGGGCATCATCCGGGCCGACCTGGCGGAGGCCGCGATCGCGGACGAGCCCTCGGACGACGAGCTCCATGCCCCTGAGAGGGAGCGCCGCCGGGACCTGGCCCGCGCCCGCCGCAAGCGCGAGAACGCGCGGCTCCAGAAGGCGCTGGACGAGGTCCTGCCGGAGGTCTTCGCCGCCGCCCGCGAGGCGATGAAGCGGACCCTCGGGATGCGCCACTTCGACGTCCAGCTCATCGGCGGCATCGTCCTGCACCAGGGCAGGATCGCCGAGATGAAGACCGGCGAAGGCAAGACCCTCGTACCGACGCTGGCCGTCACGCTCAACGGGCTGACCGGCCGCGGAGCGCACCTCGTCACCGTCAACGACTATCTCGCCCGCCGCGACGCCCAGTGGATGGGGCCGGTCTACCACTTCCTGGGCCTCTCGCTGGGCGTCATCACGCATGACACGTCGTACATCTTCGAGCCGGGCTACCCGACCACCGACGAGCGCCTCATCAACCTGCGGCCCGTCACCCGTCGCGAGGCGTACGCCGCGGACATCACCTACGGCACCAACAACGAGTTCGGGTTCGACTACCTGCGGGACAACATGGTCGACCAGCTCGAGGGCCGGGTCCAGCGCGAGCGGGCCTACGCGATCGTGGACGAGGTGGACAACATCCTCATCGACGAGGCGCGGACGCCGCTCATCATCTCCGGCCAGGCTGAGGAATCCGCGGACCTCTACTTCACGTTCGCCCGGCTGGTCCCCCGCCTCAAGCCGCGTCCCGAGGGCGACGAGGACGGCGGCGACTTCTTCATCGACCTCAAGGACAAGGCCGTCTCGCCGACCGAGGCGGGCATCGACAAGATCGAGCAGCTCCTCGGCATCGCGAACCTCTACGACGCGGACCCGCGCCTGGCCCGCCATTTCGACTCCGCGCTCAAGGCCCACGCGCTGTACAAGCGGGACCGGGACTACATTGTCGACAATGGCGAGATCGTGATCGTCGACGAGTTCACGGGACGCAAGATGCCGGGCCGCCGCTGGAGCGAAGGCCTGCACCAGGCGGTCGAGGCGAAGGAGGGGCTGCGCGTCCAGCGCGAGTCCCGGACCCTGGCCACCATCACCTTCCAGAACTACTTCCGCCTGTACGACAAGCTGGCCGGCATGACCGGCACGGCGATGACCGAGGCCGAGGAGTTCCAGAAGATCTACGGCCTCGAGGTGGTGGCGATCCCCACCCACCGCCCGATGATCCGCGACGACTACCCGGACCTCGTGTTCAAGAACGAGGCCAGCAAGTTCAACGCGGTCATCGACGAGATCGAGGAGATGACCGAGGCCGGGCGGCCGGTCCTCGTCGGCACGGTGTCCGTCGAGAAGTCCGAGATCCTGGGCACGCTGCTCAAGCGTCGCGGCATCAGGCACGAGGTGCTCAACGCCAAGTTCCACGAGCGCGAGGCGGGGATCGTAGCCCAGGCGGGCCACAGCGGCGCCGTCACGATCGCCACCAACATGGCCGGCCGCGGCACGGACATCGTGCTGGGCGGCAACCCCGCGGGCATGGCGTCCGACATCCTCCGCAAGCGGGGCCTCAACCCGGCCGAGGTGGACAAGGAGACGTACGAAGCCGCGCTGGCCGAGGCGAAGGCGATCACCGAGGTGGATCACGAGGCCGTGGTCGCCGCGGGCGGGCTGCACATCATCGGCACCGAGCGCCACGACAGCCGCCGGATCGACAACCAGCTCCGCGGCCGGGCCGGCCGCCAGGGCGACCCGGGATCATCCCGCTTCTACCTGTCGCTCGAGGACGACCTGATGAAGCGGTTCGCCTCGGACCGCGTCGCGGGCCTGATGGAGCGCATGGGCCTCGAGGACGACGTCGCGATCGAGTCACGCCTCGTGTCCAAGACCATCGAGGGCGCGCAGACCCGCGTCGAGGGGTTCAACTTCGACATCCGCAAGCGCGTGGTCGAGTTCGACGACGTCATCAACAGGCAGCGCGAGACGATCTACGCAGAGCGAGACAAGGTCCTCCGCAACGAGGACCTGACCGAGACTGTCCGCGAGTTCCTCGACGCCGAGATCGAGGCGATCGCAGACCAGTACCTGGCCGGGTTCTCGCCCACCGAGTGGAACCTGGAGGCGCTCTCGAACGCGCTGCGGGCGCTGGGCCTCGACGGCGAGGCCACGTCCGAGGAGGCGCTGGACGAGGCGGCCACAAGCCGCGAGTCCCTCGTCGCCTACGTGCGCGACCTGACGGACGCCCGTCTCGAGGCGCGCGAGCAGGAGAACGGCGAGGAGGTCTGGTCGCAGGTGGAGCGGTTCGTGCTCCTGCGCACGATCGACAGCCTGTGGGTCGAGCACCTCACCGAGATCGACGACATGCGCCGGGGCATCGGCCTCCGCGGCTACGCCCAGCAGGACCCGCTCAACGAGTTCCGCAAGGAGGCGTACCGCCTGTACGAGGAGCTGCGCGACCTCATCCGGCGCCAGGTCGCCACCACGATCTTCCGCGTCACCGTGAAGCGCGAGCCGGCGACGACGCCGCTGCCCGGACCCGGCCAGGCCGGGCGCCCGGGCGACCACGACGGCCACGACCACGGCCACGACCACGGCGGGGACGGCGCGAGCGCCAGCTTCGGATCGACCTCCGCCGCCGGCGCGGGTCCGATCACCGGAAGTCCGGCCGGGCCCGTCCGCGGCCTCCCGGCAGACCCGATGCGCAGCGCCCGCGCGGTCCCCGGCGATGCGGCGGTCTCCGGCTCGACGCGGCCCGGTCACTCGCCTTCGGGAGCGCGGATTGGCCGGAACGAGCCCTGCTGGTGCGGTTCGGGCCAGAAGTACAAGAAGTGCCACGGAGCCTGACCCGCGCACCGTCTCGGGACCTGATGCGCCTGGTCCTCGGCGGCGGTCTCGCCGTCCTGCTCGCCACCGGCTTCGCCACGGTCCGCATCTGGCAGCAGGGCGCCACCGACGAGCGACGGCCCGCCGACGCGATCGTCGTCCTGGGCGCGGCACAGTACGACGGCCGGCCATCACCGGTGCTCGAGGCCCGCCTGGAGCATGCGGTGGCGCTCTGGAAGGAGGGGATCGCCCGGTGGTTCGTCGTCACGGGCGGCAAGCTCCCCGCCGACCGCACGACGGAGGCGGCGGTGGCGCGCGCCTATGCCATCGCCCACGGCGTACCGGAGAGCGCGATCTTCGGCGAGGACGAGGCCCACAACACGCTCGACTCGCTGGCCGCCGTGGCCGTCCGGATGCGGGAGCGCGGCCTTCGGACGGCGGTGCTGGTGTCCGACCCGACGCACATGCTGCGGACCCTGCGGATCGCCGGGGACCTGGGTCTCGAGGCCTTTGGTTCGCCCACCAGGACCTCGCCCATCGCCGGCGATCCGGCCCGCGCTGCCCGGGCGACGTTGCACGAGCTGGGCGCCCTGGGGGTCTACTTCGTCACCGGTGGCGCACCGACGGTGGAGCAGGCGGGCGGATAGAGGCACCCAGGCCCCCGAATCGCGCGAATTTCCGCGCCGGAACGCGTTTCCCCCTCTTGGAATGCGCGGGACCCTCTCCTATACTCGGGCGAAGTCCTTCGTCACCTCAGGGACCGGCGTCGAGCCACACCACCGCCCAGAGCTCCTCGCGGCGCCCCCGTCCCGAACCGTCACGCCCGACCGACACCCGAAGGATCAGAGAGAGGGAGCTGTGAAGCAGGCCGAGGAAGCCCAGTTCGTGGATCTCATTGCTTGCGAACGGGACTGCCGGTCCTGCAGTTATGCCGCCGTCCTCGACTGCGATGGCAATTGCGGCGTCTGCCCCCACAACTCATATTGCCCATGCGTGAACCCCGTCGTCGCCCGGAGCAAGACCGCCCTGCGGCTGATCGAGCTCCGTCCGATCCTGCTCCACGATCTCCAGGTGCGGACGTAGTGGACCCCTCGTCCACCCGGGACCTGGCGGAGCGGATCCGGTCGACCTCGGGGCGGCTTTGACCTCGCTGCGAAGAGCGAGCGACTGACCACACTCGACGGACGCGCGTCCGAATCCGGCTTCTGGGACGACCAGCGCTCGGCGCAGAAAGTCCTGCGCGAAGCCGAGGGCCTGCGCGAGGAGATCACCCTCTGGCGGTCCCTGGAGAAGCGTGCCCTGGACCTGGAGGAGCTGCTCGGGCTCCTTGAGGGCAGCCCCGATCCCGAGACGGAGGCCGACGTCGAGCGCGAGGCGGACGCGTTGCGCGCGGACTTCCAGCGTGAGCGAACGCTCCTCCTGTTCTCCGGCGAGTACGACGCCAAGAACGCCGTCCTGACGATCAGCGCAGGCGCAGGTGGCACCGAGGCCACGGACTGGGCCGAGATGCTCCTCCGCATGTACCTCCGCTGGGCAGAGCGCCACCGCTTCAGGACGGACATCATCGACTCCCAGGAGGGCGAGCAGGCGGGCATCAAGAGCGCGACGATCGCCATCACCGGCCGCTTCGCCTACGGCTGGCTGCGCGCGGAACGCGGCGTCCACCGGCTGGTCCGGATCAGCCCTTACGACGGCCAGAAGCGCCGCCAGACCACCTTCGCACTGGTCGAGGTCATGCCGGAGGCGGACGAGGATGTCGCGATCGAGCTCAACTGGGACGAGATCCGGACGGACACCTTCCGCTCCTCGGGCGCGGGGGGACAGCACGTCCAGAAGACCGAGTCGGCGATCCGGCTGACGCACATCCCCACCGGGATCGTCGTCGCGTGCCAGAACGAGCGATCCGCGACCCAGAACCGCGAGATCGCGATCCGCGTCCTCAAGTCCCGGCTCCTGGAGCTGCAGCTCGAGAAACGCGAGGAGGAGCTCCGCAAGCTCCGCGGCGAGCACGTGACGGCCGGCTGGGGCAACCAGATCCGCTCCTACGTGCTGCACCCGTACCAGATGGTCAAGGACCTCCGATCCGGTCACGAGACGTCCAACACGGGCGCCACCCTCGACGGCGACCTCGACACGTTCATGCAGGCGGAGCTGGAGCGCGTGGCCACGGGACAGCCGCCCTCCACGGACGACGACGAGGACGCCTGAGCCGTGCGTCCCGCCCACGCCGTCAGGTACCGGCCGGGGCGGGCTGACGACCTCGACGCGTGCGTCCGGACCTGGAGGGCGGGCCTCGAGGGCTACCAGTCTCGGCTTGGGCTGCCTCCGGTACCCGACGACCTCGGGCCGCTCCGGCGGCTGCTGGCCCACACGCTCGCCACGGACCCGGCCAGGTTCTGGGTCGCCGTCGCCCCGCACGCGGGCGGGGGTGGGGTCGCGGGTGAGGGTGGGGGCGCGGGATCCGATGGCACCCTGGACCGGGTGATCGGGTTCTCCTCGGCCACGGTTCGCGAGGGGCTCTGGTTCCTGGCCATGCTGTTCGTGGAGCCCGGCGTGCAGGCCGAGGGCATCGGGTCCGCGCTGATGGACCGGGCCCAGGCCGGTCTCGACGTGGACCCGGGTGGGCCGGCGGTGCCGGGACCTGACGACCCGTTCGAGAGCGGCATCACCACCTGGGGCATGTGCACGGACTCCCTGCAGCCGGCCTCCAACGGCCTCTACGCCAGCCGCGGCATGCTGCCCCGGGTCCCCATCTGGCGCCTGTTCGGGGAGCCCCGGCGCTGGTCGGCCCTGCCGCCGCTCCCGGCTTCGCTGGAGTCCGTGCCGTTCGAGGCGCTGGCTGCCGACGGCCGGGAGGGCCATCGTCGCCTGGCGGACGTCGTGGACGCGCTGGACCGGGAGGTCACCGGTGCCGCGCACGGCGCGGACCATGCGTACCTCCGACGAGACGGGCGGGCCGGGTTCCTCGTCCGGGAGCGTGGCACCGGACGAGCGCTCGGGTACGGGTACGGCTCCGCGGTCGGGCGGCTGGGACCGGTTGCGGCCCTGGACCCGGCCCTCCTTCCGGCGATCCTCGGCACGATCGTGCGGGAGACGCCCGCCCTGGGCCCCGTGGCGATCTGGGTGCCGGGCACGGCCGCCCAGGCCACGCGCGCGCTCTTGGCCGCCGGCCTCCGGTTCGACGGCTTCCCGGCGCTGGTCTGCTGGTCAGCGCCCTGGCACCCCTTCGAGCGCTACATCCCGATCTCGCTCGCGCTCGTGTGACCGTCGCCCGGACCGCCCCGGCGAGACCACCCCGGAGGGCGCGGCGCCGTGCTGTGCTAGCCTCGCGTTCCAGCCATGACCGTCTCCTCCGGCACGCCGCCGTCCCTGTTCGAGCGCCTCGTCGGGCGCGGCCGCCCGGACCGCCCGGACCGCCCGGACCACAACGTCGTCGTCCTGCACGACGTGACGATGCGCTATCCCAACGGCAAGGAGGCCCTCCGCGAGGTGGACCTCGTCGTGCCGGAGGGCGACTTCGTGTTCCTCGTCGGGCCATCGGGCGCCGGCAAGTCCACGCTGATGAAGCTGCTGATCCGCGACGAGCTGGCGACCCGGGGCGATGTCCTGGTCGACGGCCATGACCTCGCCCGGATCCCGCGCCGGATGGTCCCCAAGGTACGCCGCAAGATCGGCATCGTCTTCCAGGACTTCAAGCTGCTGCCCCGCAAGACCGTGTGGGAGAACGTGGCCTTCGCCCTGGAGGTCACCGGGTCCTCACGCCGCACGATCCGCCCGGCCGTGAACCGGGTGCTGGCGCTGGTGGGCCTCACCGCCCAGGCGGACCAGACCCCGACCCAGCTCTCCGGCGGTGAGCAGCAGCGGACGGCCATCGCCCGCGCGCTCGTGCACGACCCCCGGCTGATCATCGCGGACGAGCCCACCGGGAACCTGGACCCCGTCATCAGCTGGGAGATCATCCAGCTCCTGCTCCGGATCAACGAGCTGGGCGTCACGATCCTCATGGGCACCCACGACGCCGAGGTGGTGACCGCGCTGCGCAAGCGCGTCGTGGCGCTGGAGGACGGCCGCGTCATCCGCGACGAGACCGGCGCGACCTACCACCGTGAGGACTGACCCGCGGTGATCACGTTCGTCGCCTTCTCGCTCCGGCGGGCCTGGCAGGGGTTCTGGCGCAACGCGCTGATGAGCCTCGCGGCCACGCTCACGATGGTCCTCATGCTGCTGCTCCTGGCCGGCTTCTTCGTCCTCCAGAACGTCCTGCTCGCCAGCCTCTCGTTCGTGGAGCAGAAGGTGGAGGTGGTCGCCTACGTCGAGAACACTGCCACGCAGGAGCAGGTGGAGGCGCTGGTGGCGAAGATCGACGGGATGCCGGAGTCCGCGTCGGTCGAGTTCGTGTCGCGGGAGGAGGCACTCCGCCGGTTCCGCGAGGCGCAGGAGGCGCAGGGCCGCGAGGACCTGACGAAGTACCTCGAGGCGAACCCGCTGTACGCGAGCATCAACATCAAGCTGCGGGCCCCGGGGGACCTGGACGCCGTGGCCGGGGCGGTGCGCGACGAGGCGATCGTGCGCAACGTGCTCAACATCGAGGCCCTGGTGGAGCGCGTGGTCACGGTGACGTCGTTCGTCCGGACCGCGGGCGTCGCGATGGTCGCGGTGGTCGGGCTCATCGTGCTGTTCATCATCGTGAACACGATCCGGCTCGCGGTGGTGGCACGGGCGGAGGAGATCGAGATCATGCGCCTGGTGGGCGCGTCGGACGCGTTCATCCGCTGGCCGTTCGTGTTCGAGGGCGCGCTGGTGGGACTGCTGGGCTCCCTGGTGGCGCTGGGGCTGCTCGTGGCTGCCGCCGATCCGCTGTCCGCGGCGATGGTCGGGTTCTTCAACGTGCTGCCGCTGCAGTTCGGGTCGCTCGGCCGGGACACGGCGATGATCGTCCTCGGGACAGGGCTGGGGCTGGGCGTGCTTGGCTCGTGGCTGTCCGTGCGGACGTACCTCATCCGCTGAGGCTGATCCGCGGCCCGGATCCGGGTCCGGCTGTACGCTGGCCGCCCGCGCCCCCAGGGCGCAGCCACCGACCGAGACCGCACATGTCCCTTGAACCGACCGCCCCGCACGAGCACGAGCCGGTCGGCGCCGCTCCGGTGGCGCCCACGGCCGCAGAGGCTCCCGCCGCCGCGCCGGTAGCGCCCACGCCCGCAGCCGCGCCGGTGGCGCCCGCAGCCGCCGACGCTCCGACATCTCCTCCCCGCCGACGCGTCGGGGTCCTGGTCGTGGCCGCCTCGCTGATCGCGGTCCTGGCCGGGGGGGCGCTCTTCCTGTCCGGCTGGACCCTCGGCCGCCACACGGCGCTGACACCGGGCACGCCCACCGGCGAGGCCGAGGCCTTCCAGCCGTTCTGGGATACCTACCGCGCCATCACGGATCGCTACGCGGGCGGAGAGGTGGACCGCCGCGCCCTGATCGAGGGCGCAATCGACGGCATGATCGGCGCGCTCGACGACCCCTACTCGCAGTACCTCACCTCCGAAGAGTTCAAGCAGACCCTGCGCGACATCTCAGGCGAGTTCGAGGGCATCGGCGCGACCATCGGCACCGTGGATGCCGCCGGGGGGACCTCGTCCTGCTCGACGATCGCCGCCGACTGCCGGCTGGTGGTCGTGGCACCGATCCCGGGCTCGCCGGCCGACAGGGCCGGCCTGGAGCCCGGCGACGTCATCACGCGGATCGACGGCGACTCGCTCGACGGCCTCACCGTGGACGAGGCCCGGGGCAGGATCCGCGGACCCAAGGACACGACGGTGCGCCTGACGCTGGAACGCGGCTCGGAGACGATCCAGATCGAGATCGTGCGCGCCGTGATCATCACGCCCGAGGTGGAGTCGCGGGACCTGGCCGGCGGGACCGTGGGCTACATCCGGCTGATCGGATTCTCCGACCACTCGGCGGAGGCGCTGGACAGGGTGGCGGCCGAGCACGTGAAGGCCGGCCGCACGAAGCTGATCCTCGACCTGCGGGGCAACGCCGGCGGGTACGTGACCGCGGCTCGCGAAGTTGCCAGCCAGTTCCTGGCGGACGGCACGATCTTCTGGCAGGAGGACGCCGAGGGAAACCTGACCGAGACCGTGGCCGAGCCGGGCGGCGCCGCGACGGATGCCGCGATCCGGCTGGTGGTCCTCGTGGACGGAGGTTCCGCGTCCGCGTCGGAGATCGTGGCGGGCGCCCTGCAGGACCGCGGGCGGGCGGAAGTCATCGGGACCAACACCTTCGGCAAGGGCACGGTCCAGCAGTGGACGCAGCTCGAGGGCGACAGCGGCGGGTTCCGGCTGACGATTGCCAAGTGGCTGACGCCGGACAAGACCTGGATCCACGGGAAGGGGATCACCCCGGATCTGGTCGTGGACGCCGCCCCGGCGAAGCCCGGGGATGACCCGGTGCTGGACGCGGCGCTCCGGGAGCTGGGCGCCACCGCGACCGGGTCCGGGGTTCGCGCCGCAGCCTTCGGCCGCGGTGGAACGAGGCAGCATCGGGCCGACCACCAGCCGCTCTGGTAAGTGACAGGGGCGGGAGCAACACATGGACGGAAGTGACCCGCCGGCACCCGTCGATCGGCCGACCCCGGCGGAACCGGGGTGCGCCGCGATGTAGGACGCCCGCGGCCAGAAACCCCCGGGGGGGTTGCACCAATCCGGATCATCGGTTACGGTCCGCACGAACGAAAGGAGGTGATGTGCAGTGATCGACAGTCGCAGTTACTGCACCACCTCGTTGGAGATCGCCGCCTAGTTGCGATCCCGACGGGTGGTCGGTAGCAAGTGAACGCCGGTCCGGCAACGGGCCGGCGTTCGTGCGTCCGGCGGCCGGCGTTCGTGCGTCCGGGGGCCGGCGTTCGTGCGTCCGGGGGCCGGCGACGCCTGGGCAACCGGCGACGGGTGTCGGGCGTCCGACCGGGGACCGGCGGCGCCTGGGCAACCGGCGACGGGCGCCGCGCGTGCGACACTGGCCGTCCCGCCCCCACCGGAGGAGCCAGCCATCGGCGAGACCATCGCCCAGAACCGAAGAGCCCGTCACGACTACAGCATCGAGGACACCTTCGAGGCCGGTATCGTGCTGCGCGGCACCGAGATCAAAAGCGTCCGCGCCCACAAGGTGAGCCTGGCGGACGCCTACGCGCGGATCGAGCGCAACGAGGCCTGGATCATCGGCCTCCATATCGCCCCGTGGGAATCCACCGACATCCGGTTCAACCACGAGCCGAAGCGCGCCCGGAAGCTGCTCCTTCACCGTCGCGAGATCGACGAGCTCCTGGGCAAGACCAAGGCGAAGGGCCTGACGATCGTGCCGCTCTCGATCTACATCTCGCGGGGCAGGGCGAAGGTCGAGCTGGGCCTGGCGCGCGGCAAGCAGACGTGGGACCGCCGGCGGGAGATCGCCGAGCGGGATGCGAAGCGGGACATGGACCGGCAGGTGGCCGACGCGCGCAGGCGCTAGGCCGGATCCAACGCGGAGGAGACGATCGATGCGGCTGGCGCGGATGCTCCAGGCAGTCGACCTGCACGCGGCGGGGGAGCCGGGCCGGGTGGTCGTGGGTGGTGTCCTCGACGTCCCCGGCGCCACCATGCTTGACAAGGCGCACCACCTCGAGCGCCACGGCGACGAGCTTCGCCGCCTCCTGCTCCGCGAGCCGCGCGGCTACCCGGCCCTGTGCGCCAACGTCATCCTGCCGCCCACGCACCCGGACGCCGATGCCGGCTTCGTGATCCTGGAGCACGTCGAGTACCCGGGCATGTCCGGGACGAACACGATCTGCGTGGCCACGGCACTGCTCGAGACCGGCGTGCTGCCGATGACGGAGCCCGTGACCGAGATCACGCTGGAGGCGCCCGCCGGGCTGATCCGGATCCGCGCGACGTGCGCCGGGGGCAAGGTCACCGGGATCACGTTCCACAACGTCCCGGCCTTCGCGACCCACCTGGACACGCCCATCGAGGTGCCGCAGCTGGGCACCGTGATCGTCGACGTGGCGTACGGCGGGATGTTCTATGTCATCGCGGATGCGGAGGCGCTCGGCTTCCGGCTGGCCCCGGACGAGGGCCGGGACATCACCCGCGTCACCGAGATGATCAAGGCCGCGGCCGCGGAACAGCTGCCGGTCGTCCACCCGGAGCAGCCGGTGTTCGCCGGGATCACCATCGGCCAGCTGTCCGGCCCGCCGCACGATCCACGGAACTCCTGGCGGAACGTCGTGACGCTCTCCACGGGGACGCTGGACTGGGCCAAGCCGTCCACCTGGACGGGGGTGATCGACCGGTCGCCGTGCGGGACCGGGACGAGCGCGAAGATGGCGACGCTTCACGCGAGGGGCCGGCTTCACGTGGGCGACGAGTTCCGCCACGAGGGCATCCTGGACACGGTGTTCACCGGGCGGGTGGAGGCGGAGACGCGGGTCGGGGAGCGCGCGGCGATCGTGCCGTCCATCACCGGCACCGCGTGGATCACCGGCTTTGCGAACTACGTCCTGGACCCCACGGACCCGTTCCCCGAGGGCTACACGGTCGGCGATCTCTGGTAGAGCGCGTTTGGTACCCGACGATCGCCAGCCTCCCTCGTCCTACCGCAGCAGGTAGCGCCGGCTGAGCGGAACCTCCGAGACCGCCTCCACGGCCAGCAACCGCCCGCCCAGGGACACCGCCCCGGACCGCACGTCGATCTCCACCGGCACCGTCGCCCGGTTGGCATACAGCGAGGAGCGGGTCAGCCCGCGCAGCCCGCGCACCGGGATCAGCGTCCGCCGCGTGCCCAGCCGTCGCGCCAGCGCCGCCCGGTCGATCCCCGAGGCCACGAACGTCACCGCCACCCTCGGTGCCGCGGACGGGCACGCCGCCTCAGTGACGCGCGCGACGAGGGTTGGCGGCGGCAGCTCGGGGCCGATGGTGTGGACGTGCGAGTCCACGACGCCTGGCGACGGGCCGGTAGCGGCGTGCGGAACCGGGCGGGGTCCCCGCCCGTCCGGGAGGTGGGCGTCCCGCTCGAAATGAGGCATGACGATGAAGCGGATCGTGGCTGGTTTCCTGGTCCTGGCCCTTGTCGCGGGATGCGGCGCGTCGGGTGCGCCCGGCCCGTCAAGCAGCGGCACGACCGCCGGCGACATCGAGCTGGCGGCCGTCAACATCGCGCACCTGACCGGCAGTGACGAGGACGCGGCGTCCGCCGGCAAGGCGATCAACGCCTTCGGCCTGGCCCTCTACCAGCGGCTCGCCGCTGATGACCCTTCCGCCAACCTGGTCGTGTCGCCGACGAGCGTCGCGCTCGCGCTGTCGATGGCGCGGGCCGGCGCCCGCGGCCAGACGGCGGCAGAGATGGACGCCGTACTGCGGAACCTGGCGACGGACGAGCACGCCGCATGGGTGGCGGCGCTCGACTCCCTGCTGAACGCGCGGACAGGCACGTTCCCCGACCGCTCCGGCGACCCGCAGGACGTGACGCTCCGGATCGTCAACGCGCCGTTCGCCCAGCGCGGCTTCGCGCTGGAGACGCCGTACATCGAGGCCCTCGGGGAGCGCTTCGGGGCCGGCCTGCGCCTGGTGGACTACATCAACGCGGCCGAGGCCGCGCGCGTGGCCATCAACGGCTGGGTGAAGGAGCAGACGGAGCGGCGGATCCCGGAGCTGCTGGCCGAGGGCACCGTGAACGACCTGACCCGCCTCGTGCTGGTCAACGCGATCTATCTCAAGGCGGCGTGGCAGGTCCCGTTCGTGGAGGGCGGGACGGTACCTGCCCCGTTCACGCGGCTCGACGGCACGACCGTCGACGTCCAGATGATGCAGACCTCGTCGGAGCTTCCCTACGCCTCGGGCGACGGTTGGCGCGCGGTCGAGCTGCCGTACGTCGGTGGCAAGCTGTCGATGCTGGTCATCGTCCCGGATGACCTGGCCGCCTTCGAGGCGTCCCTCGACGGCGCGGCGCTGGCCGGCATGGTCGACGGGCTGGCGGCACGCACCGTCCAGCTCGGCCTGCCGAAGTTCGGCACCGAGACGCACCTCGACCTGAAGGACATCCTGGCCGGGCTGGGGATGCCCACGGCGTTCACCGAGGACGCCGACTTCACGGGTATCACCAGGGAGGACCGGCTCCTCATCAGCGCCGTCATCCACCAGGCGAACATCGACGTGGACGAGAAGGGCACCGAGGCCGCCGCGGCCACGGCCGTGATCCTCCAGGCCGTGTCGGCCCCGCTCGACATCGTCACGTTGACCGTCGACCGGCCGTTCCTGTTCGCGCTGCGCGACATGGAGACGGGGGCCGTGCTGTTCCTCGGCCGGGTGGCGGACCCGTCGGTGGAGTAGGGCCGGCGCGCCCGCGCCTGAACGCCGGCCGTCCGGTGCGGCGGACTTGGTGGCCTCGTGATCGCCGGGCGTTCAACCTGGCGGTTACCTGGCTCCGGAACCGCCGGCTCGCTCGCTCAGCGTTCGAGCTGGCGGCGAGCGGTCGGGGAACCGCTGCAGTGAACGGCTGGCGTTCAGGACTGCCGGGAGCTGGAGTCAGTCGTCCCGCGTACGGGCCGGGCTGGCCGTCCACAACAGGCCGGGCGGCCGGTTGGCCCCGCCGCCGGCCGGTGCTACCATTCGCTCCCCGAACGGTGGTTCGGTCCTGTGGGGATGCGTGGTTTCGACAGGGCTTGGCTGCCAGGGAACGCGAGCCGAGGTGCCGTCAGGCCTCGTTAAACCGGCGGCAAACGAAGTAACTGCCGACAAGCAGCCTGCTCTCGCCCTCGCCGCTTAGGCGGTAAGGTGAGCGTGGAAGCGGCCTCCCCTTCGCGGGCCGTGGAAGCGTCACTCAGCGAAGGTGCGACCCGGATGAGTGCCACGTGATCCGGAGCCAAGCCCGATCTAGGGACACGTGACTGGGCCGGACAGAAGCCTGCCGATGGGCGTCCGACCGGCTGACGAAAACCATCGGACACGCTCGTAGTGGGTCCTGGCGAAGGGTTCTGGACGGGGAGTTCGACTCTCCCCCATCTCCACCAACACGCTGCATAGAATCGCGGGGGCAATACCCCCCAGTCACTGATCCCGTGTCCCGAAAGGCACAAGTTGGGTCGCGTCCCGGCGCGGCTGGAAAAGCACTGACGGCTCAGGCTCCTCCGCGCGACAGGATACGGTGCTGGTCGGGCTCTGGCATCACCTCCCCGTCGACGTGCGCAGGACCGCCGCGATCAGGCGGGTGACCTCGGTCGGATCGGCCTCGCGTTCTCGGCGCTGCCCGTCGCGGAGCCGCCAGGCGCGCTGGCGGCAGGCCCCGCCGCAGTAGCGCTGGCGGCGCCCGGTGCCCAAGGGGTGCAGGATAGGGATTCACCCACTACCACGCGCCGGCCATGCGATCTACGGTCGCCCTGTGCCCGACGAACGCGGGGAGTACCGCGGGGAGCGCGAAGGGGGTGCAGATGGTGCCTTGTTGAGCCCTCCCCGAAGCCACCCGAGGAGAACCACCGTTGCGACACTCACTGATTGAACGCCTGTTCAGTGGCTTCCTCGGCGCAGTCCTCATGCTGAGGGTAGACCTGTCGTCGTCGAAGGGGCTGCGGCGCGCGGCCTCTCTGGCGCTTGCCGCGGTGGTGCTACTCACGGCCGCCGTGCCGACCGTGTCGGCCGACAACCGCTTCCCGTGGCACCCGCAGACGTGGACCCTTGGCCGATCGACATCGACCTGGCGTACGGGCAGTGACTCGATGTACTTCTGGGCCCGCATGACGTGGGACGCAGACAACGCATCGAACATGCGGCACATGGCGACCCACGGCTACCGGTTCACCCACGACGTCCAGGACACCTCGAACGACGGGGCCGCGAACAACAACCTCAACGCGACCGGGCGCTACAGCACCACGATGCCCAGCCCGTACTACGACCGCGACAGGAGCGGTTTCCGTAACCACGAGGCCGAGATCACGTCGGAGAGTTCGGCGTTTCCCTCCTCGGGCGTGGAGTACATCTCCCTCGTCGAGTTCAGCCACTGGTACTCGATCACGGGTAGCACTGGCACAAACTGGTTCTGGGACCCGAGTGGCGACTCCGTGACCCAACCGGCCCAGGTCTCCGCCCCGGGATGCCCGGTCCTCTGCGACAAGTGGGATGCCGCGCAGGGGCTCGCGGACAAGATCATGGGCTACACCGCCTACCCGTCGAAGGCTGCCCCGGCAGCGGCACCCGTGGCCGAGGCGGACGTTGTTCTCGCGGAGGGTGCCGTGTCCCAAGGCGCCCGCGCCAGCGGCAAGGCGGCCTACAAGGTGGAGCGCCACCACGGCCAGATCGTCCTCGAGGCGGATCTCTCCGACGGCCTCCGCGCCTACCTCGACACGGCCACGGCCGCAGCCACCACCATTGCCGTCGATGGTGCGAGTCGCGGGATCCTCACCTTCGCCGAGCCGGTGACGTTCGCCGATCTCCGTGCCCTGGAGCGACAGGGCGTGATCGTGGAGACGATCGAGGCCGTCACGGCCAACGACCATGGCCCTCGCTGGACGCTCGGGTCCCCGATGGACGACGCTACTGCCGCTTGGATCAGGGACGCCGCGGCCGAGACCGGCGAGCGGCTGCTGGGGATCACGTCCGCACAGGTAGTGGTCGATGCATCGTCACTGCGCAACGCCCTGGATGACCCGCTCGTCTACCTTGTCGATCTCTCCATCGAGCACTTCGGCCGGGGGCACGCAGACAAGGATGACATCGTCATGAACGACGTGTACTGGGCAGTCGCTGGATGGGAGTGATCCGCACACTCTCCTCGGCCCTGCTCGTCATCGCCCTCGTCGCCGGCTGCTCGTACCTCACGCCCGAGCCGGATGACCCAGGCGAGCAGGTAGGTGGCCCGCCCGAGACAGCGGAGGCGGTGGTCACGACATGGCTCAGCCAGGTCATCTCGGGCAAGGACGACCTCGGCTGGAGCATGATCTACCCGAACACGCGCCGCGATCTCTTCGTGACCGAGGCGGCGTACCGGGTGGCTGTCGAGAAGAGCGACTGGTCCGGCGTCTCGTTCCGGGTGAATAACATCGCCGTGACCGACGGCGAGTACCGGGTCCATGTCGAGCTGCGAATCAAGGACGGCGGTGCGCCACCACCATTCCTGGCCGAGTGGGGCGTGCTGCAGACGACCGAACCTTCGACCGCAGGCCGGGTGGTTGGGTTCATCACTGTCCGCCTCGGGGTGGACGGTGAGCCATCCGGCATCCAGGCGACTGGCTGACTGGTTCCCGGCCGAGGAGCGCCGGAGCAACCCAGATGGCCGCTACCCCGGCCAGCAATAGAGGCAACTGCCGGAATCGGTGCGGCCAACTCCTTCAGCAATCGAGCCGCGGACCAGAGGCTTGTGCTCCACGCCGATCACGACCAGGTCGGCGCGTTCCGGGCATCATGGGCGGCGATGCAATCCCCGTCCCGGTCCACGGGCGGTCGCGCGCCGGCCGTCGTCTCGGTGGCCGCGCTCGTCCTGGTCTCGCTCGCGCTCCGGCCACAGGTCGCCGCGATCGGGCCTTTGGCCACCACCATCCGTGACGATCTCGGCGCGTCGCACGCCGTCCTCGGCCTGCTGACAACGATCCCCGTCCTGTGCATGGGCCTGTTCGCGCCGTTCGGCCTCCCCCTGGCGCGGCGCCTGGGGCCGCGGAACGCCATCGCCGTGAGCGTCGCCCTGGTCGGACTGTTCGGGGTCGCCCGCGTCGCGGCCCCCGGCATCGGGCTCGTCCTGCTGCTGACGTTCGGCGTCGGGCTGGGGATGGGCGTCATCGGACCCGTGCTCGCGATGTTCGTGCGCTCACGGATGCCGACCCGGCTGCTCCTGGGCACGTCGGCGTACGCCTCGGGGACCGTCGTGGGCGCGGCCATCGCGGCCGCCATCGTGGTGCCGGTCGCCATCGCGGCCGGCTCCTGGCGCGCACCGCTGCTCGGGCTGTCGGTCGCCGCCGCCGTCGGCGTCATCGCGTGGTTGAGGCTGACCGTGCCGGATCCCCCACGCGATCCCGCGCCTGCAGCGGGGTCGCCCTGGCCGCGCATGCCGTGGCGGCGGGGTGTGGC
The DNA here is from genome assembly GCA_947085195.1 of uncultured Chloroflexota bacterium. GTDB lineage: Bacteria > Chloroflexota > Limnocylindria > Limnocylindrales > CSP1-4 > CAIXZV01. The sequence goes on from CAMTVM010000019.1 coordinate 65,402, forward strand.
GTGGGTCCTGGGGCTGGCGTTCGGGATGCAGTCCTGGCTCTACTACGGCGCGATCGCATGGCTGGCGAGCGCCTACGTCGAGCGGGGCTGGAGAACCGAGGACGCCGGCCTGCTGATCACCACGTTCAGCCTGGCGATCTTCGGGGCCACCCTGCTGGTGCCGTCGCTCGGCCGATGGCTGCCGCATCGCCGGCAGCAGCTGCTGTTCTCGGCGGCGCTGTCGACGACCGGGCTGCTGGGCGTGAGCCTCGTCCCCGGGCCGGCCTTCGTGTGGGCCGTGGTGCTCGGTGCGGGGCTCGGGGCGTACTTCGCGCTCGTGCTCACGCTGCCCACCGACGTGAGCCACGAGCCGGCCGAGGTCGGCAGCATGGCGGCGCTGATGCTGCTGGTCGGCTACCTCCTCGCTGCCGCGGCGCCGTTCGTCCTCGGCGCGGTCCGCGACGTGACGGGCAACTTCTCCGCCAGCCTGTGGCTGCTGGTGGCGATCTCCGTCGCGCTCCTGCCGGTCTCGTGGACGCTCACCCCGGAGCACCTGCGTCGGCGCTGACGGGCACCATCGGCCGTACCCTAGGCGCCACGCACCTGGAGGTGGAGCATGGCAGGTCGCCGGCGGGTCGCCGTCATCGGACCTGGGTTCATCGCGCAGCGGCACCTGGAGGTGCTGAGCACCGAGCCGGACGTGGAGCTGGTGGGGATCCTGGGGCGCCGGGGGGACGCCGCCGCGGACGCCGCCCGGCGCTTCGGCGGACGACCCTACACGGACCTCGAAGCGATGCTGGACCGCGAACAACCGGAGGCCGCCTGGATCTGCCTCCCGCCCGACCAGCACGGAGCGGTGGAGCTGGCCCTGGTCGAGCGCGGGATCCACCTGTTCGTGGAGAAGCCGCTGGCCGGCGATACCGCGACGCCCGAGCGGATCGCGAAGGCCATCGGCACCGCCGGGGTCATCGCCGGCGTCGCCTACCACTGGCGCGCGAGGGACACGCTGGGCGAGGTGGAGGATGTCATCGCGGCCAACCCGGTGAAGCTCCTCAACGGCCACTGGCACGACAGCCTGCCCGGCCCCGCCTGGTGGCGTGACGAAACCCGCGGCGGGGGCAGATGGTGGAGCAGGCGACCCACCTCGTGGACCTCTCCCGCCGGCTCCTGGGTGAGGCCACGGTCGTCGCCGCCACCGCGGACCGGCACGCCCATTCCGACCACCCGGAGATGACCGTCGCCGACGTGAGCACCGCGATCGTCCGCTACGAAGCCGGGCCGGTCGGCACGTTCACCGCCACCTGCATCCGGGGTGGCACCAGCGCCCAGGAGATCCGCCTGTTCGCGGACGGCCTGGCCATCACGATCCGCCAGCAGGGCGTGCTGTTCGAGGAGGCGCGGGTGAAGGCCGTCACCGCGGCCGACGGCTTCACGGGCAGTCGGCTGCGGGGCGTCACGGCGACCCGGTACATCCCGACCGGCAACGACCCGTTCCGGGACGAGGACCGCGCGTTCCTGGACGCGATCCGCCACGGAGACGCCGGCCGCCTGTTCAGCAGCTACGCCGACGCCCTGCTCACGCACCGCCTGACGTGCGCCATCCGCTCGGCTGCCGCGGCGGCACCCGGAGGAGCGGGCGCAACCTGATCCGCGTCGTCGCCCGGTGTCAGGCGGCTGACGCCATCACCGGCGCCGCCTCTGGGTGCTCGTCGCCGAGCGACAGGTACAGCTCCTCCTCCTGGGCCATGTGCAGGCGCAGGATCGCGTCCAGTCCGTACAGCACGCGCCGGAGGTCGGTGAGGTCGTCGGGGCCGGGGCCCTCCTGCGGGATCTCGGCCACCAGCCGGTCCATGAACCGGACCAGGTGGAAGATCTCGGTGTGCGTCCGGTGGAGGGCGGCGGTCGCGTCGTCGTTGCCGAATGCGTTCGCGAGGAGCGGGAAGACCTCGCGATCCTCGCCCTCCTCGTGCGGGATGAGCGTCTCGGTCAGGAAGGACCGGATCTGGTGCAGCTCGTCGAGCGCCCGCCTCGGGGGCATGGAGCCGAGGCCATCGGCGAGGGCGCGGATGCCGGCGAGGGACGGCGCCAGCTCGCGGTGCTCGTTGTGCAACCTGGCGCTGATCTCCGTCCAGCCCGGGATCCTGGGCGTCTTCTCGAGCCCGCCGGTCAGCGCCCGCAGCGCGTTGAGGATCACGATGACGTCGATCACCTCCTGGACCAGCGCTCCCGCGACGGGCGGTAGCAGGCCCGTCATCGCGAACAGCATGGCGGCGAAGGACAGGCCCATGCCGATGGCCACGCTCTGGATCGCGATCAGCCGCGATCGGCGGGCGATCCGGATCGCCTCCGGCAGCCGGTCCAGGCGGTCGACGGTGATGACGATGTCCGCGGCCTCGGAGCTGGCCGTCGCCCCCCGGGCGCCCATCGCCACGCCGACGTCCGCGGCAGCCAGGGCGGGCGCGTCGTTGATGCCGTCGCCGACCATGACCAGGATCCCGTCGGCGCCGGCGCGCTCATCCGCGACCGCATCCACCTTGTCGGCCGGGGTGCGCTCGGCCAGCAGGGCATCCACCCCGATCGCCGCGGCGACCATGTCCGCGACGCCATAGTGATCCCCGGTCACCATGACCGTGCGCCGTACGCCGGCGCGCCGGAGTGAGCGGATGACCCTCGGCGTCTCCGGGCGGATCGGGTCCTCGAGCACCAGCGCCCCGACCAGCGCTCCGTCCACCGACACGAACACGCTGGTTGCGCCCTCGAGGCCGACTCGCCGGCGGACGTCGCGGGCCCAGTCGGGCAGCCCCGTTCCGCCGCTGGCGTAGTCGGGCGTGCCGGCGAGGACCACGCGGCCGCCCACACGACCCGAAACCCCGGCTCCGGGTACCTCGACGACCCCCTCGGGAAGGACGAGGGCGACGCCGCGCTCTCGGGCGCCCCCGACGATGGAGGACGCCAGCACGTGCGGTGACACCTGTTCCAGGGAGGCCGCCATCCCCAGCACTTGGTCGGGCGTCCAGCCGGATGCGGTGACCACATCGGCCAGGCGCGGGCGGCCGGCCGTCAGCGTGCCGGTCTTGTCGAACAGCATGACGCGAGCGCGGGCGAGCGACTCCAGGGCGCCGCCGCCCTTCACGATGATCCCGCGCTTGGCCGACCGGCTGATCCCCGCCACGATCGCGATCGGCACCGCGAGCAGCAGGGGGCACGGCGTCGCGACCACGAGGACCGCGAGCGCCCGGACGGGATCCCCGGACAGGAGCCAGGCCAGCCCGGCCATGCCGAGGGCGAGCGGGACGAACAGCAGTGCATAGCGGTCCGCGAGGCGGACGAACGGCGCCCTCGACGACTGCGCCTCCTCGACCAGCCGCACGATGCCGGCGTACGTGCTGCGCTCCGCGGTCGCGGTCGCGTTGAGGTCGAACGGGGCACCGGCGTTCACCGTGCCCGAGTTCACGGCATCGCCGGCCTCGCGGGTGGCCAGGCGTGATTCGCCCGTCAGCGCGGCTTCGTCCAAAACGGCCGTCGTCCCAGTGACCGTGCCGTCCACGGGGACGACCTCGCCGGGCTTGACCAGGATCCGGTCACCGACCTCGACCTCCGCGATGGGGCGGTCGACGATGCCGCCGTCCTCGTGACGGTGGACGATCCGCGGCGCCCTGGAGATCAGTGCCGACAGTTCACGGCGGGCCCTGCCGGCGGCGAATCGCTCGAGCCAGACCCCGGTCGCAAGCATGACCGCGATGACCGCGGCCGCGAGCGACTCGCCGAGCAGGAGCGCACCGCCGATCGCCAGCACGGCGATGATGTCCACCCCGGCCTTCCTGGCGAGCAGATCCGCGACGATCGAGGCCGCCAGCCAGATCCCGACGATCGCCGCCGGGACGGTCCACGCCCACCAGGCGGGGTCCTCCAGGCCGGCGACGGTGGCGACGATGCCGAGTGCGAGCCCGCCGATGGTGAACGGCAGCATGAGGCGCTCTGCCAGCGAGCCGAGCGCGGCGAGTCCCCGGGTCATCGCCGGCTCATCCGTGAGGCCGGTCCGCCGGACCCGAGCAGGGCGTCCGTCCACGCACCGACGCCGCTCCACACACGGTCCACCCCGGCGGCCCGGAACACCGCCTCCGGCGTCGTCGTGCCGACCGCCACGAACGAGGCCCCGGCGGCGAGGGTCATCTCGAGGTCCACCGGCGTGTCCCCCACGTAGACGGTCGCCGAGGGCGCCACCCCGAGCTCCTCGAGGGCACGGAGGAGCGCCTCCGGGTGCGGCTTGGACCGGGCGACGTCGTCCGAGTAGAGGGCCGCCTCGAACACGCCGCCCAGGTTGAGGCGCGCGATGCTCGGCTCCACGACGCCGCGCGTGGACGCGGTCACCAGCCCAACGCGGATCCCGCGCGCACGGAGCCGCCGGAGTGCGCCCCTGGCCCACGGCAGCGCGCGGGGCCGCATCCGGGACATCTCCGCCGCCCAGCGCCCCGCCATCTCGTCCCACAGGCGCTCCGGGATCCCCAGCTCCAGGTACGAGCGGCGCCAGTCCGGTGTGTAGTGCTCGCGGAACCACTCACGGCTCATCTCGATGCCGTATCCGCGCAGGGCAGCCACGTTGGCGCGATAGATCATGGACATCGTGTCCACGAGGGTGCCGTCCCAGTCGAACAGGACGGCCTCGGGGAGGGGTGGTCTCGTCACTCCCTGATCGTAGGGGAGCTGGCGAAGGCGTGGGTCGCTGCTGCGCCCCCGTTCGCCACGCGGTGCGCTACCCGGCGATGCCGAGCGCCATGGCCGAGACGCCGAAGGCGGCGATCACGAGCGCCGACACGAGGTTGAGCCCGCGGACGATGCCCGGTGTGAGGCGCGCCCGGAGCCCCGCGACGACGCCTGTCAGGACGACCCACCAGGTGACCGAGCCGGTAAAGACGCCGGCGACGACCAGCGCGGCGCCGGCGGGACCACCCGTGCCCGCACCGATGCTCGCAAACAGGGCGACGAAGGCGAGGATGGTCGCGGGATTGGTGAGCGTGAGCCCCACCATCGTTGCAAAGGCCGTGACGAGCCCGCCGGGACGCCGGCCGTCGGACCGTGCCTCCGCTGCCGGTCCGGTCAGCGCTGCACGGAATGCGCGGACGGCCATGACGAGCAGGATGGCGCCTCCAACCACGCCCAGCGGACGATCGACGCCGACCAGGACCTCGGTGACGGCGGTCAGGCCGAAGGCGGCGATGGCGCCGTAGGCGGCGTCCGCGGTCGCGACCCCGACGCCCGAGAGCAACCCGTGGGCCAGGCCCCGATCGATCGTCCGCCGGATGACCAGGAGCCCGATCGGCCCGAGCGCGAACGCGACGGCAAAGCCGATCGCAAGCCCCCGCAGGAAGAACTCCGGGTTCAGGGGGCCGCGATGGGTGCCGGGGCCGGCTTCGGGGTTGCGTCGCCACCCGTCGGACCGCCGGTCCCGACCAGCAGGATCCCGGTGATCGTCGCGTAGCGGGTGTAGTAGGTCTTGCGGCGCAGGACCTTGCCGTCCTCGTACACCGTCACCGTACGCCAGACCTCCATCCCGTTGACCGGGTACTCCACGCGCTTGGTCGTCCCCTGCGGGAGGCTGTTCGTGTTCTGGCGGGTGTCGGTGGCCGTGCTCCGGTTCTTGACGACCGGCTCCGAGATGACGACCCTCCGGCCGGTCGGCACGCTGTAGATCACGAAGGTGACCCAGCCCGACGAACCGGACCGGGTGTTGATCCCGCGGATCAGCACCGGGTACCTGGTGTCGTTGGTGAAGCTCATCGTCTGCCGGTAGCCGCCGCTGGAGATGAACACCGTGGCGTCCAGGCCCAGCGGGTAGCGGTCGATGTAGTAGTAGTGGTTGCGGCGGGCGCCCATCGCGAAGCCGGCGCGGAGCGCGGCGTTGAACAGGGTGGTCGAGGTGGAGCAGATGCCGCCGGCGAGCGCGCCCTGGGGTTCGGTCTTGCCGTTGATGATCGCGCCGCCCGGCCTGTAGCCCTTTGCGCGGGTGACCGAACCGACCGCCTTCCAGAAGTCGAAGGTCTCGCCCGGACCCACCACGTAGCCGTTGATGATGCTGGTCGGGATCCAGATGTTGGCGCCGAAGCCGTTCTTCTCGCCGATCGGGAAGTAGGTCCTCCAGCGCGAGATCTCGCGCATCTTCGGCGCGACGGCCTCGGCCTCCTCGGTCGTCACGCCGGGCCGGGTGGCCGCGACGACGGGCTCCAGCAGGGGCTCGGGTGTGCCCGACTGCCGCGCCACCAGCGCGGCGAGGACGAGGTCGCGGGTGGCCGCGGTGTCGAGCCTGCGGCCCTCCGCGCTCTTGCCGCCGACGATCACGCGGCTCCCGCTGAGCTTGAAGGTGGCGCTCCTGGGCGCCTGGTTGACGCCCTTGGCGATCGGGGCGAGGAGCGGGCCGATGCCCGCCTCGTCGACCACCGGGACGACGCTGCCATCGCCGGTGGCGGCGAACGAGATGAGCCTGCGGATGCCGGCGCCCGGGATGGTCCAGGCGTCCTCGCCGCGGGCGAGCACGAGGTCCACGGCCATCCGGTTCGCGGCGGCCACGGCGGCCTCCACGTCGGCGGTCTCGATGGGCGGCGTGCCCGTGGTGAACGGGATCGGCAGGCGGACCTCCGACGGGGCATCGAGCCTGCTGATCTGCGCGTCGATCGCGCCTGCGAGGGCGGCGCGGTCAACGACCCGCCCGACCACCGATGGGGTGATCGAGTAGCTGAAGTCGTCCTCGACGGTGAGCGTGGCGTTCACCGCGCTGCGGTCGATGGCCACAGCGACCGCATCCACCGCCGCGGCGAACCGGTCCGGATCGTAGGTGACGGCGGCCCCGAGGGTCACGCCGCGGATCGCGGTCTGGGGCGCACCGATGAGATCCGCGACGGGTTCGCCGCGTCGGCCCGCCGCGAGAGCCGCCTCCAGCATGGAGGTGGTGTCCGGGCCGCGCCCGATCTCCGCGTAGCCGATGGTCAGGTCGCCGTCCGGGCCGGCGAGGAGCACCCGCCCCGCACCGAGCGAGCCGTATGCGTCCTCGAGGGCGGCTGCCGCGGCGTCAGCGGTGAGGCCGGACAGGTCCGTGTCGCCGATCCGGACGCCGGGCAGGACCTTGCCGGTGTACTGCTGACCGTAGGCATACAGGGCACCACCGCCGGCGCTGACCACCAGGACGACGCCCAGCAGGAACGCGATCGCGAAGCGCAGCCCCGTGGAGGAGCCGCGATGGCCGGAGGGCGCGGGGCCGGGTTCGGTGGTCATTGGTGCTCTCGAATGCTGCGGGTCGTCACCGGGGCGGGTGCTCGGCTCAGGAACGGATCTTCGCTGGTCGGCGCTCATCCGTCACCCCCCCAATCGGATGACGAGCCTCCCTGTGACGCCAGGGGGACGCTATGGGTTGCGCGGCAGGACCACCACGCGCCGGTTCGGCTCCTCGCCGATCGACTGGGTGGAGACGTCCGCGTTGTCGCGCAGGGCGAGGTGGATCCAGCGGCGCTCGAGCGCGGGCATTGGCTCCAGCTGGAGCATCTTCCCGGTCTCGACCACGCGCCCCGCGGCGCGCTCGGCGAGGTCGGCCAGCTGTCGCTCGCGGCGACCTCGATAGTCCTCGACGTCCACCAGCACGCGGGTCCACTGGCCCGTTCGGCGGGAGAGCATCAGGTTCACGAGGTGCTGGAGCGCCGAGAGACGTTCGCCCTTGCGGCCGATGAGGGAGCCCAGGGCCTCGCGGTCGGGGCCCTCGCCGATCACGTTGAGTCGGCTGGTCTCGCCCTCGCGGATCTCCACGGTGACGCCCTCGAAGCCGAGGTGGCCCATCAGCGTCTCGAGGATCTCGCGCCCGGCGGCGAGGGTCTCGGGCGTGGCCTCCGCTGCCTCGAGCTCCGCACGCTCCATCGCGAGCGAGCCGCGGGCGGTCGCCACCTGCGCGACTTCGGCGGCCGTCAGCTCCTGGCCTCCACGGGCCGGGCGCTCGGGGCGCTCGGAGGAGTCGTCGCGCCGGGGGCCGCGGTCATCACGTCGCGGGGGGCGGTCGCCGGCCGGGCGCGGGGGACGGTCGCCGGCCGGGCGGTCATCCCGGCGGGGGCCTCGGTCGCGATCGAAGCCGCGCGCCCCTCGGTCGTCACGGCGGGGTCCGCGGTCACGGTCGCCGAAGCCGCCGCGATCGCGATCGCCCGAGGGGCGGTCCTCGCGGGGACGTGGCGCCGGCAGCGGCACGGACTCGGCTGCAGCCCGCTTTGGTGCTGCGCCGCCGAGGGCGCTGCGCGGCGCGGCGACGATCCGGGCGGCCTCCGCTCCCATCCCCAGGACGCCGCGGCTGCCGGGGGTGAGGATCTCGAAGTCGAGGTCGCCAAGTCCGACCGCGAACTGGTCGCAGGCGGCCTTGATCGCCTCCTCGACCGACTTGCCGGTGAACTCCTGGTACTCGCTCATGGTTAGCGTCGTCTCCCTCGTCGGCCGCTCCGCGGGCGGTGGGGCCGGATCGTCGACCTGGCCGAGAGGTCTCGGTCGACGGTTTTCGAGCGCTCCGCCGCGCTCTTGGATTGCCCGGGGGCAAGGGGCTTGGGCTCGGGCAGCCTCACCGGGTAGCGCGCCGTGTGGCCGCGCGCAAAACCGGGGGACCAGCCGAACAGCGGGAACATCCCCCCGTAGCCGAGGACAAAGAACTGCTGGACGACCTGGATGACCGTGGACAGGATCCAGTAGAGGAACAGGCCCGCCGGCAGCATGCCGCCGTACACGATGGAGATCAGCGGCAGGAAGTAGGCCATCTGCCGCTGGATCTTGATGTTGGGGTCGTCTGCCATGCGCGGGTCGACGGGCGCCAGCATCTGGCGGGACGCCACCAGCTGGACCAGGGAGGAGATGATGGCGAGGATACTGATGCCGAACCCGGCGATGGCGAGCCCGGTCGTGACCGGCTCCGGGTAGCTCCAGTTGATGCCGAACGCCACCGGGTTGAGGCAGGGGTTGGTGACCTGCCCGGCCGCGTTGAAGACCGGCGAGGCTGCGCACTTGAACTCGACGATCTGCCAGCCGAAGACGTTGAGCATCCCGTTGATGTTGTGATTGGTCAGGCCCTGGCTGAACACCGAGTACATCGGGATGAGCAGGATCATCTGGAGCAGGGTGGGCAGACAACCACTGGCCGGGTTGATCCCCCGCTGCTTGTAGAACTCCGAGACCGCCGCCTGCTGCTTGACCCGGTCGCCCTTGAACTTGCGCTGGAGCTCCTTGACCTCGGGCATGAGCATCTGCACCTGCCGCGACGAGACCAGCTGCTTGCGCGTGATCGGCGTCGTGAGCAGCTTGAGGATGATCGTGAGCAGGATGATCGCGCCGACCATGTTGCCGACCAGCAGGTCGAGCAGGACCAGCGCGATGAACAGCACCTGGAAGATCGGCGTGAACGCCCAGGCCAGGAGGTCCATCGGGTTGGCGCCCGGGTTGGCCGGGAGGAGGGGCGACTGCGAGTGGCTGGGCGTCGGCGCAGGCGAGCCGTTGCCGGACCCCGAAGCACAGGCCGAGACGACCAGGGCCAGCGCCACGAGGAACAGGACCGGCGCCAGCCGGACGAGGATCTGCTTGAGGCGGGTCACGCGGTCGTTCTCGTATCCATTAGCGGACCGGGTCGTAGCCGCCCGGGTTCCAGGGATGGCACCGGCCGATGCGCTTTGCGCCCTTCCAGGATCCGCGCAGCAGCCCGTATTTCTGGATCGCCTGCTCGGCGTAGCGCGAGCACGATGGCTCGAACCGGCAGCTCGACGGCAGCCAGGCAAAGACGATGCGGTACAGGCGGATCAGCCCTACCCCGATCGACACCCCGACTCGTGTCACGACTCCGTTCGACCTCCGAGCACGCCTCCCGAGCGGAGGACCCGGTGCAAAGCCCCGACCAGCGCTTCGTGGTCGGCCACGACAATTGCGGGCCGGGCGATGATGAGGACGTCCCAGCCGGGCTGGAACGACGGCGCCATCACCCTGAGCGCATCACGGATCCGGCGCCGGGCTCGGTTCCGGATGACGGCTCCTCCGAGCCGCTTGCCGGTCGCGAACCCGAACCGGGTCTGGTCAAGGTCGTTCCGGGTGAAACGTCCGACCAGCAAGGGGTGCGTCCTGGCGACGCCTCCCTCCGCCAGCCTGGCGAATTCGCCCGGGCGGGAGAGCATGACGAGCCGCAGCGGGTTGTGACTGCGTTTGCCGGTCAGGCCGAGAGCTGCTTCCTGCCCTTCGCGCGCCGCGTCGCGAGCACGCGCCGGCCACCCGGTGTCTTCATCCGGGCGCGGAAGCCGTGCTCCTTGGCGCGATGCCGCTTCTTGGGCTGAAATGTCGGCTTGCCCATCGGGACTGTTCGTGATCCTCTCCATCGGCCCTGGGACCCGGAAGCTCCGGCCCTAGAGGCACGCAAACGCGCCGAGCGCCTGGAAGCGCGACGGCGCGTGTACGTCCGGGGGATGATATGGCCCATCGCGAAGGGGTGTCAAACGGGCGCACCGTCTCGGGCGACCTCCGGCGGGTCCCCGTCGCCGATCCCGGGCCGGGGGCGGGCGCGCGACCACGGGATCGCCGTCACCATGAGCGGCGGGCCTGCCCGGAACGCGACGAGGCACAAGGCTCACCGTCCCACGCGAGCGCCCGCACGATACACTGGGGGAGTATGCGCGAATCGCCTTGCGACCCCCCGAGGACGGGTGTATTGTTCGGCAGCCTCATGCGCCGGAACGCTGGCGGGGGCGGCCGATCAGGGCTCCGTCGTCCAGTCGGGCGGTGCTTGCGGGGATCGGAGCCGCGGCCTCCGCGAGGCTCCCTCTGGTCCGGGTTTCCTGGTCACACTCACCCATCGCAGCCTCACTCAACCCAGGGTCACGATCGCAGATGGACGCGAAGCAGGTCTGGCGCGCGGCGCTCGGCGAGCTGCAGGTCTCCCTGTCGCCGGCCAATTTCGAGACGTGGCTTCGAGACACCCATCTCGTCGACGTGGACGACCAGCGGTTCCGCATCGCGGTCCCCAACGGGTTCGCCAAGGACTGGCTGGAGTCGCGATACCGGTCCCTGATCTCCCAGACGCTCGCCCGCGTGGTCGGCTACAGCGTCCAGGTCGAGTTCATCGTGACCGCCAACGAGACCCAGGCAGGCGCCGCACCCGTTGCGGCACAGCCGGTCCGGGTGGAGCCCACGCGCGTCGGTGCCCCTGAGGGAGCCGGCGCCGGGGCGACCTGCCTGAACCTTCGCTACACCTTCTCGAACTTCATCGTCGGCTCGGCCAACCGCCTGGCGCACGCGGCCTCGCTGTCCGTGGCGGAGCGCCCGGGGCACGCGTACAACCCGCTGTTCCTGTATGGCGGGGTCGGCCTGGGGAAGACGCACTTGATGCACGCGATCGGGAACGCCGTCGTCGCGAAGTTCCCGCGCAAGCGCGTCGTCTATGCGACGTCCGAGAAGTTCACGAACGAGTTCATCACCTCGATTCAGCAGGGCCGCATCGACGAGTTCCGCGCCCGCTACCGCAGGATCGACCTGCTCCTCATCGACGACATCCAGTTCATCGCGGACAAGGAGCGGACGCAGGAGGAGTTCTTCCACACGTTCAACGCGATCCACGAGGACGGCAAGCAGATCGTCCTGTCGTCGGACCGACCGCCCAAGGGGATCCTCACGCTCGAGGAGCGGCTCCGCAGCCGGTTCGAGTGGGGCCTGATCGCAGACCTCACCGCGCCGGACCTGGAGACGCGGATCGCCATCCTGCGCGCCAAGGCCGAGGAGCAGGGCACGCCGATCACGTCCGACGTGATCGAGTTCATCGCCCGCAAGGTCGTCTCCAACATCCGGGAGCTCGAGGGCGCACTCAACCGGATCGTCGCGTACGCCTCGATGGGCGCGACGCCGGTCTCGATCGAGCTGGCGCAGGCCGTGCTCTCGAACGTGCTCTACAACCCGAAGAAGCGCCAGGTCACGCCGGAACGGATCACGAAGGCGGTCTCCGACTACTACGGCGTGGGCATGGATGCCCTCCAGGGTCAGAAGCGCGAGAAGAGCATCGTCGTGCCCCGCCAGATCGCCATGTACCTGATGCGCGAGGAGACAGACGTGTCGCTCCTGCGGATCGGCGCGGAGCTCGGCGGACGAGACCACTCCACGGTCCTCCACGCCTGCGGCAAGATCAATCGCGAGATGCAGGTCAACGACGAGATGCGCCGCGAGGTAGCGGCCGTCCGGGAGCTGATCTACTCCGAGTGACCGGCCGGGGCCGGCGACAACTTCGAGCTATGGGCGCGGCCCGGGCCCTCTGGTCCTGCGCGACCGCCGGCCTCACCGGTCGTGTCGCGCCTGGGCCACATCTCCTGTCACCTACCAGCACAATTGGTGGTAGCCCGGCCTGGGGCCGCCGGCGGCGCGCCCTGTCCCCCGCCATGCGGTCCCCTCACGCACGGGGTCACCTCTGGCCCGGTCCACGCCGCAGCCGGGGGCCGGTGGAACCCTGGCTATCACCAGCCTCGCTGGTATTTGGCGCGTATCCCATCCCACTCCGCCCCCCGCCCAACAGGGGACAGCCGGTGGACAACCGCCCGGTCTCGTGGGCGTTCGGCACCGATTCCCGGGATGAGGATGGGCACAACAGGGGCCCATTCGGGCGCTCTGGGGACAACCCCGCCGCGTCGTCCTGGTGGTCCACGCTGCCATCCCCGCTCCATCCCCGGGTTTGCCCGCGACGATCCACGGGGTGCCGGGACCGGTGCACACGGAAATCCCGCACGAGTGCGCGCGCCCGTCCACCGGATCCACGGCATGATGACGGTGATGACGGAATGAGAAGATAGGACGATCATTCCACCCGACGACCCCGACGCGGGTGTTGCCGCCTGACCTTCCGGCCGGGACCCGACGGCGGCTCCCGGCCACCCCGCCCGCCCATACCGCTGCTGGAGACAACCCGACGTGAAACTCTCTGTCATGCAGGAGAATCTGGCCCGCGGCCTCTCGGTGGTGTCCCGCGCGGTCTCCAGCCGGAGCACCCTGCCCGTGCTCGCCAACGTCCTGCTGCGCACCGAGGACGCCGGCCTGAAGCTGACGGCGACGAACCTCGAGATCGGGGTGACCTACTGGGTGCCCGGCAAGATCGAGACCGACGGCGCCACCACGGTCCCGGCGCGCCTCCTCACGGACCTCGTCGGCTCCCTGCCGGGTTCAGAGAAGGTGGACCTCGAGCTGCAGGGCCCGGACACCCTCCACATCCGCTGTGGTCGTTTTGCGACCCATGTCAAGGGCATCGACGCGGACGAGTTCCCGACGATCCAGACCGCCGGCGAGCGCCCGACCACCCGAATCTCCCAGAAGCTCCTCAAGCGGGCGCTCGACGAGACGGTGTTCGCCGCCGCCAGTGACGAGGCCCGCCCGATCCTCACGGGCGTCCTGGCCCGGTTCGAGGGCGGCCGCCTGACCCTGGCGGCCGCCGACAACTACCGGATCGCGGTCCGGACGATCGACATCCTGGACCCGGTCGAGGCGGTCTCGGTCGTGATCCCTGCCCGTGCCCTCAATGAGCTGAGCCGGATCCTCTCGGACACGGATGATCCCGTGGAGCTCGTCCTCGCCACGGCCCGCAACCAGGTGCTGTTCCATCTCGACGGCATCGACCTGGTCTCACGCCTCATCGACGGGCAGTTCCCCAACTACCAGCAGGTCCTCCCGGCCGGCCGCGCCACCCGAACCGAGTTCGATCGCGAGGAGCTGCTGCGCGCCGTGCGGCCCGCCGCGCTCATCGCCAGTTCGTCGGCCAACATCGTCAAGCTCCAGGTGGGCGGCGAGGGCGCCGGCATCACGGTGACGGCGACCGCCGAGGTCGGCGACTACACGGGCGAGGTGGAGGCCACAGTGGAGGGCGATGCGACGACCATCGCGTTCAACGCCCGCTACCTCAACGACGTCCTGGGCAACGTGGCCACGGACCGGTTCTCGCTCGATCTCAACGGCCCCCTCTCGCCCGGCGTCTTCCGGCCCGTGGGCGACGACGCGTACGTCCACGTCGTCATGCCCGTGCGCACCACCTCCTGACGGACCGGCCGACGAACTCGCCCGACGACACCCCGGCGGAGAGGCGCAGGACCCCGATTCTCCACGGGCTGTCGATCCGCGACCTCCGCGGCTACGCGATGCTCGATGCGGTCTTCGGTCCCGGCCCGCAACTGGTCTGGGGTCCCAACGCCGCGGGCAAGACCAGCCTTCTCGAGGCCATCGTCATGCTGGCCTGGGGCCGGTCCCACCGGACGTCCGCGGACGGCGAGCTCGTCCGGTGGGGACGGGATCTCGCCCGGGTGGAGGCACGCATGGGACGGCCGGAGGCGGATCCCGACGCTCGCGACGCGGTCGAGGTTGCGCTGGTGCGCACCGCCGGAGGCGGAGCCCGGAAGCGGATCCTGGTGAACGGCGTGGCGCGCAGAGCGGCATCCCTCGCCGGCGTCCTGCGGACCGTGATGTTCGCGCCCGAGGACATGCTGCTGGTCGCCGGTCCGCCGTCCCTGCGCCGCGAGGCGCTGGACCGCCTGGCCGGGGAGCAGTCGCCCGGCTACGTCCGGGCCCTCGCCATCTACGGGCGGGCCCTCAGGCAGCGCAACGGGCTGCTGCGCCGGATCCGGGAGGAGCAGGCGAGCCGCGCCGAGCTCCGGTTCTGGGACGGCACGCTCGTGGATGCCGGGACGGCCGTGAGGGAGGGGCGGGCGCGGCTGATCGAGGCGCTGTCCGAGCCGCTGGCCGCGGCCCACGCGGAGATCGCGCCCGAGGAGGCGGCCGCCGGGCGCCTCCTGATCGCCTGCGTGACGAACGCACCCCAGCAGCCCGGCGAGTCGATCCGGGACGCGCTCGCCCGCCGCCTGGCCGAGACCGCTGACAAGGAGGTCTGGAACGGCTCGACGCTGGTCGGGCCGCACCGCGACGACGTGGTGTTCGAGCTGAACGGCAGGTCGCTGGCATCGTTCGCGTCCCGTGGCCAGCAGCGGACCGCGATCCTCGCGTTGAAGCTGGCGGAGCTCGACCTGCTGACGGCCCTCGACGGACACCCACCCCTCCTGCTCCTCGACGACGTCTTCTCGGAGCTGGACCCCGACCGGCGCTCGCACCTCGTGCGGCGGATCGCGGAGTTGCCGCAGACCTTCGTCACCACCACGACGCTGGACGACCTGGATCCGGCCCTGCGCTCTGTCGGAACGGTCTGGTCGGTGACGGCGGCCGCGGATGGCACCAGCCGCCTCGAACGCGGCCGCTGAGGCTGACCACCGATGCGCGACGACCCCGAATCCCCCCAGCGCCGGCGGCGCCCCGACCGGCTCGGCGACCTGCTGCCCGAGGCCGCCCGCCGGCTGGGACTGGAGTCGGAGCTGCGTCTGGGCAGGGCGATCACCACCTGGGATGCGCTGGTCGCGGAGCGCGTGCCGCCCGCGGTGGGTGCGTGCAGGCTGGTCCGCCTGGAGCCGGACGCCCTCGTCGTGGCGGTGGACGAGCCCATCGTCGCGGCAGAGCTGCGGATGCGGGCGCTCGAGCTGCTCGAGGCGTTCGCAGCAGCGCCCGGTGGCGCCCGGGTGCGGCACCTCCGGTTCCTGGGCGCGGACCGCGAGGACAGGACCGGCCGGGGACCGCGCGTATAATCCGGATCCCGCTCCGGAGGGGGCCGCCGTCGCGTCACCCGACGGCCCCGACGCTCGTTGCTGCACCCATGAGGATCCTCGCTTGGCCGTCCGTCTCCAGCTGAAGCTCGGCGCCGTCACGGAGCAGGATCGGCTTCCCGATTCGCCCGACACGGTGGTCGTGGTGGAGCCGTCCGTCGGATCCGTGGGACGCACGAAGGGCAACCTGTACCTGCTCGTGACGTCGCGGGTCGCGGGCGCCCGGGCCCGGGAGGCCACCCGCGTCGTCGCCGACACCATCCGCAACGAGTACTACTACGACGAGTCGGCGGGCATCCGCCAGTGCCTCACCAAGGTGCTCGGCATCGCCAACAAGCGGCTCGCCCACCAGCGGGACCGGTATGGCCTGGGGCACCAGGCGGACGGCGCGGGCCCCGTCGGGGTGGCGGTGGCGGTGGTCCGCGGGCGCGAGCTTTACGTGGCGACCGTCGGCCCCGCCGAGGCCTATCTGATCCGCCAGGCCCGGCTGTCCACACTCCCGGACCCCAACGGGGACCGCGGGCTCCCGGTCGCGGAACTGGAGCCGGAGGTCTGGCGCGGTGAGCTGTCCGTGGGCGACTCGCTCTGCCTCGTCTCGGCCAACGTGGTCGCCCGGATCGGGACGGACACGCTCAAGGACGCCCTGGTCACGCTCCACCCGCAGTCGGCGATCGAGCACCTGCATGCCCGGTTCGTAGCCGCGGAGGGGAGCGGCAGCGACGGCGCCTTCGCGTTCGAGGCGACCGAGGCAGGCGCCACCGTGAAGTCCCGCACGCTGGTCCCGGTTCGTCCGGCGGAGCCCCTTGCCGGCGCGCCGGACCGCTCCCCGATTCCCCTCGCCGATTCGGTCACCGCGGGCGCCGCGGCGCTGGGTGTCGGTGCTGCACGGGCCAGGGACGCCGCCGGCAACGGGTTCCAGCGCTTCGTCTGGGGCATCCAGGACCGGCTGCCGCACCGCCGGCCCGGCAACCGACGCGTGAGCACCGCCTCCTCGCGCATGGAGACCCAGCGCCGCGCCGCCGTCGCCCTGCTCGCGTTCGTCGCGGTCGGCGGGGCGCTGGCGTTTGGCGTCTATGCCGTCGGCGGACAGCGCCAGCCAACGGAGGCCATCAAGTCGATCACCGCAGCCCAGCAGGCGTACGACGCGGCTGCCAAGGCGCTCAGCGCGGTCAGCGGGCCCGGGGTCGACCTGGTCAGCGACGACCCGAAGCGGGCGCTTGAGCTGCTCACGATCGCCTACGACGAGTTGGAGAAGGCCGAGAAGGCCGGCTACCCGCTGTCCCAGATCATTCCCCTCCGGCGGACCGCGTCGGAGGGCCTGGACCGCCTGTACGGCGTCGTGAACGTGACGAGCACCACCCTGTTCTCGTTCCCGGAGGGCGAGACGCCGGTCGCGCTCGACGGCCTGGTCCTGGGCTCGGACGGCGCGCCGTACGTCCTGGACACCGCGGCCAGGACCGTCTGGCGCATCGACCTCGCCGCGAAGACGGCGAAGGCGGTCGCGAAGACCGGCCAGAAGGCCTCCGGCACGCTGGTTGCCGACCCTAAGCTCATCACCACCGGCGGCCCGGACGTCCTGATCCTGGACTCGAAGAACGTGCTCTGGCGATGGCGCCCGGCTGACAGCAGGGGCAAGGGCACGCTCGTCCGCATCAAAGTCGTCGAGTCTGCCTCCTGGGGCGACGACGTCCGCGACATCGCCACCTTCGTCGCCAACTTCGACGCCGCCTTCTACAAGCTCTACATCGTCGACCCGTCGGAACAGAACATCATGGTTCTGTCGCCGGCCAACGACGGTTCCGGCTACCCGGTCAAGCCCACCCGCCGGCTGCCCACGGATCGCCCGGTTGACGGAATGACGGACGTGCTCATCGACGGCGACATCTACGTGGCGGAGAACGGGGAGGTGGCCCGCGCGATCCCGGCCAGCGGCTGGAACGCGGAGCCGCCCGGGGACATCCGGCTGCGCCCGACGTCGACCTACACGCTGCTGGCCTCGCCGAACCGCGCGGACGGGTCGTCCAGCCGCCGGAAGGGCCTGCTGTACGCCTTCGACGCCACCAACCACCGGATCGTCGCGTTCAACAAGGCGGACGGCGCGTATGTCGCCCAGTACCGCCTTGCGGGCGACGACCGGGCCTGGGCCGGGCTGAAGGGCATGACGGTGACGGTGCCGCCCGTCGAGACGGCCCCCGCCGTGCTCTGGTGGATCTCCGCCACCGGGCTCCACAGCGCACCCCTCGAAGCAGCCCCGGACGGGTCGTCCGCCTCGCCGTCCCCGTCGGCGTCGGCCGAGGCCTCGGCGGCACCCACCAAGGCTCCAAAGCCCACCCGGACACCGAAGCCGTGATCCGGGGCCAGTCGCGGCCGACGCCCCGCCGGTGATCCCGCTCCGCGACGCGAACCCCACCCGGCGGGCGCCGGTCGTGACGCTGGCCCTCATCGCGCTCTGTTCGGGCGTGTTTGGAGGACAGCTGCTGGTGCTCGCCCAGGGCGGTATCGCGGGGCTGGAGCAGCTGGTGGACACTCGCGGCTCCGTGCCCGAGGACCTCGTGGCAGCACTCGGCCGCGGCGAACTCCTGTCCGAGCCGGTGCTGGACGTGTTCACCGGCATGTTCCTGCACGGGAGCTGGATGCACCTGCTGGGCAACATCCTGTTCCTGTGGATCTTCGGGAACGCCGTGGAGAACCGGATGGGCCGCGCCCGGTTCCTGCTCGTCTATCTCGTCGGCGGCATCGCGGCCGATGCCGCCCAGGTCCTCTCGGATCCAGGCTCCGCGATCCCGATCATCGGCGCGTCCGGTGCGATCTCCGCGGTGCTGGGCGGGTACCTGGTGCTGTTCCCGCGGGCGCGGATCCAGTCGCTGGTCTTCCTGGGTTTCTTCTACCAGCTGATCGCGGTCCCGGCGGTGATCGTGCTCGGGTTCTGGTTCCTGCTCCAGGTGGTGGACGGGATCGGGTCGCTGGGCGCGACCTCGACCGTCAACGGGGGCGTGGCGGTCTTCGCCCACATCGGCGGGTTCGTGGCCGGGGTCCTGCTCGCCCTGCCGTACCGGCGCCGCGCCCGGACCGTGGGATAATCCCCCCATGGCCGAGGACCGCGCGCACGCCATCGCCATGATCGTCGAGAGCGTGCGCGTGCACATGCCGACGGGCCGCCACGTCCTGCTGCTCAAGGAGATCGGGCTTGGGCGGATCCTGCCGATCTGGATCGGCCCCTGGGAGGCGAGCGCCATCGCCGCGCACCTCGCGGGCGTGGAGCCGGAGCGGCCCCTCACGCACGACTTGTTCGCGCGGGTCCTGCTCGATACGGGGGTGCGCCTGGACCGCATCCTGATCTCCCGTCTCGCCGAGGAGACCTTTCACGCGCAGCTGGTGCTGGTGACCACCGACGCCCGCTACGAGGTGGATGCGAGACCCTCGGACGCCATCGCGCTGGCGGTCCGCCTGGGCGCTCCGATCTACGCGGCGGGCGACGTGCTGGACCGCGCCGCGGCATCGCCCGATGGGGCGGAGGGTGCCGACGAGGACGAGACGGGTGCTTCCGCCGGGCCACTCGAGACGACCGGCGAGCCCGTCGACGCAACGCGCCTGGGCATCTTCCGGGAGTTCGTGAACTCGCTGGATCCCGAGGGGGACGCCCGCGGCGGCTCGCAGCGCTGACGGAGGTGCAGACGCCGCAGGCTACTCGCCCAGGATCGGCCGCCCCCGCTTCATCGCCAGCGACCGGTTTGCCCACAGCCGCAGCCGCAGGGCCCAGAAGTCCTTCACCGCGAGCCAGATGACCGACGGCCTGGCACCCGTGGGCGAGCCCGCGGTCCGCGCATAGTGCGGCACCCCGACTTCCACGATGGTGCGGTCCGCCTTGAGGATCTTGACCAGGAGCTCCGCCGAGAAGAACGCGCCGGCGGACTCCACGCGGATGCCGGCCAGGGCCTCCCGGCGGAACAGCTTGCAGGCGCAGTCCACGTCCCGGACGCGCAGGCCGAAGAAGATCCGGTTCGCCAGCTTGTAGGTCCGGGCGTAGAGGATCCGGATGATCGGGTCCGCTCGCCTGATCCGGTAGCCTGCGACGACGTCGGGGTGGTCACCCCCCGCCATGCGGGCCGTGAGCCGGCCGAGGTCCGCGACCCGGAACTGGCGGTCGCCGTCGGTGAAGCACAGGAGCTCGTAGCGCGCGGCCTCGAAGCCCGACCGGAGCGCGCCGCCGTAGCCGCGGTTGACGTCGTGGTGGACGACCCGCACGACGTCCGGGTGGGCGGCCGCGAGACGGTCCGCGATCTCCCGGGTCCGGTCCTTCGAGCCGTCGTTGACGGCGATGATCTCGAAGGTCTCGGCGATCGACGGCAGGGTCGCCAAGGCCTCCTCCACGAGCCCCTGGAGGTTGGCCTCCTCGTTGTGGGCGGGAAAGAAGTACGACAGGCGGGCCACCCGGACGGGCGCTCCGGCCCCGGCGGCGTCGGCGATGGTCACGGCTTCGTCTCCGGGCGGCCCGTCGCGCTGAAGGGGCTGATCGGGCGATCGACGGGCTCGATCGATCGGCGAGCGGCTACCAGCCAAGGATCTGGCCCCACGTGACGCCCCACAGGTTGATCGCCGCCCCGGCGACCAGGAGCGCCGCCGCCACGACGCGGAGGCGTCCGTCATCGCGGGCCGCGCCGAGCGCCACCAGCGGCAGCAGGAACGGGATGAAGTCCAGCGAGAACCGGTAGCCCCACTGGACCCAGCCCTGGCTGAAGTGCGCGAGGTTGAACATGGCGACGATGACGACGGCGGCCGTTGCGCCGATCGAGAGCCGGGCGAGCCCTCGCCGGCGGAACACCAGCAGCGCCAGCAGCAGGGCCGGAGCGCTCAGCAGGATGCTGGTCCCGATGTCGACCGGGATCACGAGCGGGCAGTCCGGGTTGAACAGCGACCGTTCGACACCCAGCCCCGTGCACAGCGGCACCGGGTCGGAGAAGCCCAGGGTATCGGGCTTGACGTCCGGCGCGACCTCCGGCAGGGCGCCGAACATGATCCCGACGTTCTGCGGGATGTAGCGCGCGTCCTCCACGGACCACTCCGGGTTGTAGCCCAGGGCCGGGTAGCCGTGGGCCTCCAGCTGGTACTGGTAGTCGTAGCCCGGGTGCAGCACCGAGCCGGTGGTGAGGAACGTGTACAGCAGCAGCGCGGCGACCGGCGGGAACCCGCCCACGGCCGCGGACACGGTGCGCCGGAGCCAGGACCCGCCGCCGCCCGTGAACACGAAGAACGGCGCCGCAAAGATCACCGGAAGGCGGGCGGTGACCGCCAGGCCCAGGACGAACCCGGCCAGGATCTGCGAGCGATCGAGGGGCCACGCCGACCCGCGAATGCGGCCGAGGATCGAGCCCCCGAGGCCCCCCGCCTCGAGGCGAGGGGGCGGGCGATCGTCCTCCTGCCAGGGGTTCTCGTCGGCGGCCCGCGGGTCGTTGCGGAGCGCGATCCCCACGGCCACCAGCGCCAGGTCCACCGCGACCAGGTGGGCCAGGTACCAGGTACTCCCCACCGATGCCGCCCACCACCACACGGTGCCGGTGGCGAACATGATCGTGGCGGCGGCGCGCACCGACGGCCGGAACCGGAGCCCGCCGAGCATCCACCAGGCGAGCGCCACGCCCAGCGCCGCGAGACCGATCGCGACCGCCTCCTGGTCCGTCGCCAGCCCGAACAGGGCCACGAACGGCACCAGGACCAGCGCCGGCAGCGGGGGGAACGGGAGGAGGGCGCGGCCGTCCAGGTTGCCGGCGGCATCGCGGAGCGGGAAGACGTCCTGGAGGTAGTCGTTCTGGGGCAGCAGCTCGCCCGGGCCGACCGGATACGGGAACCAGGCGCGGCCGTTCAGGAAGGCGTCCGCCTGCCACACGAAGTGGTTGTACTGGTTCCAGTGGACGGGGTTGGACCACCAGTAGATGAAGGCCGCACCGAACAGCAGCAGCACCCCGACGAGGATCGCCGTGGCACGCCCGGTCGCGGGTGCGGGGATGGGGGCCGCCCCGGGGCCCTCGGCTATACTCCGGTCCACCTTCACGCTGCGTAGGAGGCTCCCCGTGACCGCTCTGGGTTCGGGTATGCCCGACCGGGAGACGACGACGGACGACGCCCCCCGGCGAGGCATCGGCCGGCAGATGGCCGCGATCATGCTGATCGGGCTGCTCTTCCGCCTGATCATGGCATACGCCTGGGAACCACTGCGGGGTTCCGGGTTCGGCAACGACCTGGACCTGTTCCGGCACTGGGCGAGCGAGCTCGCGAGGGTCGGCCCTCCGGGCTTCTACGAGAACGCCGGGTTCGCGGACTACACCCCGGGCTACCTGTACGCGCTGTGGCTGGTCGGTGTCGCGGGGAACCTGGTCGGCGGGATCGGGGACCTGATCAAGCTGCCCGCGATCATCACGGACGTCGCCCTCGGCTACGTGGTGTGGACGATGGCCCGCGAGCTGGGCGTCACCGATCGCCGGGCCACCATCGCGGCCGCCGTCGTCATCTTCAACCCGATCACCTGGTTCGACTCGGTGATCTGGGGGCAGGTGGACAGCTTCGGCACCGTGTTCCTGCTGCTCGCGATCCGGGAGCTCTGGCGCGGCCGGAGCGAGCGTTCCGCGATCCTGGCCGTGGTCGCGGCGCTGATCAAGCCGCAGCTGGCGATCCTGGTGCCGATCGTCGCGGTGGTCACGATCCGCCGCGCCCTGTGGCCCGCCGGCGGCTGGGGCGACGAAGATGCGCCGGCCCCGCGAGGCTTCGGATGGGAGCGACGGGCCGCGGGCCCGATCCGGATCCTGACGACCGGCGCCGCCGGGTTCCTGACCGCGGTGGCGATGGCGGCGCCGTTCGGCCTGTCGGTCGTGTCGTTGTCCACGACGGCACCGTTCCTCGACTCCACCCTGGTGCGGCTGGTCATGAGCACCGCCGCCACCTACTCCTACGTGTCGGTCAATGCCTACAACGCCTGGGCGCTGTTCCCCGTGGACGGGGTGAGCCTGGCGAGCAGCGGCGGCTGGATCTTCGACGCGCCCGTCCCGGGCGCAACCAGCTGGGCAGCGGTCGGGCCGATCCCGGCGGCGCTGGTGGGAGCCTTCCTCCTGCTGGCCGTGGCCGCGATCACGTCCCTGGCCGTGGCGCGCCGGCCGGACCGGCTGACGATCCTGGTGGGCGTCTGCGTCCTGGCGCTGGCGTTCTTCGCAGCGCCGACGCGCGTTCACGAGCGGTACCTGTTCCCGTTCTTCGGCCTCGCCGCGATCCTGCTCGCGTTCTCGTGGCGCTGGCGCATCGCGTACGTCGCCGCCGGGATCGCGACGTTCCTCAACATGTACGTCGTCCTGACCACCATCTACCCGGACAACCCCGGCGTGTCCGACTGGCTGGGCATCGGGCCGGCTATCCGCTCGTACTGGGGCGTGGCGTTCGTGGCGGCCCTGCATACGGGCGCGTTTGCGTGGGGTCTGCTGCAGTTGCGCGGCCGCGCGCGCAGATCCCTTGCCCAGGAGCTGGTGGACGGGAGTCAGGAGCCGGATGGACGCGCAGCCGACGAGCCGGCCCGGGTTGCCGCACCGCCCGGCGAGGCGCTCTCCGCCGCGGTGGCGACACCGGCCGTCCCCGCGGCCGCCCTCCAGCCCGCGCCACCCTCGCCGTCGGCGATCCCGTCGGCAGCGCCCACCGCGCCGCGCGCGCGCCGGGTCCCCGCCTGGTTCGACCGCCCCGGCTGGGGCGAGCTGGGCCCCATCGGCTGGCTCCGGTCCCGGATGCGCGAGACGCCCATCCGCCCCGACCGCTCGCGGGAGCTGGCCCGCGAGGGCGGTGGCCGTCTCGACCGTCTCGACCTCTGGATCCTGGTGGTCCTGGTGATCGCGTCCCTCGGCCTGCGGACGTTCCGGCTGGAGGAGCCCGCCCGGATGCACTTCGACGAGGTCTACCACGCGCGCACCGCCACGGAGTTCCTCCAGGCGTGGCGCTACGGGATCTCGCACGACATCTACGAGTGGACCCATCCCCATCTCGCCAAGTACGCGATGGCCGGTGGCATCGTCGCCTTCGCGGGCCACGACGTCGCCGCCGCGAGCGATCTCGGGGTCCCGGTGCGCGACGCGGCCATCGAGCCGCGTCGCGCGGGTGCCCTGGGCGAGGCGGACCGGGCCGGCGACCGGGTCTGGATCGCCACCGGCTCCGAGCTCGTGGCCTTCGACCTGACCACGCGCAAGCTGGTCGCGCGCTGGTCCCTCCCGGGCGCCTCGGCCGTCGCCTTCGACGAGACCGGGTACCAGGTGTACGCGGGCACGGACGGCGGGGAGCTGCTCGCGATCGACGCGACGGCCCTGGACCTGGCGGGCTGGACCGACCCGTCGGCGCCTCCGGCCGGCGCGGATCCCGTGACCACCCTGGACGGCCCGATCCGCCGGCTGGTTCCGTTCGACGGAGGGCAGCGCCTCGCTGCCCTCCTGCCCGGCGACACCGTGGCGATCGTGGATCCCGCCGCGGGGGACGCGACTGCCACGGTGTCGGTCGTCATCGCCGGGACGGCCGACCTCGCCGCCGGGGATGTCGCGACTGTCCTGGCGACGCCCGCGGAAGCGACCGACCCCTCGGTCGTCGCCGGCGAACTCGCGACGATCTCGGGCACCACTCCGGACACGTTCCTCGAGGTCCTCGCGGCAGACGCCGAGACCGTCACGCTGGACATCGCCTGGACCGAGGACGTCCGCCGCGACCTCAAGACGGCCATGGACGACGGGCGCCTGCCCGGGATCCGGATCGAGACGACGCAGGTGCTGGTGGTCTCCGGCGCCGCCGGGATCACCTTCCTGACACCGGAGGGGACGCGCGCCGGGTCGGTCGCGCTCGACGGCGGAGCGACGTCCGCGGCCCTGGTCAGGGGCGTGGAGGACGGCACGCAGCTCTACGTCACGACCGCGGACGGGGCAACCGGCGACCCGGAGGTGGCGGTGCTGGCCGTCTCCGGGGACTCGGCGGACACGGGCCCGACGGTGGCCAGCCGCTTCCCGCTGCCCGGCGCCGCGACCCGAATTGTGTATGACGAGACCGCGGAGCTGGTCGAGGTCCTGGGCACGACCCAGGACGGCTCCGGGCGGACCGTCTACGTCGTGGAACCGCACGGCAAGGCCGTCTTCGCCGACCACAGGCTGCCGTTCGCCCCGGTCGCGTGGGTCCTGGACCACCAGGGGGACTACCCCGGCTCCGGCCGCGGCGAGCTCCTGGCGTTCGGCTCCGACGGCGCGGCCGCCTCGGTCGACGTCGGCGGCTACCAGTTCGCGTGGCGCCTGCCGGGCGTGATCTTCGGTGCGCTGGCCGTCGGCGTCCTGTTCCTGCTGGGCCGGATCCTGTTCCGCCGCCGGATCGTGGGCGCCCTGGCCGGGCTGTTCGTCCTGCTGGACGGGATGTTCTTCGTCCAGAGCCGGATCGCGATGAACGATGTCTACACCGGCTTCTTCATCCTGGCGGCGTACCTCGTCTTCGCCTGGCTCTGGATCGGGAGGCGCTCCTGGCGGTCGTTCGTCCTGCTGATGCCGGTGGTCGGGGTGCTGCTGGGCCTCGCCCTGTCCTCCAAGTGGGTCGCGGCGTACGCGATCGGCGCCCTGGGCATCCTGGTTCTCGTCCGCTCCGCGCTCGGCCGTCTCCTGCTGATCGTCGCCATGGTGGGGCTGACGGGCGTGCTGGGCTGGATGGCCATCGCGGTCCCCGAGGGCAGCACGGCGTCGGGCAACCTCGTGTTCACGCTCATGATGATCGGGCTCACGCTCGGCGCGGTCGTCGTGACGGTCTATCACCCCATCGCCTGGTCGGACGACGAGGTGCGCCTCGCGGTCGGAGGGCCGCCCGCCCTGGGGATCCTGCTCGCGTTCACCGCCATCGCCCTCGGCCGGGCGGATGTGGAGATCGCGCTCGGGCCACTGCTCATCTCGCCGCTCACCATCGGGTTCGCGCTGGTCGTGGCCGGGCTCGCGGCCTACGGCGCGTTCCAGCTGGCCGGACGGTCCGGCTTCGGGCCGATGGCGCCGGCCCGCCTCGCCGGCGACGGCCGATCCCTGATCCCCGCGCCATCGCCTGCCGCGGAGGGCTGGCTCCGGCTGGGCTCGGGCCTCGGCCTGCCGGTTGCGTGGATGGCGGTCTGCCTGGTCGTCATCCCGGTGGGCGTCTACGTGGTCTCGTACCTGCCGTGGGCGTTCGTGGAGGGCCACCAGATCGTGGCCGGCTGGCCGGCCGGAAACGAGGGCCAGACGCTCGTGGCGCTCACCGGCGAGATGTACCGCTACCACAACAACCTGACGGCGGCCCACGCCGCCAGCTCGCCGTGGTGGGCCTGGCCGCTCAACCTCAAGCCGGTCTGGTTCTACCAGGGCAGCTTCGCGGGCGACACCGCGGCCGCCATCTACAACGCCGGCAACGTGGTGACCTGGTGGATGGGCATCCCGGCGATGGCCTTCGTCGCCTACCAGGCGTTCAAGCGCCGGAGCCTGGCCCTCGCCCTGGTCCTGATCGCGTTCCTGGCCCAGTGGGTGTCGTGGGCCCGCATCGACCGCGCCGCGTTCCAGTACCACTACTACACGAGCCTGCCGTTCGTGGTGATGGCGCTCGCGTACTTCGCCGCGGAGGTGTGGCACGGGGCTTCGCGGCGAACGTGGCTGCTGGCACGTGTGGCGGCCGCGGTGGCGCTGCTGGGGCCGGTGATCCTGTGGATCCTCCGGCTCCCGCTGTGCGCGCTCGCCGGCGTGGAGTCGGTCAACGCGGGCTCCGGGGCCTGCGTCCTGTCGACGGCCGGCAACCTGGTCGTGACGCCCGCCGCCTTCGCCCTGGCTGCCATCGGCCTGGTCACGGTGATCGTGCTCATCCGGCTGCTCCTGGCGCTCAGCCGGCCCCGGGCGGACGGCCGGACCCTGGGTCCGCGGGATCTCCTGCCTCTTGTCACCACGGCGGTCGCCGGCGGCGCGGCGCTCGCCCTCAGCCGCCTCCTGCCGTCGGGCGACCCCCTGTTCTCCATCCCCGGGATCATCCCCGAGGTCATCGCGCTGGTCGTGGCAATCCCACTGGGCCTGGTCGCGCTCCAGGTGGTGACCGCGAGGGACGGCCGCCGGTTCGTCGCGGGCCTGGTCGCCGCGGTCGCGGCGTGGTTCGTGATCCTGTACCCGAACATCTCCGCCCTGCCGCTCCCGGGCGCGATGGTCAACGCCTACCAGGGCCTGCTGCCGACCTACCTCTACGCCTTCCAGTTCTCGGTCAACACCATCGACCGCAGCGGGGCGATCTCCTTCGCGGACCCGAAGTTCGCGCTGCTGGTCGTGTTCCTGGCGATCGCCTGCGGCGTGGTCGCCTACTCGGCCTGGGTCTGGCGGCAGGCGCTGGCCGGCGGGCCCTCCGACGGTGAGACGGCCGACGGGCCGACGGCGGAGGCGGGGCCCGCCTGAGCGTAGCCGGTTTGGGTCGGTGTTCGGCGGCCCGCGGATCAGCCCAGTCTCGACTGTCGGGACTTCTTCCGGGTGAAGGGAAGGTTGGAACGTTCGATCAGCTTCGAGCAACCGGCTCAAAGGGCGACAACATCACTGAACCGTACCGGGTCTGATGGAGACTCCTCCAGCAGCGCCGGGACGCGGCCCGGTTCCACAGGCTCTCGACAGGCTGATGGCCGGAGACGGATCGTGTCGGGTATCGATTTGGCCAACTGGCAGCGATCAACAAAGGGAGGTATCTATGCGAACTCGCGCGTTGGTCCTCGCATGTCTCATGACGCTGATGGTGCCGATGACGGCCCTGGCTGGGGACGGCAAGAAGGCCCGCCGTCTCAACCCGATCCCTCGCAGGTCACGGTCGCGGAGACCCCGGCGGGTCTGCCGGAAGGAGGGGTGACAGTCAGCGTATTCACCGCAGAAGGAGTCCTCCTCGGTACCGAGACTGCAATCGCCGCCTACGGGACCGAGCCGGATGTCGTGGCACCGGCCTCAGCCTCTGGATGCTTGAGCGTCGACGCGTGGCGGAACAAATACACACTCCTCGGCTTTCTCGCCTACCGCTGGCACCAGACGAAGTATTTCTGTTGGTCTGGTGGGGCCGTCAACAGCGTGACCGTCGGTTCTTATGTGTCCCACAACGATGGCACCAACTACTACCGGGGCCTTCTCAGCCAGGATAGCTGGTACTTCTCGTGGAGCGGCAATTCCCGCGGAGGCCACTACTCCATCCGTCAGGCGATCATGGAGAACTGCGTGCCGGTCCTCGGCTGTTTGAGCACGAGTTATCCTTACGTCAAGATCGGGACCTACGCCAATGGCAACTGGACGTACGAGGTAGGCGGATGATCTCCCAACCTGTCTTCGCGTCGGCGCTCGGGTCGAGAGTGGCCGTCGTCGGGATGCTGGTGGCGTCGCTGATCCTGGTCCCGCAGTTGACCGGATCGGAGCGAGCGATTGGCCTGCTGGGCTCCGCCGGAGTGGCGGGCTTGGCGGCTCTTTTCGCTCGCCAACGGCGGGACCTCATCGGCGCTAGCTGGATGTGGTTGTCGGTTGCGATAGGTGGGTTGTGGCTGATTGGCCTCGGCGTCCTGCTCTTCGCTCCGCTTCCACCCGGGGGCGCGACGGCAACCTAGCCCAGGCCCGATCGAGAGGGAACCCGAGGTCCCCTTCGCGTAGACGGCGCAAGGCGCCGCCTACACGTCTGGTGCGGGGAGTTGCTTGACGAGGATGCCGTCGGCAGCCCAGGTTGAGCGCGAGGGGCTCCTTGGCGCCGTCCTCCCGCGCGCCGATGACGACGAGCAGGCAGGAGGGATCCTGTTCGAGACCCCGCGCCGAGGTAGCTCCCGTCGCACCAGACGTGTAGCGCAGCGGGCGCTGATCGGTCGGCCGCGCCAGGCCGCGTACTCGGCTTGCCATTCGGCCTTGAGCGTGCGCGCCGCCGCCACGGTCATCTTCGCCATGGGTGACGGGAAGCGGTCCGCCTTCGCCATCGACTCCTGGCTGAACGGCGTCTGGCCGCCCGTCGGGGCCGACAAGGAGACCAGGGCGAAGGAGCCCGCCGCCGCCTCGTGACGCGCCGGTTCAACGGCGTGCGCTGACACCGACTGCTGCTCCATGGGGCTCATGCGCTGGAAGCAGTTGTCGTCGGGATGGGCGAAGGTTGCGATCGACGCGTCGAGCGAGCCCGCGAAGCCGTGCGGCTCGGCGATGAAGCGACCGGCCGCCCCGTGGGAGGAAGCGGGTGCGGGGGCAGTTCGCCTCAGTGTGTGCAGCTTCCCGTCCAGCCGCTGAAACCCCGGTGCATGCCAGGGTTGCAACCGCCGCTGAAGCCGCCCATCGTCGTCGCATGGTGGGCGACGTGGGCGCCGTAGGTGGCCCCGTCTCCCGCGGCGGCGACCGGGCTGGCCCCGATCAGCAGTGCCAGAAGAGCGCCGGCCGCAAGCGCGATCCGCAAGGTTCGTGTCATCGGTTACCTCTACGTACTCGGTTTGGCGTGTCGCCGAGGTCGACTCTGGCCTCGAATCCTGAGGCCCGGCTGAGTGTAGGGTAAGGGCCTGTAGCCGAATTCTCACGTTCGGATCGCCGGGTTTGTGCCAGCAAAGCTGACACGACGGGCCGCGAGACTGGCCGGCATGAGCTTCGCGATCGCCCTGACCGATGAGCAGTGGGAGCTGGTCGCCGACCTGTTCGACCCCGCCCGGTCGCCGCGGAGCGCCGGCCCGGATCCCGCGGCGGGAGATGGTCGAGGCGATGCAAGTTCATCGCCCGGACCGGCTGCCAGTGGCGCTACCTGCCCGAACGGTACGGGTGCTGGACGGCGGTCTGGGCCCAGTGGCGGCGCTGGCGCGCCAACGGCGTCTGGGAGCGGGCGATGACGCGCCTCGCGGCGATCGTCCGGCTGCTCCACGACCGTGATCCGTTCCCGTCCATGGTGATGGTCGACACCCAGACCGTGAGGGGCGGTCGCTACGGATCGACCTTCCACGAGGCCGGCGGCCGCGGCGGCCGGACGATCGGGACCAAGCGCACGATCCTGGTCTCTGATCCTGGGCCTGCCGCTCGCCGCCCGCGTGGACTCCGCTCGGCCGCACGACGTCGCCGCCGCCCGGGAGCTCCTGCGCGACCGACTGCCGGACCTGCCGAGCGCACGCACCTCGCCCTCGACATCAAGGCACCGCCGCCGGGGATGAGCGGCTTCGTCCCGATCCGGCCTCTGCACCGGATCGAGCACGCCTTCGCCCAGCTCGGGCGCTGGCGACGCCTCTCGCGCTGCTACGAGGGGAGCGAGGCCTCTGCCCGGGCGTGGCTGGAAGTGGCCTCGGTCGGCTACCTCGCCTGGCGCGCCGCGGCCTGACCGCGGGCCTCCGGTCTGCCCCTCGAACCGATCCCGGCTGCCCGACCGGCACAGGGATGCCGCGGCCGGGCTGACCGACGCCGGGCAGACGATGGGGTCGGGACCCCCGTCGGTGCGCGTCGTGGCGCCACCGTCAACGAGATCGCCGGGCACGAGCGCTCATATCGGACCGTCCGGGCCGCAGCCAGGGCGGAATCGTTGCCCTAAGCACCACGATGCCGCCGCCCGAGGGCGCTCGGCGGCCCGTCAGCCCGAAATCGTGGTGTGCCAGACAACACGGGCCGGCCGGGGCCGGTGACCACGGCTACGAATTCGGCTACATGCCCTGAGAATGCGCGACCCGCGGTTGGCCGGGTCCGATCGTTGAGTGTTCCTCAGGTCGGCCTCACCCCCCCCTCAGGTTCGACGGCGAGGATTGAACCGAACCGCCACGACACGCCTGCGTCGGTCGCACGAGGGTGGTATGACGTTCTCCCGCCGGTGGGCCTGGGTCCTCATACCGATGCTCGGCGTGCTCGGGATCGAGGCACTCCAGCACCGCATCAGCGAGCCCGTCCTTCCTGCGCCGGTCCACCTGTTCCTCGTCAGCCTGCTCCTGGTTGGCGGCGCGGTCCTCATCGCCGTGGCCATCTTCCGCCGCTTCGACCGCATGACCGCGGATCTTCAAACCCAGACCAGGGCACTCGGCGCTCGGACCCAGGCGATGGCCGCGCTCGAGCGCGTGACGCTCGTCGTCGCCGCCCTTCGAGAGCTCGACCGGATCCTCGAGACGGTGACCGAGCAGGCGCGCCTGCTGCTCGACGGCGACGTCGCCCTCCTGTGCCTCACTGGCGACGACGGGCGCCTCGCGCCGCGCGCCCGCATCGGCCCGCCGCACGCGTTCCACCCGGGTCCCGACGCCTGTCCGCACCCTGATGGGCAGCTCGGCGTCTGTCCCCTCCTCGCCGCGAGCGGCGAACCCCCAGACGGCGATCCCTCAACCGCGCCGCTGTGTCGCTTCGTCGACCCGGCTTACCTCGGCTCGGCGGTCGCCGTGCCGCTCCTCGCCGGAGAGCGCCTCCTCGGCACGCTCGCCGTATCCGCCAACCGCGCGCGACCGTTCGAGGCTCTCGAGCTTGGGACGCTGGACAGCCTCGCCCGTGTGGCAGCCGTGGCCATCGAGAACGGGCGTCTCAACCGGCGGGTGCGTGAGCTGGGGATGGTCGAGGAGCGCAACCGGATCGCGTGGGAGCTCCACGATGGCCTCGCACAGGTCCTCGCCTACGTTGGCGCGAAGACGGAAGCAGCCTCGTCGCTGCTCGACGCGGGTCGGCCAGCGGAGGCGCGCGCGCAGCTCGTCGACCTCGCCGATGTCGCGCGCTCGACGTATGTCGACGTCCGGGAGGCGATCCTGGGACTGAGCTCACCGCTGGAACCCGGCCGTGGCGTCATGCCGGCCATCCGCGACTACGCTTCCAGCTACGCCGAGGCTGCGAAGCTCGCAACGCAGGTCGTCGCCTCCCCTGATGCCGAAGCGACCCGACTGGCGCCTGCGGCCGAGACCCAGGCGCTGCGCATCCTGCAGGAGGCGCTGACCAACGTTCGCAAGCACGCCCGCGCCAGGCGCGTGACGATCCAGGCGAGCCGTGACGGCGATGCGCTCCTCCTGGAGGTGCGCGACGATGGACGCGGGTTTGCGCCGGGCGCCACGGGCGCCACGGGCGGCGACTGGCCGCGGTTTGGACTCCAGACGATGCGCGAACGAGCGTCGTCAGTGGGTGGCGAGGTCGAGATCTCGAGCCGGCGTGGGACCGGGACGCAGGTGCGCATCCGGCTTCCGATCACCGAGGTGCCACCGTGAAGATCCTTCTCGCGGACGACCACGCCCTGTTCAGGGATGGGATCGCCTCGCTCGTTCGCGCCTGGGGTCACGACATCGTGGCGATGGCGGGATCGGCCGACGAGACGAGCCGCCTCGCCATCGCGACCCGGCCGGACCTCATTCTCATGGACGTCCGGATGCCGGGAGGGGGGATCGCGGCGACGCGCGAGATCAAGACTCGCCTGCCCGGGGTGGCGATCGTCATGCTCACCGTGTCCGAGGACGAGGAAGACCTGTTCGCGGCGATCAAGGCGGGCGCCTCCGGATACCTGCTCAAGAACGTCAGCGGCGACGAGCTTCGCGTGATGCTCGACGCCGTGGGCCGCGGCGAGGCCGCGCTGTCGTCGCAGAGCGCGAAGCGAATCCTCAGGGAGCTCAGCCGGGACGGCGAGCACCCACCGGCAGGCGAGGACCGCCTGACCGCGCGCGAGCGCGACGTCCTGGTGTGCCTGACCGAAGGCGCGACGAACAAGGAGATTGGAGTCGCCCTCGGGATCAGCGAGAACACCGCCAAATACCACCTGAAGCACATCCTTGCGAAGCTTCACGCGGCGAGCCGGACGGAGGTCGCCCTCCGGGCGGTACGCCAGGGCTTGGTTCCCGATCGGCCAGGCCGGGCCGACTCGGACGCCGATCGGTGATCCCCTGACAGACGCCCATGGCCGGGGCCGCCACGAGGAATGAGACTAGCTCTAGCGGTCCGTCCGGCAAAGCTCGGCTTTCCTTGGTGCGAGAGAGCCCGATTGTCAGACTGAAGCGGGGACCTTCCCGGCACCACGAGTTGTTCGCCGCCAGCACGCGTATCAGCTCCGTTGGCATCGGACGGCCCTGCCGGACGCAACACGGCGGTGGAGGTGCCGCATGGACATCCTGTATCCACGCTGTGCTGGGCTTCGATGTCGGGAAGGACGCTCTGGTCGCCTGCGTCCGTGTCGCCGACGGCACCCAGCCGCAGCCGCGGGCCGAGACCCGCACGTTCCGCACCTACACCGCGAGCCTCGCGACGCTTGCCGAGTGGCTCGCCGCCGAGCGGGTCAGCCCCGTCGTCATGGAGGCGACGGGCTCCTGCTGGAAGCCGGTCTGGTACGTCCTCGAGGCGCGCGGCTTCGAGCTGCTGCTCGTCAACGCCCGCCACGTGCGGATCCTGCCCGGGCGCAAGATCGAGGTCGGCGACGCCGCCTGGCATGCCGACCTGCTCGGCCACGGCCTGCTGCGGGGCAGCTTCGTGCCACCCGAGGCGATCCGGGTCATGCGCGACCTCACCCGCTACCGCAAGCGGATGATCCAGGCCCGCACCGCCGAGATCCAGCGGATCGAGAAGACCTGCACCGACGCCGGCATCCGGATCGACTCGGTCGCGTCCGACCCGCTGGGGGTGTCGGGCCGGGCGATGCTGCGGGCGCTGCTCGCGGGGGAGCGCGATCCCGCAACGCTCGCCGGGCTCGCGAAGGGCCGCCTGCGCCGCCGGATCCCCGAACTCCAGGGGGCACTCGTCGGCCACTTCACCGCACACCACGCGGTGCTCGTCCGCTTGGCACTCGACCACCTCGAGCAGCTGGAGGCGACGATCGCGGCGCTCGACGCGAAGGTGGACGCCGCCATCGCCCCTTTCGCGCATGCCCGTGGCCTGCTCGACACGATCCCGGGCATCGACATCCGGGCCGCCGAGACGATCATCGGCGAGATCGGCGCCGACATGACGGTCTTCCCGGACGCAGCGCACCCGGCGTCCTGGGCGGGCTGCGCGCCCGGCAACAACGTGACAGGCGGCAAGCGCCGCTCGGGCAGGCGCCGGCCGGGTGACCGCTGGCTGCTCGACATCCTCGTCGAGTGCGCCTGGGCCGCGGCCCGCACGCGGAACACGCACCTCTCGGCCCAGTTCTGGCGCCTGGCCCGGCGGATCGGCAAGAAGAAGGCGGCCGTGGCCGTCGCCCACACGATCCTCGTGATCGCCTGGCACCTGCTCGCCCGCGACTGCACCTACGAGGAGCTCGGGGCCGACTGGTTCGTCAAGCGCGATACCGACCGCGCCCGCGCCCGGGCCGTGGCCCAGCTCGAAAAGCTCGGCTACCGGGTCACCCTCGATGCCGCCTGAACCACGGAGGGCACCACCTACACCGGGGTATTCACGTTTCAGAAGGTGGGACCGCTGGACGGTCGCCAGCCCACCCGAATGAGTGGGACGACCCCACCCCGACGCGGGTCGCGCACCGCGCGGCAGTCGGGAATGCTCACGATATGAGTTACCGGATCACGCTGTCGCGCGACGGCTGCTTCAACTGCGGCATCTGCGTCGACCTCTGCCCGGTCCACGCGCTCGACATGACACGTCCGGTCGGTCGGGGAATCGAGGCGGGCGTCGCCTCCGCCGGCATCACGCCGTGGATGATGGAATATCCGGTCCAGGTCGGCACATGTGTCGGTTGTTCGATCTGCATTCTCGAATGCCCGGTCCAGGTCCTCGCGCTCAGCGAGGACCGAACGCGCGTCCCGCTCGCCCCTGGCAACCTGCAGCCTGCGGCGGAAACCTCCGGGCGGGGCTGGATCCCGCTCTCGCAGCTGACGCGCGAGACCGTCCGCGCCGATCATGTCAGTCCGTGGACCGGGCTCCAGGCATGGACGACGGCCGACCGGGCCTCGGGCTGGCAGGTCTGGCGGTCCTGGGGCGACCAGCCGAGCGCGACACCTCTCGCTCCCTGCCAGGAAGCCTGCCCGGTCGGGACCGACGCCGGACGGTACGTCGGACTGCTCGCCGAAGGTCGCTATGGCGAGGCGTTCGCGGTGGCGGCCGAGGTGAATCCCTTCGCCTCGGTCTGCGGCTACATCTGCACCGCGCCGTGCGAGACCGTCTGCCGGCGGGCGACGCTCGACGAACCGATCGCGATCCGCGCCCTGAAGCGCGCCGCCGCCGAGGGCGCGGCCGCCGGCCGCGCCGGCGCTGCGCTACCCCCGGTCCCGCCCCCGTCGACGCGGCGGCCGGAGCGGATCGCCGTCGTCGGCGGCGGGCCGGCCGGCATGTCGGCCGCTTGGTTCCTCGCCCGACTCGGTTATCAGATCACGGTCTTCGAGGCGATGCCGGTCCCCGGCGGCATGATGGCCATCGGGATTCCCGAGTACCGGCTTCCGAAGGCGATCCTGCGGGCCGAGATCCAGCGCATCCTCGATCTCGGGGTCGAGCTCCGCTTGGGCGTCGCCATGGGCCGCGACTTCTCGTTGCTCGACCTCGAGCGCCAGGGGTTCGCCACCGTCTTCCTGGCGACCGGCGCATCGAAGAGCCGCCGCCTGGGCGTGCCGGGGGAGGGACTGACCGGCGTCGTGCCGGCGACGGTCTTCCTCCGCGACGTCAACCTCGGGCCGGCGCCGCGACTCGCCGGTCCGGCCGTCATCGTGGGCGGTGGGAGTACCGCGATGGACGCGGCGCGCTCGGCGTGGCGGGCGGGGGCCAGCAAGGTCACCATCCTGTACCGGCGGGGACGCGAAGAGATGCCGGCGCAACCCGAGGAGGTCGAGGCCACGGAGGCGGAGGGGGTGGTCATCCGTCCAGCCGCGAGCGTCGTCGAGATGCTCGGCCGCGATGGCCGCCTGACCCGAGTCTCCTGCACCGAGCGGCGATCCACGGGTCTCGACCCGGATGGCAGACTCCACTACGAGCCGGTGTCGGGCAGTGAGTTCGAGCTCGAAGCGAGCGCCTGCTTCGTGGCCATCGGCGAGGAGCCCGACCCGTCGATCCTGCCCGAGGGATCCGGGATCGAGATCTCGAGCTGGGCAGGTATCGTCACGCATGAGCGCACGCTGCAGACCGGTCGGATCGGCGTGTTCGCGGGCGGCGACGTCGTGACCGGTCCGCGCTCGGTCGTCGAGGCCGTCGCCAACGGTCGCCGGGCCGCCGCCTCCATCCACGGCGTCCTCTCGGGAAGCGCCGACCCCGATGCCGAGCTGTTCGCCACCAACCGCCAGCCGGCGCCCCACCCGCAGACGCTTCGCCTGTCGATCGGCCGCTCGGAGCGTGTCCGGCTGCCGCACCGCGTTCGGGACGGCGATCTTGCTGCCGCGCCGGCGGGCCTCGATCCGATCGCGGCCCGGCTGGAGGCGAGCCGATGCTTGCGCTGTGACGCGGTCTACGCCTGCACACACGTCGATCTCGTCCCGCCGGTGGCAGCCGGCGTGGCGGTCGGCGAAGGAGGAGCACGATGATCTCGGTAGAGGACGTCCCTGCCTTTTTCGAGGCCGCGGAGATATTCCTCCTGGGCACGATCGCGGCCGTCCTGGTCGTCGTCTGGCTGCTCGTGGTCGCGCTCCATCTGGCCCGACCCTACATGCTCGCGAATCTCGGCAAGTTCACCCTTCGCCTCGGCGCCGACCTGTGGTGGCTCGTCTACCTGGCACTCCGCGACGGCCTGGTCGTGGTCGCGTTCGTGTTCAGCCTGATGTTCTTCATGCCCGACGTCGTCGAGCATCTGCCGCTGCCGCTGACCGGCTCTCTGGCGGCCGCCTGCCTGTTCGCCGTCCTGGTCCTCAAGCTCATCACGCCAGGTGACGCGGACCGGCGTCACTTCCTGTGGCAGACCTGCCTGCTCGGCCTAGGGGCAGTGCTCTACATCGGCCCCTTCGTCCTCGGCGTCGAGGCCCTCGGCGTCACCGGCGGCGTCGGCGAGCTCGCGAGCTTCCTGGTCACCACGACCAACCCCGCCTGGGCCATCCCGCTCACCTACCTGTCGATGGCCATCGTCGGCGTGCTGGGGATCGTCGCCGTCATCCACAACCTGCGCGAGGCCGCCGTACCTCGCTCGGAGCGCATCGCACCGCAGTCGTAGCGAGGAGTTGGAACGATGGAAGAGATGAACGAGGAGCTCGTCTCGGCGCTGATCTCGGGCGGGAAGACGTGGGTGGTGCTGACGATCGCGGCGGCCATGCCGACGCTCTGGGCGATGACGCTCATCTTCCAGTTCGCGCGGCCGTACGTCTGGCGGGTCCTGCGCGGGCTCACCCTCCGCTTTGGTGCGGACGTCTGGTGGCTCTCGTACGTGCTCATCCGGGACGCGGTCCTGGTGGCCACATTCGCGGTTGGCCTGGTCCTGCTCTCGCCCGGGCTCTATCTGACGATGTCGTCGCCCCTCTTCGCGCCGTTCGCGTCGCTCCTGCTGTTCTGGGCGCTCGTGGCCAAGCTCCTCGGTGAGGCCGACGACGACCCGCGGACGTTCCGGGCCGTGGGCCTCCTCGTGGCGGCGGCGGCGACCCTGTTCTTCACGGGACTCTTCTTCGGCGTCCAAGCCCACGACCAAGCGTACCTGGGCTCACTGCCGTCGTTCCTCGTGAGCGCCACGAACCCGGACTGGGCCGGCCCCATTCTCGTGATCGGCCTCGTCGGTCATGCCATCACCGGGCTGTACATCTTCGGACGCTTCGTGGTGGGCCTGCGGGAGCCGGCCGAGCGGCCGGAGGAGGGCCTCGCCGGCCAACCGGGCTGAGAGTCGATCGGCCTTGGGCGGCCACTGGATTTCGCGGGAGCGCCGGCCAGACCGGGCGCTCCCGTTCGAAGCGCATGCTCGGTTGTCGCTGATCGTGATCGCCGCTGCGGCCGCCGTCGGTCGTCGAGTGGGGCACAGGCGCCACCGCGTCAACGTCCGTCATCGTTGTGAGCGCCGCCTCCATCCGTGCCGCGGCGTAAGTCTCGTTGCTCGATCGGCAGCCGGGCATCGCCCTCGCCGGAACCGCACCGGTGCCCACTGCCGTGACGGCCCTCACCGCTCCGGGTCGCCCGACCGCGATCCTCGTCGACGTCCCCACCCCGCGCCCCGAGTCGGCCAGAGAGCTGGCCACCGCGGCTCCCGGAGCGGGGATGCGGTTCCTTCTCGATCCTCGATGACATCGTCGGGCTCGTGCGCGGCGGCGCGCTTGGCTGCCTGTCCAGCGAGATCGACCCGCCGAGCCTCGTTCGCGGGCTCATTGCCGTCGGTCGGAGCGAGATCGTGCTCCCGCCGGGGATGGCGACGCGTGTCCTCGCCGCCTGGCATCCGGGCAGCCAACCGCTAGGTCGTTCGGCGCCCTGTCCCGACGCGAGACGGAGGTCCTGACGCTGCTCGCCCGTGGCCTGACAAACAAGGACATGGGCGACGAGCTCTTCCTCAGCGTCCGAGCTGTCGCTGGCAGGCGTGGGCCTGTTCGCCAAGGAGCGGGGCATGCGTCGCCAGGCAGAGCTGACGCCACGATCCTGCCGATCGTGCGGCGCTGGACACTGCCGATCGGGAGCCTGACCGCCCTGGTGGGTCTCAACGTCCTGCTCGTCAGCTTCATGGACGACCAGCAGCGACTGATCCCGGCGGCGCTCATCGCCGGCCCGGTCGCCGATCTGCTGGCGCTGAGGCTTCGACCATCGACGGACCGGCGCGGGTTCGTACTGTTCGGCCTGGCGGTGCCGGCGATCCTCTACCTTCTCTACTTCGCGACGCTCCTCGCAGCTGATCGCGTCATCTGGCCGGGGACCCTGGTGCTCGGATCGATCGTGCTTGCCGCGATCGTCGGCGGCCTCCTCGCCCTGGCCCTCACCGCGAACGAGTCAGTGGCCCAATCTTCGGCGCGGACTTCGGCTCGGCAGGCATGAAGACCGACGTGGAGCTGCCGCTTCTCAGGTCCACCTCATCCGCCGCCCAGCCTCGACGGCAAGAATCGGACCCATGCGCCGTCAACGCCGCTGGCGCGATCAACCATGTACGACATAGGCGTAGTGGCGCCAGAGGATCTGGCGGCGATATTGCCGTTGGACTTCCACGTCCAGTTCGGGCCCCCGGCGGTCAACCCAGATCCTGGCCATACATGGGTTGTACCCATCCTTCCCATGTTCCACCGGCTCTTGTTCCCGGAAGCCGAGCACCAGGCTCGCGCCGGCCAGTTGGCTCTTGGCCTCGCGTCGAACGCCCCACCCCTCCCAGCGGCGGTATCCGCCTGAGCTCCGGGAGCGAGCCGTCCGCATGGTCCACGAGCTTCCAGCAGCGCCGGGACGCGGCCCGGTTCCATTGGCTCTCGACAGGCTGATGGCCGGAAATGGATCGTGTCGGGTATCGATTTCGCCAACTGGCCCGACTTCCGCAGCTATTGGGCCAAGAGGTCACGATGACGGCCCCACCATCAGGGGCAGGGGCAGGGGCAGGGGCAGGGGCAGGGGCAGGGGCAGGGGCAGGGGCAGGGGCAGAGGCAGGGGCAGGGGCAGGGGCAGGGGCAGGGGCAGGGGCAGCGAAGCCGCCGTGTCTGAGAGACCACCGGCCCGACCCGACGCGATCGGCTCGGCTGAGACCATTTCAGCCTTGGACAAGCTCCATGCCGGACGCCGGGGCGCCTACGAGCCGTGGCGACGCCGGCACCTCCGCCGTGAAGTGCGGGGGCAGGGTTCCCGAGGCGGCGAGACGGCGGATCACGAACCCGTAGTAGTCGTCCACCTTGGCCGTCACCCGCGGCCAGCTGAAGTCCTCCGCCCTGGCCAGGCCCGCCGCGCCCATCTCCGCGGCCAGCTCCCGGTCCCCGAGGAGGCGGGCGATCGACGCCGCGAGCTGCTTGGGATCCCGCGGCGGAACCAGCAGCCCCTCTCGCCCGCGCCGCACCACGCCCTTGTAGCCGTGGATATCCGAGGCGACGATCGGGGCGCCGGCCGCCATGGCCTCCAGCAGGACGATCCCGAACGACTCCCCGCCCGTCGCCGGCGACACGAAGACATCCGCGGTCCGGAACAGCTGGATCTTCTCGTCGTCCGACACGCGACCCAGGAACTCCACCCCGACCAGCCGGCGGATCGCCACGTACCGGCGCGCCTCGCGCTCCTGCGGGCCGGCACCCACCACCAGCAGGCGGCCTTCGACGCCGGTCTTGCGCAGGATCCGGTAGGCCTTGAGCAGGTCCAGGAGGCCCTTCCGGGGCTCGAACCGGCCGACGAACAGGATGTTCCGCGTTCCGTCCTGCCAGCGCGCCAGCGGGACCGAACGCCGGAATCGTTCCGCGTCCACGCCGTTGGGGATGACCTTGTAGTAGCCCGGGAAGTAGCGGTCGATGAAATGGCGCGCTGCCGCCGATACCGCGATCCGGCCGTGAAGCCGCTCCGCATAGCCCTTCAGCACCCGGCTGCCGAACTCGTAGGCAGGGGACCAGCCGCCATAGGCGTGGAAGGTGGCGACGTTGACGCTCTGCGACTCGCGCAGGATCACCGGCGACAGGAACGGGACGAACGGCTCGTGGAAGTGGAGGACGTCGAATCGCTCCTGCTCCAGCACCGCGCGAACCTGCGAGATGAACCGGGGGGAGAGCGTGATCGTGCCCACCGACCCGTTGGCCGGCATGGAGAAGCCCTTGCCCAGGCGGATCACGTCGCCCTCGGAGCTGCGCTGGAGGCCGTGGGACGAGGTCAGGATCCGGACGTCGTGGCCGCGCAGGCGCAGATTCTCGTACAGGTACCGGACGTGCTGGGTCACGCCGCCGGGCAGCGGGTAGACGTAGGGGGAGACCAGGCCGATCTTCACCGCCCGGGGTCTTCGCTGCCGGTGAAGCGCGGCGGTCGGAGCTGGCCGCCCGGGTAGCCGTGATCCCGGCCCGTGCCATCGCGCCGGACCCGGCCGAGGATCTCCGCCCGCCAGCCGCGTCCGTACTTGCGCAGCTGGTTGCCGTACACGCCGAGCTGCCCCAGGCCGCTGTGGAAGGTCCCGTGATGGCGCGTCGTCCGGGCGAGGAGCGCCGTCCGGAAGTCCTCGGGGGTGCGGCCCGGGAACGTCGTCCAGATACTGCCGACGGCGGCCAGGGCGTGGGCGTCGCTGGCACCGAACTCGGGGAGGCCGTGCTCCACCGCGAACCGGACGACGCTGCCGTGGCGGACCCGTCCCAAGACCGTCGGGTTGAACGTCTCGATGGCGTCCGGGCGCGCCGCGGGGTCGTCCGAGGCAAGGAGGCGGCGCAGCGCGGGGCCCTGGGCGCACATCGGGTACGGGACCAGGGGGTGGGCCGGGATGGCCAGGCCACCCTGGTCGTGGATTGCCTCGATCGACCACCGCAGGCCCTTGAGGGCGGGCACGGGCCGCTCCAGGAACAGTCCGAGCAGGTGCCCGCCGCGGGTGGAGATCTCCTCGCCCACCACCACCGCGAACTCGAGCCCGCGGTCCGCGGCCATCTGCCTGCCCGCCAACGCGGCGTCGATCCGCTCGTGGTCCGTGATGGCGATGACGTCCAGCACGCCCTCGGCCGCGACGTGGTCCAGGACCTCCACGACCGATGCCGTCCCGTCCGACGCGAGGGTATGGATGTGCAGGTCGGCGCGGCCCAGCCGGGAGAGGGGTTCGGCGGTCACGCGGGTGCCTCCGGGTCGGCCGCGGCATGGTGCAGCTCGAGGTCCGGCCAGATCGGGTGGAAGGCACCCCACCACTGTTCAGGACCGTCGGCGATGAGCGACTCGAAGGCCGCCGCGATCGACGCCGTCAGCGCGGTCGTGCGCTCCCGGCGCGATCCCTCGGGCGGTGCCGGCACGAGGATCAGCCGACCACGGTACCGCCCGCCCTTTGTCCGGCGCGCGGAGGCTGCATACACGGGAACGCCGGCCTCGATGGCCAGCAGCGCCGGACCCGCGGAGATCGGCGCCGGATGGCCGAAGAACGGCACCGGCAGGCCGTTGCCCAGGACGTCCCGGTCCGCCACGAGCCCCACCGACTCACCACGGCGCAGCGCGCGCATCAGGGCCCGGCGGGCGTCGACCAGCGGCACGATATCCACACCGACCCGGCTGCGGGACTCCACGAACCAGCGCTGGAGACCCGGGTCCGAGACCGTCTCCATGGGAGCGGTGACGCGGTGGCCGACCAGGCTCGAGAGGACGATCGTGGGCAGCTCGAGCGCGCCGAAGTGCATCCCCACGATCACCACCCGCTGCCCGGCCATCAGCGCGTCGTGCACCTCGTCGGGCGTGTCCACGTCGATGCGGGCGGTGGCGGACTCGACGGTGAGGCCCCCCGTCCGTGCGACCTCGAGGTAGTAGCGGACGGCGTGGCGGTAGGCGCGCCGGACGAGGAGCTCGAGCGCGTGCGGATCCGTGGCGGCACGACGGGACAGGCTGGTGCCGCGATCCTGGGCCGCCAGGCCCTCGCAGACGCGCCGCAGGTTCGCTCGCGCCTGGGCGGCGCGCCCCGGTGAGACGCGGTACCAGATCTCGCCGATGGCCTCGGCGGCGGCGACCAGCGGGCCCTCGGGGAGCCAGGTGAGGACGCGGGCTGCGAACAGCAGCAGCGCCGCGCGCCCGCCCGGCCGCGGTTCCCGCCGCGCCATCGCCTCGCCCGCCATCGCCTCGTCCGCCATCGCCTCGCCCGCCATCGCCTCGCCCGCCGGCAGGCTGCGGTCATCGGGTGCCGGTGTCGTGGTCACGACGGATCGCCCCCGTCCGGCAGCGCGGCGGCCCGGCCGGCGAGCATCGCGGCGGCACGGGTCTCCAGCTCGGCTGCCTCGGCGGGATCGGACGGCCAGATCGGCTTGAAGCTGTACCACTGCTCCGGCGCGGCGGCGATCGTTCGCTCCAGCATGTCGGCGATCCGCTGGGTGGCCCGCTGGAGGTCGTCCGGGTTCGATGACGGGACCCCGAACGCCTCGTCCGCGATTACCTGGAAGCGGCCCTCCTTCGTTCGCCGCACCGCCATCGGCGCGATCATCGCACCCGTCTTGGCGGCGAGCACGGCCGGGCCGGCGGGCAGCGCGGTCCAGGCGCCGAACAGCCTCACGGGGATCCCGTCGTTGCGGTACCCCCAGTCCACGAGCAGCGCCATGATCTCGTTGTTGCGCAGAATCCTGAACAGCTCGCGCAGGTTCCGCCACGGGACGACGTGCACGCCCCACGCCTCGCGCTGCTCGCGCAGGATCTCGAAGATCTCGGGGAAGGCGGAGTCGTCCGCGACGACGTTCGCCGGGAGGCCGCGCCAGGCCACCGCCGCGGCCACGGCCTCGTTGTTGCCCACGTGGCCCGCCACCACGATGGCGGCCTTGCCGGAGGCCTGCCAGGACGCGACGATCCGGTCGATCCCGTCGCCCTCGATCAGCGTCGCGACCTCGTCCTTCGGCCGCGACGGGAGCCGCATCAGCTCCACCATGTACGTCGCGTATTCCCGGTACGCACGGAGCGCCATATGGCGGACCCGCGGGTCGTCGGGCGGCAGGCCCAGAACGTGCCCGAAATTCTGGTTCGACCAGCGGCGCTTGGAAGGCAGGACCAAGTAGCCCAGCTGTGAGAACCGGCCGATCACCGCCCGGGAGATCCGGGGCGGCAGATGCGCGAGGACGGCGGCCGTGGTCTTGTAACCGACGACCGCCGCCTTCTCGACCAGGCGCGGGGAAGACTCGAGACGCCGGTGGGGCGCCTCGAGTCGTCGTTCGGGTTGGGTCACTTCGCGGCGATCACCTTCGTGCGGGCTGCCGTCGCGAGCGCCTTGGAGTCCTTCTTCGACTCCTCGGTGCCCGTGAGGGTCTCGTTGTCGTCGCCCCGGATGAACGCTTCGACGCGGTTGTACGCGACGTCGTCGTGGACCTGGAGCGGCGGGCTCTTCATGAAATAGCTGGACGGTGCCACCAGGGTCCCCTTGAGGCCCCGGTCGAGGCCGATCCGGAGACACCGGATGGCGTCAATGATGACACCTGCGCTGTTGGGGCTGTCCCAGACCTCGAGCTTGAGCTCCGCCTTGAGCGGCACGTCACCGAAGGTCGTCCCCTCCATGACGATGTAGCAGTACTTGCGGTCCTTGAGCCAGGGCACGTAGTCCGACGGGCCGACGTGGACGTTCCCGTCCTCCAGCTCGTAGTCGAGCATGGACGTGACCGCGTTGGTCTTGGAGATCTTCTTGGACTCGAGGCGTTCGCGCTCGAGCATGTTCATGAAGTCCGTGTTGCCGCCGAAGTTCAGCTGGTAGGTGCGGTCGAGACGGACGCC
Organism: uncultured Chloroflexota bacterium; assembly: GCA_947085195.1. GTDB lineage: Bacteria > Chloroflexota > Limnocylindria > Limnocylindrales > CSP1-4 > CAIXZV01. The sequence goes on from CAMTVM010000019.1 coordinate 109,167, forward strand.
ACGGTCCATGAACAGGCGGGTGAGGACGCGATGGGAGATCGTGGCGCCGACCTGGCTCTTGATGTCGTCGCCGATGACCGGCAGGCCCTTCTCGGCAAAACGGCGCTGCCAGTACGGCTCACGGCCGATGAACACCGGGATGGCGTTGATGAAGCCGACGCCCGCCTGCAGTGCCTGCTCGACGTACCACTTGGTCGCCTCCTCGCTCCCGACGGGGAGGTAGGAGACCACCATGTCGACCTTGCGCTCCTTGAGGATCCCGACCACGTCGGCCGTGGGGCCGGGCGCCTTGGTGATCACCTGGGACAGGTACTTGCCCAGGCCGTCGTGGGTCATGCCGCGGTCTACGGTCACGCCCATGTGCGGGACGTCCATGAACTTGATCGTGTTGTTCTGGCCCGAGAAGATCGCCTCGGACAGGTCCTTGCCGACCTTCTCCCTGTCCACGTCGAAGGCGGCCACGAACTCCACGTCGCTGATGTGGTAGTCGCCCAGCCTGACGTGCATCAGCCCCGGGACGAAGTCCTCTGGCTTCGCGTTCTCGTAGTAGTAGCGGCCCTGGATGAGGCTGCTGGCGCAATTGCCGACGCCGACGATGGCGACGCGGATCTTCCGATCGCGCGTCACCGGGGCGGCCCCGTTGGTGGTCACCTGCTGGTCCATGTGAGATCCCTTTCCTTGACTACCCCTGCTGCCCGGGCAGCGACCGGCCGCGGCCGGTCGCCCCGGGCTACCCCTGCTGCTGCCCGGACGCCTGCCGGACCGTGTGGATGATTCGCTGGATGGTGGTGATGGTCGCGAGGACGGCGATCAGCCCGAGCGACGCCTCGAGGGCGAGCGCCGACAACGGATAGGCCCTGGCGCCGGGTGCGTCCATGTCGGTCGGGAAGCCCGGCAGCAACCCCGCCGCGATCAGGCCGATGGTGAGGATGACGATGCGGACCTCGCGCGGGGCGAGTCCGACGGCGGCCATCCCGGAACCGGGCGCGAAGCCCAGGCTCTCGGCCCGGGCCCGCGTGTAGCTGACCATGAAGGCCGACGTCATCGCGATGGTCGCCAGGACGATCGTTCGCGACAGGCCCATCTCGAGGGCGCCCCAGGCGACGCCGACGAAGACGACGCCCTCGCCCCACCGGTCGAAGGTGGAATCCAGGAACGCGCCCAGCTTGCTGACCTTGCCGGTGGCCCGGGCGACCGCGCCGTCGAGCAGGTCGAAGATGCCGCCGAAGATGACGAGCAGCCCCGCGAGGAGCCAGGCCTGCGCACCGGCGGCGATGGCCGCGAGGCACGCGATGAAGAAGCCGATGAGGGTCAGCACGTTGGGCGTGAGGCCCATGCGGGCCAGGCCCAGGGCGATCGGCGTGATCATGCCGCGGACCCTGGCGCGCAGCTCGGGGCTGACGATCGAGCCGCTCACGAGACGGCACCCTTCGGGTCGGCCACTGGTCCGGCCACGGGTCCGGCCGCGGGCTCCAGGCCGAGGACCCGGGCCTCGCGCTGGGCGAAGCTCGTGAACGCCTCCGGGACGACGGTGTGGACGATCTCGCGGCCGTTGCGCTGGGCGGTCACCAGGCCCACCTCGCGCAGCTTCCCCAGGTGCCACGAGACCAGGGGCTGGGAGAGGCCAACGTGGTCGATCAGCTCCGTAACCGTCGCCGGTCCGTCCGCGAGGCGCCGCACGATGCGCATCCGGTTCACGTCCGCGAGGACCTTGTGGAAGCGCCGCAGCTCGCGCAGGTCCTCGGGCTGGTCCACGGCGGCGGCGATGGTGCTCCGGAAGCGGGCGGGCGAGGGGGACACGGGGTCTGGCAACCTGAGCTGGGGGGACGGCCGCTGAAGGATCAACGGCCATTTATATCAATGGGCGTTGATGCTATGGGTGGGACCGGCGCTTGTCAACCGCCACTCGCC
>CAMTVM010000020.1:0-21169 GCA_947085195.1 uncultured Chloroflexota bacterium
AGCCCGGGTGGGCGACGGTCAGCGGACCTTCTTCGCGACCTCACCCGCCATGGCGCATGTCTCCGGTGACGTGGTCACCCCGTCGGCGTTGATCTCGAAGCCCGAGCCATCCGTGAAGCCCGCATTGATGAGGCTCACGTAGACGAGGGTGTCGCCGCGGCGCACGAGCACGCCGAAGGAGCCCGCCTCGGACATGCCGGTGCAGAATGCCTCGTCACCGAGACCGGAGACGCCGCCCGCGAAATAGCCGCCGTCCCGCGCCGCGTCCCGGGCGGCGTTGAATGACCCGGACGCGTCCCCGGACTGGCGGGCGATGCGTCCCGTGGCGGTGTCGTCGCCCGCGATCCAGCAGTCCTCCGCATCCGGGATGATCCGCTTGTCGAGGAGCTGGCCCACCGTGGCGTCCACGATCCCACCCAGCGGCAGAGCCTCCGCCGAGCCGTCGAGCGCGTCCGAAACGTCGGCGGATGAGACGAGGGCGCATTCCGTGAGTGTGCCGTCCGGGTTGAGGCCCATGTCCTCGACGAAGCGCTGTCCGAGGACCATGACGCCGATGACCAGCAGGATGAGCAGCACGACGCCGATGGCGCCGGCGATCAGGCATCCCTTGAGGCAGCCGTTGCCGCCGGACTTCGCCGGGGCCGGGGCCCAGCCCACGGGCGGGCCGCCAGGGGCGCCCGGGTCGCCGGGCGCCCAGCCCGACGCCTGTTGTGGCGGCGTGCCCCAGCCGCCGGGCGGCTGCTGGGGGGTGGCCGCTCCCCAGCCGGGCGTCTGCTGTGGCGGCGGAGCCCCCCACGCACCAGGTGCCGGAGGCTGCTGCGGCGCCGCGGACAGCGGTGCGGACGGCGGGGGTGGCGCGGGTGGCGCGGGTGGCGCGCCCCAGGCCGGTGCGGGCGCCGCGGGCTCGGGAGGGCCCCATGGGGCGACGGGCGCCGGCTGCTCCGGTCCTGGTTCCGATGCCGCGGGTTCAGCACCCGTCGGCCAGGGAGCGGCAGGCTCCGCGGCGTGTGCGGGCCACGGCGTCTCCGCGGGCGTGATCTCGGCGGGCCACGGGGCCGTGACCTCTTCCGGCTCGGGCACCGGCTTCGGCTGGCCCCAGCCCGGGACCGGATCATGGCCCGGCGTGTCGGTGGACATGGATCGTTCCCCTTGCAGATGGCGCTGGTCGCCCATTCTCTACTGATCGCCTCGCAGACTCAACCTCCATCTCCAGCGAATGTCATCGGAGGCTGCGGCTCTGGCACGCCTGCGGACGTGGCGGTAGAATCCGACCCTCCACGGCGGAGTAGCTCAGTGGTAGAGCAGGGGACTCATAAGCCCTTGGTCGGTGGTTCAAATCCGCCCTCCGCTACCAGTTGCCAGCACCACGCCCGGGCCCCGAGGGTCCGGGCGTTCGACTGTCGGTGCCGGTCGCCGGCGAGAACCAGCCGGATCGTGGTGGAACCTGAACCTCGACGCAACCGGTGGCGGTCCATCCGTCCGGGCGTCACGACCGTATAACTGGTAGGGTCGGGATCCGGACCGCCTCGGCGGCCGTCCGGAAGCCCGGCAGTATACTCGCCAGAATCCCGGTCACCACCGGTTCGTCCCACTCGGAGGCGCTCCGTTTTGAACGCTAAGTTCCTGCGCAACGGGATCGTCATGCTCGTCCTCGTGGCCGGCACCGTTGCGCTGCTCCTCACCTGGTTGACGTCGTCCACGCCTCAGGACCAGCTCGGCTACCTGAAGTTCCTCAACGACGTCAAGGCAGGCGATGTCAAGACGGCCGTCCAGGAAGGCGAGAACGTCACCGTCCGGAAGAACGACGGCACGACCTATACCGTGGTCGTCCCGAACGCGATCACAGGCGATGTCGCCAAGGACATGCGGGATGCGGCGGCCGCGGGCGGCAGGGAGCTGTCCAGCGACGCCTACATCCGCAAGCAGACCGCCGACACCAGCTGGATCGGCCTCATGCTCACCGGGCTGCTGCCGCTGCTGATCATCGGCGGGTTCATCTTCTTCATGATGCGCCAGGCCCAGGGCACCAACAACCAGGCCATGTCGTTCGGCAAGAGCCGGGCCCGCATGTTCCTCGGCAACAAGACGGTGGTGACGTTCGCGGACGTCGCCGGCGTGGACGAGGCCAAGATGGAGCTCCAGGAGGTGGTGGAGTTCCTCAAGTACCCGGAGAAGTTCAACTCGCTTGGCGCCCGCATCCCGCGTGGCGTGCTCCTGGTCGGCCCTCCGGGAACCGGCAAGACGCTCATGGCCCGCGCCGTGGCGGGTGAGGCCGGCGTGCCGTTCTTCAGCATCTCCGGCTCCGAGTTCGTGGAGATGTTCGTGGGCGTCGGCGCCAGCCGTGTCCGGGACCTGTTCGACCAGGCAAAGCGCAACAGCCCGTGCATCGTGTTCGTGGACGAGATCGACGCCGTCGGACGCCAGCGCGGCGCGGGCCTCGGCGGCTCGCACGACGAGCGCGAGCAGACCCTGAACCAGATCCTCGTGGAAATGGACGGCTTCGACACCAGCACCAACGTCATCGTCGTCGCCGCCACGAACCGGCCGGACGTCCTGGACCCGGCCCTGCTGCGGCCCGGCCGCTTCGACCGCCAGGTCATCCTGGACCGCCCGGACATGCGGGGCCGCACTGCGATCCTCAAGGTCCACATCAAGGGCAAGCCGCTCGACAAGACGGTGTCCGTGGAAGAGGTCGCGCGGCAGTCGCCCGGCTTCTCCGGTGCGGACCTCGCGAACCTGGTGAACGAGGCCGCGATCCTCGCGGCGCGTCGCAACAAGAAGGTCGTCGGCCAGAACGACTTTTCCGAGGCCCTTGAGCGCATCGTGGCCGGGCCGGAGCGGAAGAGCCGCATCATCTCGGACGAGGAGAAGCGGATCATCGCCTTCCATGAGGGCGGGCACGCCGTCGTGCAGCGGATCCTGCCCAAGTGCGACCCGGTCGCCAAGGTCACGGTCATCAGCCGCGGCATGGCCCTCGGCTACACGATGGCGCTGCCGACCGAGGACCGCTACCTCCAGAGCAAGACCGAGTTCGAGGACAAGATCGCAGGGCTGCTGGGTGGCAACGTCGCCGAGCGCCTGGTCTTCGGTGATACCACGACGGGCGCCAGCAACGACATCGAGAAGGCCACGGACCTCGCCCGGCGCATGGTCACCGAGTTCGGCATGAGCGACAAGCTCGGACCGCTCTCGTTCGGCAAGCATGACGAGATGGTCTTCCTGGGCCGGTCCATGGGGGAACAGCGCAACTACTCGGACGATGTCGCCCGCGTGATCGACGAGGAGGTCCGCGCGATCGTCGACCGCGCCTACGACCGGGCCACGGAGGTCCTCACCACGCACCGTGACCGGCTGGACCGCCTGGCCGAGAAGCTGATCGCCGAGGAGTCGGTCGACGCTCCCGAGTTCGAGAAGCTGTTCGAGGACCTGCCGCCCAAGTCGGGGCGCTACGCGGGCATCCCGCGGGTGATCGCCCCCGGCACGGACGGAGGGACGTCCGCCGGCCCCACCGCCCCCTCGCCGAACCCCGCGCCGCAACCGGTCTGACCGGCCCCGGCGCACGCCGGACACCATGCGTCATCGTGAAGGACGGACTGCCGGTCCGTCCTTCGTGCTGTCCGCTACGATCGTCCCGCCCGCCCGAAGCCACGGAGATCCGATGACCGAGTCCGTCCTCGCCCCGGACGCGTCCCCGATTGACCCGGCGGTCGAGGCCGCCCTCGGAGCATCGAAGGAGGACCGGGCGGAGTCCCTGCTGGCGTTCGCCCGCATTCCCAGCATCTCGTCCCTGCCGGAGCATGCCGCCGACATGGTGAGCGCCGCGGAGTGGGTCGCGGCCAGGCTGCGATCGCTCGGCGCGACGGAGGTGGAGGTGGTGCCCACGGCGCTGCACCCCATCGTCCACGGGCGGATCCACGAGGCGCCGGGCGCGCTGACGGTCCTCGTCTACTGCCACTACGACGTCCAGCCCGTGGATCCCATCGAGCTCTGGGAGACCTCGCCGTTCGACCCGTTCCTGCGGGACGGCCGGTTCGTCGGACGGGGCGTGGCCGACGACAAGGGCCAGCTGGTGATGCACCTCTCCGCGGTCGAGGCGCTGCGCGCGGCCGGACGGGCGCCTGCCGTGAACCTCACCTTCGTGTTCGAGGGCGAGGAGGAGTACGGCTCGGACAGCCTGTACGCCTGGATCGAAGCCAACCGGGACCGCCTTGCCGCCGATGTGGCGGTCATCAGCGACACCGGGTACTTCGAGGGCAACGTGCCGGCGATCACGATCGGGCTGCGCGGGATCATGTACGCGCAGATCGACGTGGTCCTGTCGCCCGTGGACCTCCACTCGGGCACGTACGGCGGGACCGTCGAGAACCCCGCCAACGCCCTCGCCCGGATCATCGCCGCGCTCAAGGGTCCCGACGGCCGGGTGCGGATCCCGGGTTTCTACGACGACGTCGTGGTCCTGACCCCGGCCGAGCGCGAGGCCATCGCCGCGCTGCCGTTCGACGAAGAGGCGTACCGTGCCGGGATCCCCGTGACCGCCCTGACGGGTGAGGCCGGCTGGACGACGCTCGAGCGGCGCGGCGCACGCCCGACGCTGGACGTGAACGGGATGTGGAGCGGCTTCCAGGGCGAGGGCGCCAAGACCATCATCCCGGCGGCCGCCCACGCCAAGGTCTCCACGCGCCTGGTGGCGAACCAGGACCCAGGCAAGGTGTTCGCGGCTTTGCGCGACTACGTGGCCGAGGTTGCCCCTCCCGGGGTGACGGTCTCCACCACCTACATCCACGGCGGCGAGCCCAGCCTGACGCCCACGGACCACCCGGCGACCCAGGCCGCCGCCCGGGCGCTGCGCGCGGTCCACGGCGTGGACCCCGTGTACATCCGCGAGGGCGGCTCCATCCCGGTCACCTCCGCGTTCAACCACACGCTGGGGCTCCCGGTGGTGCTCCTCGGGTTCGCGCAGCCGTCGTGCAACGCGCATGCGCCCAACGAGTGGTTCTCCGTCGAGAACTTCGAGCTGGGGACGCGCGTGATCGTGCGGCTCTGGGACGAGCTCGCGGGCCTGCCCCGGTAGCGTCCGGCCGGGGGTCCCGAAGCGCGCGCCGGAGCGGTACCTTCGACGGGACGCCGGGGGACGGGCGGATGATCGTCCTGTGCAGGCCCGGTGTTAGGATGCGCGCCACGGCCAATGCTGCGGAGGATGACTGCGCGTGACGACGGAATCGGGGGCGACGCCGAGGGCGGTCTGGCGCCTTGACAGTCCGAACGGGAGCCTGGCGCCCCGGTCGGCGCTCGAGGTCCTCGTGGACCTCAACGACAAGGTGACCAGCGGTCAGGTGGGCGAGTACCAGCCCATCCCGCTAGGGTTCACGCCGCTCGACAAGACCACCGGCGGAGGGCTGCGCGCCGGCGAGCTGATGCTCATCGGCGGGGCGCAGGGCACCGGCAAGACCACGATGGCGCTCCAGATGGCCCGCAACGTGGCGTCCGGCGGCCAGGCCAACGTCCTCTACATCTGCTTCGAGCACGACGAGCTCTACCTCCTGAACCGGCTCATCGCTGCGGAGTCGGCGCTCGCCCACCTGCCGCACAAGACCGGCGCGATCAAGATCCAGGACGTCCGCAAGGAGATCCTCGGGACATGGATGGCCGAAGGCGGCGGCGCCGCCCAGCTCGCCTCCAACCCGCGCCTCCGCCCCTCGCTGGACCGCATCGCCCGGTACGGCCAGAACCTGTTCCTGCTGCGGGGCACGCAGACGGCGAGCACCATCGACGGCATCCGTGCGCTTGTCCGCCTGCACCGGGAGCTCTCCGGTGACCGGCGCCTGCTGGTGATCGTGGACTACCTGCAGAAGGTGCCGCAGTTCCCCGAACCCCCGAGCGAGGCCGAGAAGGTCACGTTCGTCGTGAACGGCCTCAAGGACATCGCCCTGTCCGAGGACGTGCCGGTGATCGCGCTCGTCGCAGCGGACAAGGAGGGCCTCAAGGCGTCCCGGCTGCGCAACCACCACCTGCGCGGCTCGTCGGCGATCAACTACGAGGCCGACGTCATCCTGATCCTCAACGAGAAGTACCAGATCGTCGCCAAGGTCAACATCGAGTTCAACCCGTACCAGGCGCAGCGGTTCCGGGACTGGGTGGTCGTCTCCGTGGAGAAGAACCGCGGCGGCCAGGACTCGGTGGACCTCGAATACGAGAAGCACTTCGAATACTCCTGTTTCGACCCGAATGGGCGGACGGTGCAGGAGAAGCTGATCGAGGAACGCCTCTACAACGACTAGGGGCCGGCGGCTGATCCGGCGCCCTGGCGGCGTTGTCGGCTGCGCTCCTCGCTCACGCACCTGCGGCTGCGCTCCTCGCTCACGCACCTGCGGGTGCGCTCGCTGCGGTCCTCGCCTCCGCCTTGCCATGACACCGGCTGAGCCGCCCGCCGGCCTCCGATGTTCGCCCGTGGTCCCACAGGCCACGAAACAGGGCCTGGACGCCGTCGAAGCCCCGCCTTGACCGGTTTCGTTGCTTCCCAGTCATCAGAACCGGGTCGAAATGGTGCCTGGGGGCGGGCTTGAGACCAAGACCGGGGTTTTCATGGCCTGCCAGACCACACCCGTGCGGCTCGGGCAGCCGTGCGGCCAAGGCGCCCGTGCGGCCAGGGCGCCCGTGCGGCCAGGGCGCCGGGAACCGGTCCGCCGAGCGGGGACGAGCGGGGTATCGTTCGCGTCATGAGCATTGAGTACGCCGCGGCCTTCCCCGAGGTCGTCGAGATCGTCGTCGAGATCCCGCGCGGGAGCCGCAACAAGTACGAGTACGACGAGATTGCCGGCGTCTACCGCCTGGATCGCGTGCTCTCGTCGGCGGTGTTCTACAACTTCGACTACGGGTTCATCAAGGGCACCCGCGCGGACGACGGCGACCACACGGACGCGCTGCTGATCATCGACGAGCCCACCTTCACCGGCTGCCACGTCTGGGCGCGCCCGATCGGCGGCCTGGAGATGCGCGACGAGAAGGGCTTCGACTTCAAGACGCTGTGTGTCGCGATCGGGGATCAGCACCAGCAGCACATCGAGCGACTTGAGCAGATGCGCCCCCACCGCCTGGTCGAGATCGAGCACTTCTTCAACACCTACAAGCTGCTCGAGGAGAAGGCGGTCGACGTCGTCGGCTGGCGCGATCGCGACCGGGCGCTGGAGGTGCTGGCCGCGGACCGGGTGCGCTTCCGGCGGGAAGCGGGTGGCTGAGCGGCCGCACCGGCTGTTCGTCGCCGTCCCGCTGCCGCCGGAGCCGCTGGCGGCCTGTCAGGCGCTCATCGACGGCGTCAGGGCCGGACCGCTGGGTGATGTCCCGCGCTGGGTCCATCTTGCGAACCTCCACCTGACCGTCCGCTTCCTGGGCGAGACGCCGCCCGACCTCGTGCCCGATGTGGCCCTGGCGGTGCAGGACGCGATCGCCGGGGCTCAGGCCTTCGACGTGGTGCTGGCCGGAGGCGGCGCGTTCCCGGCCGCGCGCAAGCCGCGCGCGCTGTGGCTGGGGATCGAGCAGGGGGCCGATCGGCTGGGCGCGCTCGCGGACGCCCTGGACCCGGCGCTGGAGCCCCTCGGTTGGCCAGCTGACGACCGGCCGTACCGCCCGCACCTGACGGTCGCCCGGTTGGACTCGTCATCGATCGCCCAGGGCGCCGCGGTCGCGGACGAGCTTCGCGCGGCGGCGAGCGGCTGGCGCACCGGGTTCCGGGCGATGCGCGTCGTGCTGTACCGGAGCCACCTCGGCGGTGGGCTGCCGCGCTACGAGCCGGTCGTGGATGTCCTCCTGGCTGGTTGACCTCGCGAACTCGGTTGCGGCCGGTGAACCGGACGCGTTAGGCTCGGGCCTGCCCCTACGCCCGCATGGAGGTCGACAGACGATGGCCAACGCCCAACCTCGCCGGATCAGGTTCCTCCTGGACGAGGACCGGACCCCTCTGGCCTGGTACAACATCGTCGCGGATCTCCGTACTCCGCCCCCGCCGCCGCTGCATCCCGGCACGGGGCAGCCGATCGGCCCAGCGGACCTGGCGCCACTGTTCCCGATGGCACTGATCCTCCAGGAGGTCAGCACCGATCGCGAGATCGAGATCCCGGACCCGGTCCGCGAGGCGTACCAGCTCTACCGGCCGTCGCCGCTGCACCGGGCGTACCGCCTGGAGCGGGCGCTCGATACCCCGGCCCACATCTACTACAAGTACGAGGGCGTCAGCCCCGCGGGCAGCCACAAGCCCAACACGGCGCTCCCGCAGGCGTTCTACAACAAGGAGGCGGGCGTCGCGCGGCTCGCCACCGAGACCGGTGCGGGCCAGTGGGGAAGCGCGCTCGCGTTCGCCGGCGCGGTCTTCGGGCTGGACGTCAAGGTCTACATGGTCCGTGCGAGCTACGACCAGAAGCCGTACCGCCGGATCCTGATGGAGACCTACGGCGCGGAGGTCGTGGCCAGCCCCAGCCCCACGACGAACTACGGGCGCGCCGTCCTGGCCGCGACGCCGGACTCCAACGGCTCGCTGGGCATGGCCATCAGCGAGGCCGTCGAGGATGCGGCGACCCGCGACGACACGAAGTACGCGCTCGGCTCGGTGCTCAATCACGTGATGCTCCACCAGACGGTCATCGGCCTCGAGGCGCAGGAGCAGATGGCGATGGCCGGCGAGGAGCCGGACGTGATCATCGCCTGTGCCGGCGGCGGGTCGAACTTCGCCGGACTCACGTTCCCGTACGTCGGGCGCATCCTTCGCGGCGAGGGCTCCTATCGCGTCATCGCGGCCGAGCCCGAGGCCGCGCCGTCGCTCACCCGCGGGATCTATGCCTACGACTTCGGCGACACGGGGCACATGGCGCCGATCGTGAAGATGCACACGCTCGGGTCGGAGTTCATGCCCGAGCCCATCCACGCGGGCGGCCTGCGGTACCACGGCATGTCGCCGCTGGTGTCGCTGCTCAAGGAGGAGGGGCTGATCGAGGCGCGGAGCGTGCACCAGCGCGCCTGCTTCGAGGTGGGCGTCCAGTTCGCCCGGGCCGAGGGCATCCTGCCGGCGCCCGAGAGCACTCATGCGATCAAGGTCGCCGTGGACGAGGCCCTGGCGGCGAAGGAGGCTGGCGAAGCGCGGGTGATCCTGTTCAACCTGTCGGGCCATGGCCACTTCGACCTGGCCTCGTACGAACGCCACCTGCGCGGTGCGCTCGAGGACTACGAGTACCCGGCGGAGAAGGTCGCGCAGGCGCTGGCGGCGTTGCCCACCGTGGGCTGACGCCCGGATCGCCAGGAAGGGCCCCCACCGGGACGGCCACGATGGGGCCCCACTGGGGCCGCTAGGATGGGGCCGTGCCCAAGCTTGCCTGCCGCTCGTGCGGCCGCCAGATCTACACGGTCGCGCAGCTGAACTCGCTGTTCGCGGAGGAGCGGCGCTGCCCGAAGTGCGGGGCCGCCCTCGACCAAGAGCGGCGTGCGTTCGAGCGACGTCAGACCAACCGGCGCCAGAACCCGGCGCACGATCCGGGTCCGCCCGCGGAGACGGGCGAGCGGCGTCTGGGCGAGCGGCGCGGGATCCGGCGCCGTTCCGGTGGCGGTGGGGGTTGGACGGGGCGCTGAAGCGCGGTCGCCGGGTGCGCGCCATCCACAGGGCGCCCGGGAGGCGATAATCGAGCCCATGCACGTCGCGCTTCTCGGACTCGGCCTCATCGGCGGGTCCATTGCGCGCGCCCTGGCCACGGCCGACGGCGCGGGCGCCGGTCACCACGTGGTTGCCTGGACGCCGGGTGGCGATGGCCCCAGGCGTGCCCTCGCGGCCGGCGTGATCGATGCCGCGTCCGGCGATCCCGGCACGGCCGTGGCCGGTGCGGACCTGGTGGTGCTGGCCGCCCCTCCGCTGGCCTGCGCGGAGCTGCTCCGGCGCCTGGGGTCGGACCTGCGCCCGTCCATGGCGCCGGGCGCCACGGTCACCGACGTGGCCTCGACGAAGGGGTTCCTGGCCGCGGCGGCGCGGGACGCCGGCGTGCCCTACGTCGGCGGGCACCCGATGGCGGGCCGGGAGACCAGCGGTTTCGAGGCGGCCGACGCAGCGCTGTTCCGGGACCGCCCGTGGGTGATCGGCGAGTCCGTGTGCGGTGGCGATCCGGCGCTGGTCCGGTCGCTCGCCATGGCCTGCGGGGCGCGCCCCGTGGAGATCAGTGCAGAGGAGCACGATCGCCTGGTTGCGGCGATCAGCCACCTGCCGCTGCTGACGTCGGTCGCGCTCGTGGAGGCGGTGGCCGGCTCGGGCGGGACGACGGCAGACGACTGGCCCGCCGCGGCCGCGCTCGCGGCATCGGGCTGGCGGGACACGACCCGCCTGGCGCGCGGCGACGTGACGATGGGCGCCGAGATCGCGGCGACCAACGCCCTGGCGATCGCGGCGCGGCTGCGGGCCTACCGGGACCGGCTCGACGAGTGGCTCCTGATCCTCGAGGCGCCGGGCGGCCCGGATCCGGACGTCATCCGCCAGCGCCTTGCCGCGGTCCGCGCGCGCCTGGAAGGCTGAGGTGGGCGACCCCGCCGAGCAGGTCCTGGTGGTGCCCCGGGCGGCGATCATGCCCGGCGGAGGCTGGCATGGCGTCCGCCGCGACGGGATGGAGGCCGCCCTGGCGACCGTCGCCCGCGATGGGCGGTTCGTGCTGCGCGCCGATGCCGAGGGTGACCCTTCGCAGAAGCAGGTGATCCCGTACCTGGTCCTTCGCGACGGCGAGCGCTGGTTCCTGATGCGCCGGACGAAGGCAGGGGGCGATGCCCGTCTCCACGACCGCTGGTCCATCGGCGTCGGGGGTCACCTCAACCCCGGGGACGGTGACCTCCCCGGCGGGCTGCGCCGCGAGTGGGCCGAGGAGCTGGTCGCGGACTTCGTGCCTGACTTCAGCCTGGTCGGACTGCTCAACGACGACACGACGCCGGTCGGCGCCGTGCACGTGGGGTTCGTCTACGTCGCTGACGCCGCCGGCCGGCCCGTGACGATCCGGGAGACCGAGAAGCTGGCCGGCGCCTTCGCGACCAGCGCGGAGACGGCCGCGGTCCGCGACGACATGGAGACCTGGAGCCGCCTCGTCTTCGACGCGCTGACGGAGTGACCACGGAGTCGGGAACTGCGGCACGGGCCGCCCTCGCATTCGGGTGAGATACTGCGTGCACCTCCGATGACGCACACCACGACCGCTCCCCGCCGGCTGTTCGCGACCCTCACGTTGCTGGGCCTGTTGCTCGTCGTGGGCGCGACGGCCGGCCGGGCGGCCGGGCGTGACGTGGTGGTCCTGCCCGCGACCGGCGTGGTGGACGGCGTGCTGGCCGGGTACCTGGAGGAGGGCATCGCGGCGGCCGCGCGGGACGGGGCCGCGGCGGTGGTCATCCGGCTCAACACGCCTGGCGGGAGCCTGGACGCCACGCAGCGGATCACGAGCGCATTGCTGGAGGCTCCGCTCCCGGTCATCGTCTGGGTCTCGCCCGCGGGCGGCCGGGCCGCCAGCGCCGGGACGTTCATCACCCTCGCCGCGAACCTCGCGTTCATGGCGCCCGGCACCAACATCGGGGCGGCCTCCCCGGTGGGCGGCAGCGGCGAGGACATCGAGGGGACGATGGGCGACAAGGTCCGCAACGACGCCATCGCCAACATCACGGCGATCGCCGAGGCCCGCGGCCGGAACGTGGAGTGGGCGGTGGCGACGGTCCGGGACGCGAAGTCCTCGCCGGCCATGGAGGCCGTCGCCGCGGGTGCCGTGGACGGGATCGCGGAGACGATGGCTGACGTGCTGGCCGCCGCGACCGGGCGCGAGGTGACGGTGGGCGGGCGCACCTATGTGCTGGACCTCGCGGGGGCCACGACGCGAGACCTGGTCATGAACCCGCTCCAGGCGTTCCTGCACCTGCTCTCGGACCCCAACATCGCCTTCGTGCTGTTCACGATCGGCATCTACGGCCTGATCTTCGAGCTGCAGAACCCCAACTTCGTGACCGGGATCCTGGGTGCGATGGCGCTGATCCTCGCGTTCATCGGGTTCGGCAGCCTGCCCCTCAACGTGGCGGGCATGCTGCTGCTCGGCCTCGGCGTCGTGCTGTTCGTCCTCGAGACCCAGGTCCCCAGCCACGGGCTCCTCACCGTCGGGGGGATCATCTGCTTTGCATTGGGGGCGTCTGCCCTGTACACGCAGCCGGGCGGTGACCCGACGCTGCCCTTGGTCGAAGTCGCGGCGCCGCTGGTCATCGTCGCGACCGGCACGACCGCCATCCTGATGGGCCTGATCACGGTCGCCGCGATCCGCACCCGACGCATGGGCGCGACCGCAGGCACCGTGGGCGTTCCGGTGCCGCTGGGCAGCGACGGCGTCGTCCAGGCTCCGCTCGCGCCGCTCGGAACCGCGTATCTCGCCGGCGAGCCCTGGAGCGCCCGGGACGCGGAGGGTCGGACCCTGCCGCGGGACACCCCGGTCCGCCTGGTCGGCTTCGACGGCCTCATCGCCCTCGTCACCCCGCTCACGGACATCCCCGAATCCTCGCCGCCGGCCTCACCCGCCGATCGGTCCTAGCCCTGGAGGTCTCCATGGAACTCGCCGCCACGCTCTCGATCCTGGCGTTCGTCGTCGTCGTCGTCACGGCGTTGCTGTACCTGTCCATCCGGGTCGTGCAGCAATACCAGCGGATGGTCGTGTTCCGGCTGGGCAGGACCAACGAGGGCATGGTCCGGGATCCGGGCCTCCGGTTCCTGATCCCGATCGTCGACCGGCCGGTCAAGGTGGACATGCGCGAGCAGTTCATCGAGGTCCCGAGCCAGACGACGATCACCAAGGACAACGCGCCGATCAACGTCGACTTCCTGATCTACTGGCGGATCGCGGACGCGCTCAAGAGCGTGGTCAACGTCCGGTACTTCGAGGGCTCGCTCCAGGGCGTCGCCACCACCACCCTGCGCGCCGTCATCGGCGACATCCTGCTCGACGATGTCCTGTCCAAGCGCGAGCAGATCAACGAGGTGCTGCGCGCGAAGCTGGACGAGGTCACCGAGCGCTGGGGTGGCAAGATCACCACGGTGGAGATCCGGGAGATCACCCCGCCCCGTGACGTCCAGGAGGCGATGAACCGCCAGCTGTCGGCCGAGCGAACCCGTCGGGCGGTCATCACCGAGTCCGAGGGCGCTCGCCAGGCAGCCATCAACGTCGCCGAGGGCCAGAAGCAGTCCGAGATCCTCAAGGCCGAGGGCGAGCGCCAGGCGGCCATCCTCCGGGCCGAGGGCTTCAGCCAGGCGCTGGAGCGGATCTACGCGGCCGCGAGGCTGATCGACGAGAAGACGATGTCGCTGCAGTATCTCGAAGCGCTCAAGGCGCTGGGCGCCAGCCCGTCCACGAAGTTCGTGATCCCGACCGAGTTCACGCGTCTCGCCGAGCGCATCGGCGGGTACGTGGAGCAGGGGATGGGCGCCGGGCACGATGCCGGCGGGGCTGCCGACCGTTGAGGCGGCGACTCCTCCTGCCGGTCGCCGCGCCGGTCCTCGCGCTCGTCGCCGTCGGCCCTGTGCTGGATCGTCTGGCCCGCCGCATGATGCAGGCGCCGCGCCGTCTGCCCGGGGAGGCGGGCCTGGGGCCCGCGCTGGACCGCCTCGGCGGCGAGGTCGTGCGCATCCGGTCACGCGACGGTGTCCGTCTCGTGGCCAGGTGGCTGCCCGCGGATCCGCCCGCCGAACGGCAGGCCCAGGCGATTGCTGACGGCGTGTCGTCCGGCGACGGCTGGGTGCCGGATCCCCGGGAGGCGATCGTGCTGCTCCACGGCTACAACGGCTCCGTGGTGCCGGACCTCGTTGAGACAGGCCCGTTCCTGCGGCGCACCGCGGCCGTGCTGGGGCTGGACTTCCGCGGGCACGGCGCCTCGGACGACGGCCCGACCACCTTCGGGATGCTGGAGGTGGAGGACGTGGCCGGCGCGCTGGCATTCCTCGGCGAGCGCGGCGTCCGGCGCGTGGCGCTGGTCGGCTCCTCGATGGGCGGGATCACCGCTATCGCGGCGGTGGCGGTGCTGGGCGACGGGCGCCTGGCGTCAGCCGATGCCGACCCCGCGGCCCCTGCCGCGGCCGTCGAGGCGCCCAGGCCGCGGATCGTCGCCGTCGTGGCCGACTCGGTGACGCCGGAGCTGGCGATCGTCGTCGGCAATCGCCTGGGCATGCCGTTCGGGCGGCGCATCGCGGAGCGGGCCTTCGGGCGGTTCGAGCGCCTCGTGGGCGGAGACCCGCGGCGGACGCAGCCGATCGCCATGGTGAGGCTCCTCGAGGACGTGCCGCTGCTGCTCGTCCACGGAGAGGAGGACCGCACGGTCCCGATCAGCGACGGGCGACGCCTGGCCGCTGCGGCCCCGGAAGGGACCCGCCACCTGGTGATCGCGGGTGCGGATCATGGCGCGGGTCATGCGACGGACCCGGTCGCCTACGAGGCGGCCGTGGAGGGCATCCTGCGCAACGCTTTCGCAAGCGCCCGGCCATAGGGGCAGCGCGCGGGCGGCGCCCGCCTATACTGCACAGCGGTGCCGGCGGGGACCGAGCGAGCGCTCGCCGGATCGGCGCCATGCCAGGAGGTCGGATGGCCGGGAAGGTACTCGTCGTCGATGACGACGCGAGCGTCCAGCGACTCCTCCAGCACACCCTCCGCGGGGAGGGGTTCGAGGTCGTCATCGCCGGCGACGGGGCTGAGGGTTTCCGTCTCTGGGAGCAGGAGGCGCCGGGCCTCGTCCTGCTGGACGTCACGCTCCAGAACCTTGACGGCTACGAGGTAGCGGCCAGAATCCGCGCCGCCGAGGGCCCCGGCAGACACGTCCCGATCATCATGCTCACCGCCGAGCGCGATGTGCAGCAGAAGGTCCGCGCCCTGCGGGCCGGCGCCGACGACTACCTGATCAAGCCGTTCCATCCCGCCGAGCTCATGGCGCGGATGAAGAGCCTCATCGCGCGCTTCGCTCCCGGCGAGGCGATCGTCGGGCGCCCGCCCCTCGGCCGGATCCACGCCTACTACGGGGCGAAGGGTGGCGTCGGGACCACGACGATCGCGATCAACACGGCCATCGCCCTGCAGGGTCTGGGTCGGCGCGTCTGCCTCGTGGACGGCAACCTGCAGTTCGGTGACCACCGGGTGTTCCTGGACCTGGGGCTGGACCGGCGCGGCATCGTGGACGTGGTGAGCGCCCCGGCCATGGACGCCGACCTTCTCAAGGGCATCGTCCTGACCCACGACTCGGGCGTGGACCTGCTCCTGGCCCCGCCGTCCCCGGAGTCCGCCGACCTCGTCACCGCCGCGCACATGCACCAGATCCTGGAGCTGCTCGGCGGCATGTACGACTACGTCGTCGTGGACATCGACAAGCGCCTTGACGACGTCAACCTGATGGTGCTCGACGTCGCCGACACGATCTTCGCCGTCATGACGGCGGACCTCTCGTGCCTCAAGAACGTCCGGCTCGTCATCGAGACCATCGTGCACCTGGGCTACGAGACGGGCAAGCTGAAGCTGGTCCTCAACCGCTCGAACGCCTTCACCGGCATCAACGTGAAGAGCGCGGAGGGCGCGCTGCGCCGGCCGATCGAACACCAGATCGTCAACGAATACCGCGGCGCCATCTCCGCGCTCAACAGCGGCGCGCCGTTCATGGCCAGCAAGGCGGACTCGGTCCTCGGGCGCTCCGTGCTCGACTTCGCGAGGGCGATCGACAAGTCGGGCGGTCAGACGCAGGCGCAGCTGGCACCCGGCACCGGGCGCTAGTCGCGCCGCGGCCGTACCCGCACGCGAGGGCCAGGATCCGGCGCAGATAAGCCGCAGGTGAGCGGCGCGGCCTACCGTGCCGCTCGTGCTCGCAACCCTTCTCTCCGCCACGCTCCACGGCATCGCCGGACGCGTCGTCCGCGTCGAGGTCGATGTCGCGCCCGGTTTGCCCGGCTTCACGATCGTCGGCCTGCCGGACGCCGCCCTGTCCGAGGCGAGGGAGCGCGTCCGGGGCGCGCTGCGCAACGCGGGCTTCCACCACCCGCCCCGCCGGATCACGGTCAACCTGGCACCGGCGGAGCTGCGCAAGGCCGGGGCGTCGCTTGACCTCGCGATCGCGATCGGGATCCTGCTGGGGTCGGAGCAGCTGCGTGCCGGACCTGGCCGAGTCGGACTGATCGGGGAGCTGGGCCTGGGCGGCGAGGTGCGGCGGGTGCCGGGGATCCTGCCGATGTGCCTCGTCCTCGCAGCGCGCGGTACTCGTCGCGTGGCGGTGCCCGCGGACGCGTACGCGGAGGCGCGCCTGGCCCCCGGGCTGGACCCGGTGCCGGTCGCCAGCGTCGCGGAGGCGGCCGAGGTGATCAGGGCGCCGAGGTCGCGGCGGGCCGTGCCGATGCCGATGCCGCTGCCGCGGACGGGGGTCGCCGGGGATGTCGCGCCCGATGAGGCGCCGCCTGGACCGGCGGAGATGGTCGCCGCCGTGGACCTTGCGGACGTGCGCGGCCAGGCGGTGGCGCGCCGGGCCCTGGAGATCGCGCTGGCCGGCGGACATGCACTCCTGCTCATCGGGCCGCCCGGGGTGGGCAAGACCCTCCTCGCCCGCACGATCCCGCCGCTCCTGCCGGACCTTGACGATGGAGCGGCCCTGGCGGCCACGATCGTGGCGTCGGCCGCCTCTCCGGAGCCGGTCGAGGCGCTCGTCCGCCGTCCCCCCGTCCGGATGCCGCACCACACCACGTCGTATGCCGGGATGGTTGGCGGCGGGCCCCGTCTGTCGCCAGGCGAGGTGACCCTGGCGGACCAGGGGGTGCTCTTCTGCGACGAGCTGCCGGAGTTCGGGCGGGACGTGCTGGAGGCCCTGCGGCAGCCGCTCGAGGATGGGCAGGTCTCGGTGGTGCGGGTCGGACGCGCGGCGACGTTTCCCGCGCGCTTCACGTTCGTCGCCGCGATGAACCCGTGCCCCTGCGGCCAGGACGGCGCGGCTGACCGGTCGTGCTCCTGCCCGCCGCTCGTGCCGGAGCGCTACCTGCGGCGAGTGTCCGGCCCCCTCCGGGACCGGATCGACCTCTGGGTGCGGCTGGACCGCGTCCCGCCGGAGGTGCTGCTCGGCGGGCCGGTGCCCGAGGCATCCGCCGAGGTCGCGCGCCGGATCGCCCTCGCCAGGGCCCGCCGAAGGGTCAGGGCGGGCGATGTCGACGGCGTGCGGCTCGCGGGTCGCTCGCTTCGGGAAGCCTGCGCGATGGACACGGCCGCGGAGGGTCGAGCGATGCTCCTGGCGGAGCGCGAGGGTCTCTCGGGGCGGGGGATGGACCGGCTTCTCCGGGTCGCGCGGACCATCGCGGACCTGGCGGGCGACGGGACGGTGACCTCCGTCCACCTGGACGAGGCGGCGCGCTTCCGCGCGCCGGTGGACCGGATGGCCATGCGGCAGGCCAGCTGATGCTCGGGGTCGGGCGCGGCGGGCCGCTGGGGCGCACGGAGGCGGCGGAGATCGGCGGCGCAGGGGCCCCCGATGACGACGAGCGGGACGCATGGATCGTGCTCAACGGGGTGACCGGCGTTGGCCCCGTCTCGTTCGGACGGCTCGTCCTGGCCTTCGGGACCGCCACCGCGGTGATGGCGGCCGCCCGGGGCCCGGGGGCGATCGGCCGGCTGGTCGCCGCATCCTGCGGCCCCGATGGCGGCGCGCCGGCGCTCGCGCCAGGTCCGGCGTCGGGCATCGTGACGGCTGCCCGCGACCCGTCGCCCTGGCTGGTCCCCGTTCGCCGTGCCGGCGTGAGCGTGGTGACCCTCGCCGACGAGGCGTATCCGGGACGCCTCCGCATGGTGGACCTGCCGCCGCCCGTGCTCTTCCTCCACGGGGACCCCGCGGCGCTGGATCGCCCTCGGTCGGTCGCGATCGTCGGCACCCGCCGCCCAACCTCCGTCGGGCGAGCGACCGCAGGCAGGATCGCGGACGCGGTCAGCGGGCTCGGGGCCACGATCGTGTCAGGTCTCGCGCTGGGCATCGACGCCGCCGCGCACGTGGCGGCCGTCCGGCTCGGGACCCCCACCGTGGCGGTGATCGGAGGCGGGCATGAGCGCCTCTACCCGGCCAGTCACCGGGGGCTCGCCCGGGCCATCGTGGCGGGCGGGGGCGCGGTCATCAGCGAGTTCGCACCCGACACGATCCCGACCCGCGGAACCTTCCCGCGCCGCAACCGGATCATCAGCGGCCTGGCGGACGCCACGATCGTCGTCGAAGCCGGGGCGCGCAGCGGCGCCCTGACGACGGCGGCCTGGGCTCTGGAGCAGGGCAGGGGGCTGTATCTCGTCCCCGGGCGTCTGGACGATCCTGCGGTGGCGGGCTGTCTCGCGTTCCTGCGGGAGGCAGGACCGGAGGCCAGGATCGTGGCCGGGATCCCGGAGCTCCTCGATGACCTGGGTCTCCTCGGCCATGGGGGCGGCCGGCAGGCGCCGGCCCCAGGCTCGCCGGAGGTGGACGGCGCGCCCGGCGTCGCGCGCGGTCGGGGGGCCTCCCTGGGCGCCGTGCTCGCGATGCTGGGTCCGGCCGAGCGGACGGTGGCCCTCGAGGTCGCCGCCGGTCGCGAGACGGTCGATGAGCTGATCCTGGCCACCGGTGGCGCCGGGGCGACGGTGCTCGGGGCACTGACGTCGCTCGAGATCCGCGGGCTTGTGCTGGAGACCTTCGGGCGGTACCGCGCCGCGGGCCCACTGGCCGCCGCAAGCGGCAAGCGGCGATCGGTCCCGATCCCGCGCCGGGCCGCCTGAAGCGCGTCCGACGTGCGCCTGGGGCTCGCGCGACGCGGGCGCCGGTGCGCGGGATGGGCTCGACGGTTGCCGCTCCGGCAAGGGCGGTGCTACCCTGCCGCCAGATCCGGGGGCGCGCGTCAGGCGCGGGACAGCACCCGGGAGTCGGCGTCAGGCCCCCCGGGCGTGTTCGAGACGACGTACTGGAGGACTGACTATTGCGGAAGCTCGGCACAGCCCTGCTCGCGCTGCCCGTCGTCGCCCTGGTCTACATCACGTCGCTGAACCGACGCGGGCTGGGCTTGCGGATCGCCGCCGCCATTGCCGCCAGCATGGTGATGGGCCTCGTGGTTGTCGCCAGCCTGCCGCCCGCGCCCAGTACCGCAGTCCCGCAGTCCGAGCCCCCCAAGCCCGTCGCCGCCGAGCTCCTTGCCACGGTTCGCACCGGCCACGCCCTGTCGGCGCCGATGGCGGTCGCGTTCGACGCCTCCATGGACCCCGCGTCGGTCGCAGCAGCCCTCCGGGTCACGCCCGAGACACCGCTGACCTTTGGCTGGGACGCTGCCGGGCGCGTGCTCACGATCGAGCCGCTGGCCCACTGGTCGCCCAATACGCTCTACACGATCATCGTCTCGACGACGGCCCGCTCGGCCGAGGGCGGCGCCCTGGCGTCTCCGGTGCGCGCCCTGGTGCTCACGGGCCGTGCCGGGTCGGGCGAGATCGCCGCGACGAGCACCTCCGGCGGTCGGGCGCGGCTCGACACCGCGTTCCGCATCCACCTCGACCGGGCGGTGGAGCTCGCCGCTCTCCGTGCCGCCCTGCGCACAGAGCCCGCGCTCGACTCCGACATCGCTCCGGGTTCCACGGAGGGCGAGTACGTCCTGCGCATGTTGGGCGACCTTGCGCCCGACACCGCGTACCGCGTCTGGCTCGAGGGCCTTGCGGACACCGACGGCGTCCCGTTCGCCACCTCGCCATCGATCGAGGTCCGGACCGTCAAGTCCCCGTCGGTCGTCCGGTTCCGGCCGCGGAGCGGCGCCACCGGCGTTGAGCGCGGAGCATCCATCTCCGTCCGCTTCACCGAGCGCATGGATCGCCGGGCTACCGCCGCGGCGTTCCACGTGACCGTCGACGGCAAAGCGGCCTCGGGCAAGCTCACCTGGGCGGAGCAGGACACCGTGCTCGTGTTCGCCCCGACCTCCGCGCTCGCGTATGGGGCGACGGTGGTCGCCTCGGTGGACGCAACGGCCATGTCGATGGCTGGGGTTCCCATCTCGAAGGTCGCATCGGGCACGTTCAAGACCGTCCCGAAGCCGGCACCCCCGCCCCCCGCGGTTCCGAACAAGACCGCCACCGCGCCGATCCCGACGTCGGGCGGCAGCGGCGCGGTCTCGGGCTCGTGGTCCGCCGTCGAGGCCTACTACCTCAAGCTCATGAACTGCACGCGGACCGGGGGCGTGGTCACCTCCACCGGCGCCTGCTCCTCGCCGGGCGGGCGCGCCGTCGCCCCCCTGATGCTCAGCGGCCCGATCAGCAGCAAGGTCTCGCGACCATACGCGAAGCTGCTCGCGACCCGCGGCCTGTGCTCTCACTTCATCGGTGGCACGCCGGGCGACCGGCTGCGTCGCGCGGGCTTCACCAACTACCGATGGGCGGAGAACCTGGGCTGTCGCTCGGGCAACCCGTACAGCGCCGTCCTGGGGTCCCACCTCTTCTTCCAGTCGGAGCGCAACTGGAGCCCGGTCGGTGGCCACTACGTGAACCTGATGAACGCTGCGTACGATCGGGCGGGGATCGGGGTCTGGGTGTACGCCGGGCGCGTCCGCCTCGTGGTGAGCTTCTACCACCCCTGACCGGTCGTCCGGTCGCCCGGGTGGGACCATCGGGCGGGTGACGCGAGGCACCGGACCGGCGACCATCGGCTCGTGATCCGCAACGTCTGCATCCACGTCTCCAACGAGCAGCCGCTGCTCGCCGACCTGTACGACCTGCCCAGCGCATCCGACGCGGGCCTCCTGTGCACCAACGTGCGGTCGATGGACGGCAAGCGGCCGATCTTCATCGACAACATGGCGGCGACGTTCTTCTTTCCCTACCACATCATCCGGTTCCTCGAGATCCCCGAAGGTGCCGTCGAGCCCGGCCGGACCCGTGGCGGTCCGATGGAGCCCACCACGACCGATCGGCCCACCGGCGAGCCGGTGATCGCGCTCGGGAGCCGGCTCCCGGCCGTCATCGAGGGGTCGTCCGGCGAGCCTGACGATGGCGAGCTGGACGTCGAGCTCGAGATCGACGAGGACTTCCTGCGGCGGATCCGCGACATCTGAGGACGCCCTCGCAGACAAGGGAGGGCCAAGGGGCCGGTGCTACACTCCCGGCCGCCATGCCCAAGCACCTCGTGATCGTGGAGTCGCCCGCCA
>CAMTVM010000021.1:0-8438 GCA_947085195.1 uncultured Chloroflexota bacterium
ATCCCGTGCGGGAGCGGGCGTTGCCCGGGCACGAGGTTCCCACGCTCGGACGGCCCCCGACGACGAAGGCCACGCCCCGGCCGGAGCGTCGCCAAGGTGCCCTGGCGGGCCGCGGACCCCCGGACCAGCGCCCCCATGTTCACTCCGAGTGAAATGTCGCCGCACCCGCGGGGATCCGGGGATGGGGTGAGGGTCCTGCCCGACATACGCCCGTCGAGCTGGCCCTTGCCGCCGCAACTGGCCGCCTGCCTCTGCGCCCCGGGTGGCCCGGACGTCCTGGCACTCCGACGTCAGGGATGCTGCCCGGACCGGCCCGCATGTCCTGGCACTCGCCCCCATCGGGCCACGGCCCGAGGTGAGCGAAGTGGGCCGACGTCGAGAGCGCGCGAGTTTCGGCCTGTCGTTCTCGTACCCTTGAGTCCGGGCCGCCACTGCCCCCGGTTTCGGAGGACGCCGCCATCACCGCCGCTCACGACCCCGACCTCGCCGATGCCGTTGCCCGCCTGATTCCGCGCCTGCGCCGGTCGCTGCGGGGTGACGTCCACACCGACGCGGTCAGCCGTGCGCTGTATGCCTCGGACGCCTCCAACTACCGGGTGCTGCCGGCTGCGACTGCCGTGCCCCTCGACGCGGACGACCTGGCGACGGTCGTCGCGCTCGCGGCGGAGGCGGCGGTCCCGTTGACGATGCGCGGTGCGGCGACCAGCATCGCCGGGAATGCCATCGGCGCCGGGATCGTCGTCAACCTCACCCGGCACCTGGCCGGGATCCTGGAGCTCGACCCCGACGCCGCGACGGCGACGGTCCTGCCGGGCACGGTGCTCGACGACGTCAACCGGGCCGCCGCGGTGCACGGGTTGCGGGTCGGGCCCGATCCCTCCACGCACAGCCGCTGCACGGTCGGCGGGATGCTGGGCAACAACGCCTGCGGGCCCCGCTCGGTCCGCTGGGGGACGATGGCCGATGCCACCCTGGGCCTCGAGCTCGTCACCGTCGATGGCGTGCGCCGTCGGGTCGGCGGCCTGCGCGGTCCGGCCTCGCTGTCCGGCACCCCGCTCGACCAGCCGCTGCAGGGACGCATCGCGGAGCTCCTGGCCCGCCACGGCGACGCCATCCGCGCCGACATGCCGCCGTGGCCGAGACGGGTGTCCGGGTACGCGCTCGACTGGCTGCTCCCCGAGCGCGGCGGCGATATCGCCCGGGCGCTCGTGGGTAGCGAGGGGACGTGCGCCGTCGTGTCGGCGGCCACGATCCGCCTCGTGCGGCCGCCGGCGGTACGGGGCCTCCTGGTGCTCGCCTTCACCGACGACATCACCGCCGCCGCCGCGGTCCCATCGCTGCTGCCCGAGGCGCCGTTCACGGTGGAGAGCCTCACGGCGGACCTGCTGACGGGCTGGCGCGATCCCGGGCTGCTGCCGGTGGGTGGAGCCTGGCTCCTCGTGGAGGCGGGCGGTGACGATGCCACCGCCATGCGGGACCATGCCGCACGCCTCGCGCGGGCGATCGGCACGGTGCCCGGGGCGCGCGATGCGTCCCTCCTCGAGGACGCCGGTGCCCAGTCGGTCCTGTGGCGGGTTCGCGAGGACGGCGCCGGCCGCGCCGCCCGCCTGCCGGACGGATCGCCCGCCTGGCCGGGGTTCGAGGACGGCGTCGTCCCTCCCCATCGACTGGCCGCATACCTGGGCGAGCTGCGGGACCTGCTCCGCGCCCATGATCTGCGCGGCGTCACCTACGGCCATTTCGGCGAGGGATGCATCCACCTCCGTGTGGGCTTCGGCCTGGACCGGCCGGGCGGAGAAGCGCGCCTGCGGGGGTTCATGGAGGCGGCGGCGGACCTGGTGGCGGCGCACGGAGGCTCGTTGTCCGGCGAGCACGGCGACGGTCGGGCACGCAGTGAGTTGCTGGCCCGGATGTTCGGGCCGGACCTGCTGGCGGCCTTCCGCGCCTGGAAGACCGTGTGGGACCCGGCCAACGTGCTCAACCCCGGGATCCTGGTGGATCCGCTGCCGCTGGACCAGGACCTGCGCCGGCCGCGCCCGACGCTCATCCCGCTCGACCCGGTCTTCGCCTACGGGGCGGACGGCGGCGACCTCCGGGCGGCCCTGGAGCGCTGCATCGGGGTGGGGAAGTGCGTCTCGCGGCAGGGCACCGCGGCGATGTGTCCGAGCTACCGTGCCACCGGCAAGGAGCGACACTCCACGCGCGGCCGGGCCCGCCTTCTCCAGGAGATGGTCGCCGGGTCCCTGGCGAGGGACGGCTGGCGCTCGGAGGAGGTCCGCGACGCCCTGGACCTGTGCCTCTCGTGCCGCGCATGCGCCACCGACTGCCCGACCGGCGTGGACATGGCCACGTACAAGAGCGAGTTCCTGGACCACCACTACCGCGGTCGGCTCCGGCCCCGGTCCCACTACTCGCTGGGTTGGCTGCCGACCTGGCTGCGGCTCCTGCACCGCGTTCCGGGGGCCCCGCGCCTCGTCAACGCCCTGATGGGGTTCCCGGTCACGCGCCGGGCGTTCGCGCTGATCGGCGGGATCGCGGGCGAGCGGCGCATTCCGAGGCTCGCGCCGCGGACGTTCGTGGCAACGTTCGTGGGCACGTTCGGCCGCTCATCCGGCCGCCCGACCCAGGCCCGGCCAACCGACGGCCGGGTCGTCCTGTGGCCGGACACGTTCACCAACCACCTCTCCCCGGAGGTGGGGCACGCGGCGGCGAGGGTCCTGGCCGCGGCGGGGTTCGACGTGGTGGTCCCGGAGAGCCCCGTCTGCTGCGGCCTGACCTGGATCACGACCGGGCAGCTGGACCGCGCGCGGTCGGTGCTGCAGCGGACCCTCGCTGCCCCTGGGCTGGCGGGTGACGATCCGATCGTCGTCCTGGAGCCGTCCTGCGCCGCGGCCCTGCGCCACGACCTGGGCGAGCTGCTTCCGGACGATCCGCGGGCGGCCTCGGTGGCCCGGCGTGTCGCAACGCTGGCGGAGATTCTCGACCATGCCGGCTGGCCCCCCGCCGGCGGCGAGCCGGTCCGGGCGCTCGTCCTGCCCCACTGCCACCAGCAGGCCCAGCTCGGAACCGCCGCGGACGAGAGGGTGATGGCCCGGGCCGGCATCGAACCCACCACGGTGCTGTCGGGGTGCTGCGGTCTTGCGGGCAACTTCGGCGCGCAAGCCGGCCACGAGCGCATCTCGCGGGGGGTCGCGGCGCTCGAGCTGCTGCCGGCGCTGCGGGCGACCCCCGAGGACACGGTCATCCTCGCGGACGGGTTCAGCTGCCGTGCCCAGGTCGCGTTCCTGGACGGGCGCCGCGCCCGCCACCTCGCCGAAGTCCTGGCGGACCGGCTCGACCGGCAAGGTCGCGCATCGGTGTAGGGTGGCCGGGGCAGACGAGGCGGCATGCGGTCGCATACGATGACGACCCGATCCGTCCATCGGCCGCGTCTCGCCAGCCTCGACCAGTCGGAGTGTCGAGCCCATGACAGCCGGTACAGTCCCCGCGCCGCGTGGCCGCCGTACTGCCGCCATCCCGATCGTCGGGGTCGGCGCGTCCGCCGGTGGGCCAACCGCGCTTGAAGCCTTGATCGTCGATTTGCCGGCAACGCCGGTGACGGACCAGCCTGGATGACGGACGCGACGGCCGACATCGACGGCTTGGTCGCCGTGATGCGGGAGGCGCACGGCTTCGACGTCTCCGCCTACGCGGACTCGTTCCTGGCGGCGTCGCTCGGGCGTCGGCGGAAGGCCACTTCCCGCCGGACCGGCGCCGCCTACCTGGAGCACCTGCGGGAGGACCACGCCGAGGCCGACATCCTCTACCGCTCGCTCCGCATCGGCTTCACGGAGTTCTTCAGGGATCCGTTGGCCTTTGCCCTGCTGGAGCGTACGATCCTGCCCGCCCTCGCCGAGAAGAAGGTCCGCAACGGCGGGGGTGAGATCCGGGTCTGGTCGGCGGGCTGTGCAACCGGCCAGGAGGCCTGGTCGGTGGCGATCCTGCTCGAGGACCTGCCCCACGCCGGGGGGCGTCCGGTCCCGTACCGGGTCTTCGCCACCGACATCGACGAACCGGATTTGGACACGGCGCGTACCGGGACCTACGGCGCCGACGCGGTAGGGAACGTCCGCGTGCGCCAGCTGCGCGACCGGTTCGCCCGCCGGGGCGAGTCCTTTGTCATCGTCCCGGGGCTCCGGCAGCGGGTGCACTTCTCCACACACGATCTGCTGGACCTGCGAACGAGCAGCCCGCCTGCCAGCATCTACGGCGAGTTCGACCTCGTGCTGTGCTCCAACGTGCTCCTCTACTACCGGCCCGATATCCAGCGGCGCATCCTGGACCGGGTGCGGCGGGCCCTCACGACCGATGGCTGCCTCGTCACCGGCGAGACGGAGCAGCAGATCGTGGACGGCGCCGGCGGTTTTCGCGCCGTGGCTCCCCCCGCGGCCGTGTTCCTCAGGGCGCCACGAGGGAGATGACCATGCCGCTCCGGAAGCTCACGATCGCCACCCGGCTGCGCCTGGGCCTGGGCCTCATCCTGCTCCTCACGCTGATCCTGGGCGCCGCGGCCTGGATCCAGACCGACAGGCTCTGGGATCAGACCCGGCAGATGTACGAGCATTCCCTCACGGTCCGGCGGGCCGTCGGTGCCCTGCTGGTCGATTTCGAGCGGATGAGCAGGGAGGCCCACGACCTGTTTCTCGCCGAGGGCGAACAGGAGATTGCGGATTCGCTGCAGGGCATCGAGATCGCGGAGGCCGACGCCTGGGCGCAGCTCGCCATCCTGGACGCCCGTTACCTGGGTCCGCGCGAGGACATTGCGGGCCTGCGGGGCGAGTTCCTGAAGTGGGTCAGCTCGCAGGATGAAACGGTCCGCCTGTTCCGGGCGGGCGCGATCGACGATGCCCGGGCCCGCGTCAGGCCGGGCGGCGTCCATCAGGTCCAGGCGGAGGCGCTGCGGACCGCTTCCACTCGCGTCGACGCCTTCGCCCACCAGAAGGCCGAGCAGTTCTACGAGACGGCCAGGGCGCAGACCGACGAGATCAAGCTCCAGCTGGCGGTCATCATCGCGGTCATCGCGCTGGTCTCGCTGGTCGTCGCACGCCTCCTGCTCGATGGGATCCGGGGACCGCTCAAGCAGCTGACCGCGGCGACGGAGCAGTTCCGGCAGGGCGCGCTGGACGCCCGCAGCCCATACGTCGCAACCGACGAGATCGGGACCCTGTCGGCCGCGTTCAACGCCATGGCCGAGTCGATCCAGACGGAGACGCAGCTGAACGAGCAGGCGGCCAAGCTCACCGGCGTCCTGCTCCGGGGGGGGGTGGGGGTGGGGGGTGGGTGCACGCGTTCTGCCGGGAGGTGCTCACGGCGCTCGTGGAGCACACCGGTTCCCAGCTGGGCGCGGTCTACTTCGCGAACAGGACGGGGACCGCCTTCGAACTGTTCGAGTCCATCGGCCTGGGCAACGGCAGGCGGGCCGCCTTCTCGGCCACCGAGGCAGAGGGCGAGCTGGGGATGGCCCTGGTCACGCGCCGGATCCAGCACATCACCGGCATCCCGGCCGACACGCGCTTCGCCTTCGCCGCGGTGAGCGGGGACTTCGCCCCGCGCGAGATCCTGACCATCCCCATCCCCGCCGATGACCACGTCTCGGTGGTGATCTCCCTGGCCAGCGTCCGCCCCTATGACCCCGCGGCCGTCCGGCTGGTCAACAACATCTGGAGCGTGCTGACCGCCCGCGTCAACGGCGTGCTCGCGTTCCGGGACGTCAAGGACCTCGCAGTGACGCTCGAAGCGCAGAAGCGGGAGCTGGACGCGCGGGCGCGCGAGCTCGCGGCGCAGAACGCCGAGCTCGAGATGCAGAAGGAGCAGCTGGGCGAGGCCAGCCGGCTCAAGAGCGCCTTCCTGTCCACGGTGAGCCACGAGCTGCGGACGCCGCTCAACTCGGTGATCGCCCTCTCGGGCGTGCTGGGCCGCCGACTGGACGGCAGGATCCCGGGGGAGGATCTCGGCTACCTCGAGGTGATCGAGCGCAACGGCCGGCAGCTGCTGTCGCTGATCAACGACATCCTGGACCTGTCACGCATCGAGGCCGGCGGGGAGGAGATCAGCCTCGGGCGGTTCTCCCTCCGGGCGCTCGTCGGGGAGGTCGTGGCGATGCTCGAGCCCCAGGCGCGGGAGAAGGCCATCGCGCTCGACAATCTCGTGGGCGACGACCTGCCGAGCGTGGTCTCCGATCCTGTGAAGGTCCGGCACATCCTCCAGAACCTGGTGGGCAACGCAGTGAAGTTCACCGAGGCCGGTTCCGTGGCGATCTCGGCCCGCCAGGAGGGCGACCTGGTGCGCGTGGCCGTCCGCGACACCGGCATCGGCATCGCCGCCGACCAGCTCCCCCACATCTTCGAAGAGTTCCGCCAGGTCGACGACAGCGCCGCGCGCCGGTTCGGCGGCACCGGGCTGGGCCTGGCCATCGTGCGCAGGTACGCCACCCTCCTGGCGGGGGAAGTCACGGTCGAGAGCACGCTCGGCCAGGGGTCGGTGTTCACGCTGCGCCTGCCGCTGGTGCTGGAGCTGCCCGACCTGCCCGAGCCGCCCGACACCGGCCTGCCGGTACCGGCGCGCGCCACGGACCCCGTGCCCGCCCCTACGGGCACGGGGCAGGTCATCCTGCTGGTGGAGGACAGCGAGCCGGCGGTCATCCAGATGACCGACATCCTGGTCGGGCAAGGCTATCGGCTGCAGGTGGCGCGCAACGGCCAGGAGGCCCTGGAGCAGATCGAGCAGACCGTGCCCGACGCCATCATCCTCGACCTCACGATGCCCGAGGTGGATGGCTTCTCGGTGCTCAAGGCGATCCGCAGCGCGGAGCGGACCTCACACCTGCCCGTCCTGATCCTGACCGCCAGGCACGTCACGAAGCAGGAACTGAGCTTCCTCGAGGGCAACAACATCCACGAGCTGATCCAGAAGGGCGATGTCAGCCGGGTCCGGCTGCTGGCCGCCGTGGCGAGGATGGTCGCGCCTCCTCCGCCGGCTCCCCTCCGGGAGGTTCGGCCGCCGGCCCGGCCGCGGCGCTCCGGCAGGCCGATCGTGCTCGTGGTGGAGGACGACCCCGACAACCGTCGCGTGCTCCGGGCCCTGCTCGACGATCGTTACCGGGTCGTCGAGGCGGAGGATGGCCGGGCCGGCGTCGAGCAGGCCCGGATCCATCGGCCCGACCTCGTCCTCATGGACATCGCGATGCCCGTGATGGATGGCGTGGAGGCCCTCGGGGAGATCCGCCGGGACGAGACCCTCGGGCACATCCCGGTGATCGCCGTCACGGTCAGCGCGATGACCGGCGACCGGGAGGCGATCCTGGCCCACGGCTTCGACGCCTACGTCTCCAAGCCGCTCGATCCGGCAGCGCTGGAGGAGGCGCTCCTGCGAGCCGCTGCCAGTCCGAGGGTAGTCCAGTGACCGACGTCCCGCTCAGGATCCTCGCGATCGACGACAACCCGGACAACCTCACCGCGCTCAAGGCGATCGTGCTCGAAAGGCTGCCAAGGACTGCAGTGCTGACCGCGGCGAACGGTCCCGCAGGCCTTGAGCTGGCCCGTGCCGAGGACCCGGACGTGATCCTGCTCGATATCGTCATGCCGGGCATGGACGGGTATGCGGTCTGCCGGGCCCTCAAGGACGACGAGCGCCTGGGGGCCACTCCGGTGGTCTTCGTGACCGCGCTCCGGTCCGACCGGGAGAGCCGTGTCAGGGCCGTCGAGGCCGGGGCGGAGGGGTTCCTCACCAAGCCCCTCGACGACGTCGAGCTGGTCGCCCAGATCCGGGCCATGGCCAAGATCAAGGCGGCGAACCGGCTCCAGCGGCTGGAGAAAGAGGAGCTGGCCGCGCTGGTGGTCGAGCGAACCCGTGAGCTGGAGCAGGAGCTGGCCGAGCGCATGCGGGCTGAGGCGGAGCGCGGGCGTTTCGCGACCATGCTGGCCGAGAGCCTCAACGAGATCTACGTGTTCGACCCGACGACGTTGCGGTTCTCCTACGTGAACGAGGGGGCGAGGCAGAATATCGGCTACTCAATGGCCGAGCTCAGGAACATGACGCCCGTTGGCATCAAGCCCATGCTCAGCGAGGCGTCCTTCCGTTCCCTGATCAAGCCCCTCATCTCCGGCACAAAGACACGACTCGCGTTCGAGACGATGCACCGTCGCCGCGATGCCACGACGTACCCTGTCGAGGTGCATCTGCAACTGGTGGGGGAGGGTGACGACCGGGCCTTCCTGGCGATCATCAACGACATCACCGAGCGCAAGCGGGCCGCGGACGAGATCCGCCAGCTCAACGAGACGCTGGAGGCGCGGGTGGCCGCTCGCACGGCCGAGCTCGCGGCGGCGAACAAGGAGCTCGAGACGTTCAGCTACTCGGTCAGCCACGACCTGCGGGCGCCGCTGCGGGCGATCAACGGG
>CAMTVM010000022.1:0-21422 GCA_947085195.1 uncultured Chloroflexota bacterium
CAGCTCCTGGAACAGCATCACCTGGGCGCCCTGGGACGCGGCCTCGTGGGCGGCGGCCTCGTGCTTCTGGATCATCGACTCCTTGTCGCCGGTCCAGCTGGCCTGCAGGAGCGCACCACGGACGTTACGGGGCATCGAGACAGCCTCCTCGAATGGGTCCAGTTCGTCCCACGGAATGTGCCGCGGGTGGCGAGCCGCCCGGCCCTCGTGGACAAGGCAGCGAAGGTGGGAAGGATACGCCGCTGCCGCGGGAACGTGGCGCCGCCGCGCGACAGAGGCGCGGGCGCCTGTCAGTTACCAGCCTGGCTGGTGCTGGACCGACGTGGCACCGGCAGGGATCGACGCCGCGCCGGCCTGGCGACGGATCCCCGCACGGGCAACGGGCCTGCGGCGGCGTGCTGCGTGACCGACCACGGCCACGAGCTGACTTGCACCAGCGTCATTGGTAGGTGGCAGCATCGGGTCGAGCGGCGGCGGGGCCAGGACCCGGGGCCAGGACGTCGAGCCCCGGACGGGGCGTCCGGACGGGCGTCCGGCTGATGCTTCCCGGGCCGCGACGGCCCGATGCCGGCAGGTCCACGCTGTGCTGTAATGGCCTTCACGTCTGACCGCGCGCTTGCACGGGCGGCCCCCTGTCGGCCCCCCGGATCGGAGGAACAATGGGTACCAGCGAACCCGACATGACCAGCGAGGAGATCGTCGCGCTCTCGCGGGCGCACACCCTGTTCTCGTGGTCGGTCCAGGGCGCGCTCGACCCGATCGCCATCGACCACGCCGAGGGCGTCTACCTGTACACGCCCGAAGGCGGCCGGATCCTGGACTTCAACTCCCAGCTGATGTCGGTGAACATCGGCCACGGCGACAAGCGGGTCATCGACGCGATCACGGAACAGGCGACGAAGCTCCAGTTCGTGCAGCCGGCCTTCGCCACCGAGATCCGGGCCCGCCTCGGCGCAAAGCTGGCCGAGATCATGCCAGGCGACCTGAACAAGGTCTTCTTCACGCTCGGCGGCGCCGAGGCGGTGGAGAACGCGATCAAGCTGGCCCGGTACTACACGGGCAAGCACAAGCTCCTCGCCCGCTACCGCTCGTACCACGGCGCCACGGCCGGCGCGATGACCCTGACCGGTGACTACCGGCGCTGGGCGAACGAGCCGGG
Organism: uncultured Chloroflexota bacterium; assembly: GCA_947085195.1. Classification (GTDB taxonomy): domain Bacteria; phylum Chloroflexota; class Limnocylindria; order Limnocylindrales; family CSP1-4; genus CAIXZV01. The sequence goes on from CAMTVM010000022.1 coordinate 1,160, forward strand.
CATCGTGGGTGTCGTCCGCTACCCGGACACGCACCGCTGGGGCGAGAAGGCGCCGCGGCCGGCTGCGGAGGCCCTCAACGGGCTCGAGGACGTCATCAAGTACGAGGGCGCCCAGACGATCGCGGCGATCTTCCTCGAGACCGTCGTGGGCACCAACGGCATCCTCATCCCGCCCGACGGGTACCTCCAGGGCGTCCGCGACCTGTGCGACAAGTACGGCATTCTCATGGTCTGTGACGAGGTCATGGCCGGCTTCGGGCGCACCGGCAAGTGGTTCGCCGTGGACCACTGGGGCGTCACGCCGGACCTGATGACGATGGCCAAGGGCCTCACGTCGAGCTACCTGCCGTTGGGCGCGGTCGGGATGCGGGATCACATCGCCCAGGCGATGGAAACGAAGATGTTCTACGGCGGCCTGACGTACAGCAGCCACCCCGTGAGCCTGGCCGCCGGCCTGGCGACGATCCGCGTCTACGAGGAGGACGACCTCGTCGGCAACGCTGCCCGCCTGGGCGAGGTGATGCGCGCCCACCACGAGGCGCTCGCCGCGAAGCACCCGAGCGTGGGTGCGCACCGCAACATCGGCCTGTTCGGGATCCTCGACCTCGTCCGCTCCCATGACCCGTGGACGCCGATCACGCCCTTCAACGGCACCAGCGACGAGATGAAGGCGATCGGCACGTTCTTCCGGGACAACGGCCTGTACGTGATGATCGCCAACAACTCGATCCACACCAACCCGCCGCTGTGCATCACCGAGGAGCAGCTGGCCGAGGGCTTCGCGGTCATCGACAAGGCGCTCGACATCGCGGACCGGGCGGTCACCGGCTGAACGGGATGCCGCAGGCGGACGTCGTCCCGGTCGTCCGCCTGCGTGGCGTTGCCAAGATATGGCCCTCCGGCGACGGGTCCCGGACCGAGGCGCTCTCGGGGGTCGACCTCGATATCGCCCCGGGCGAATTCGTCTCGCTCATCGGCCCCTCGGGCTGCGGCAAGTCCACGCTCCTGCGGGTCATCGCGGACCTCGTCCGACCGAGCGCGGGCGAGGCCCTGGTCAACGGCAAGCCGCCCGGCCAGGCGCGCCTGGACCACGACTACGGCATGGTCTTCCAGGCCCCGGTGCTGTTCGACTGGCGGACGGTGGAGGAGAACGTCCGCCTCCCGCTCGAGATCCTCGGGCGGCCGAAGGCATGGAGCAGCGAGCGAACCCGGGCCATGCTCGCGCTCGTCGAGCTCGACGGGTTCGCTCGCCATCACCCGTACGAGCTCTCCGGGGGCATGCAGCAGCGCGTCGCGATCGCGCGGGCGCTCTCGTTCGAGCCCCGGATCCTGCTCATGGACGAGCCGTTCGGGGCCCTGGACGAGATGACCCGGGAGCGCCTCAACGACGCGGTGCTGCGGATCTGGGAGCGGACGGGCACGACGATCGTGTTCGTGACCCACTCGATCGCGGAAGCGGTGTACCTATCCTCGCGGATCGTGGTGATGAGCGCGAGGCCCGGCCGGATCGCGGGCAGCCTGGTCATCGAGCTGCCGAGGCCGCGCACGGACGAGACGCGCGAGACCGAGCGGTTCTTCAGCCACGTGACCGCCGTCCGCGAGCTCCTCCGCGCCGGCGGTGGCGTCCCGGTCGAGGACCCGGCACCCGGCCCCCATGGGGAGCCCCGAACCGCAACCATTTGACGGATCGGCTCGCTGGGTGGATGGTGGGGCCCAGTCGAAGGCGCCGGGTTCACATCCAGTTCGTCCGCAGCGTTCGCGACGGAACGGTACTTCCCGATGGGCCGCAGGTCATTCCCGCTTGCCGAGACGACCATCGTCGTCTCCACGGACGGCTATTTCGACGTCTACCCGCCTGTGCCCCGCACCGACGGCGACAAGCCCGCGTATCGAGGCCGCCTCCACGAGCTGGGAGCCGGCATTCGCGGGGCGGACGACCGCCTCGCCGTGCGCCCGTCCTCCACGGCCCTCGCCGAGGCCGTCGGCCTGTGGTCCGCCGCCAACGGGGCCAGGGCGCTCCGCGGCAAGATGGGCGGCGGCCGCGACGGCAACGAGGGCGAAGCCAAGGTCTGACCACCTCGCGGCCGAGGACGTCGGCGTCGGGACGCGACCACGCTTGACCAAACCTTGAGCCAGACCTGACCCCGGCTGGATGGACCCGCGGCCACGCCCGGCCGAACATCGGGACATTGGACTGAGCCCGCGTCCACGGGCTCAGGACCGAACCACCACGTCCCCGAATGGTCCGCTCGGCGATCGATGCAGGACCGGTAGCCGGAGGATCATTCGTTGGAACGTGGGCGCGCCTGGTTCGCTGTGGGCGCCGTTACCGCCGCCATGACCGCGGCCTCGCTGGGCGCCACGGCTGCCCCGTCCCGGGACATCACCGCCGACCTGGCCCTGGCGGCCGCCCGGGACGTCATGCCCGCCGTGGAGTTGACGCCGCCGCCGGCCGACGAGAAGCCGGTGGTCCCGACGGCGGACCCGATCCTCGACGGCGATCCGCACGGCGGGATGGGCGGGCTGCCGTCCCAGGATCCCGTGGACAAGGACGGACACGGCCAGGGCGCGAGCCCGGGCGCCAGCCCCGGAGAGCCTGACGACCACGTCGACCCGAGCCCCACGCCGGCCGACGACCACGGTACGGACATGGACGGGAGCCCGAAGCCCGTCGACGATCACGGCCCGACGGACGACGACGATCACGACGACGACGATGCCGACGGCGGCCACGGAGACGAGGGATCCACCGCGGAACGCCCGCGCGAGCTGGTCCTCGGCGGCTTCGGTCTCCTCAATGCCCTCGTCTTCGCCGGTGCCGCGCTCCTGCGCCGCCGGGACCGCACCGCGGCCGCGCGCAAGGCCGCAGCGAGGGTCGAACACGCCGCCTCCGGCCCCACGGACGCGCCCCGATGACGACCATCACCGACACCCGGCCGGCCCTCCCCATCCTGCCGTCGCCGATCGACCTCGACGCCATCGCACCCGACCACGGCCCGCAGCCGCAGGGCCGGAACCTGCTGGACATCCCGCTGGTGGCGCGGATTGCCCGCAGCCGGCTCTATCCCGGGATCCTCCAGATCCCGGCCGCCGCGCTGTTCGGTCTCATCGCATTCCAGCTCCTGGTGGGACCCGGCTCCGCCCACGACAACTCCGGGACCGCGTGGATGTGGATCCTGTGGTGGCCGCTCCTGCCCATCATCTTCGTCTTCCTCGGCCGCTTCTGGTGCACGGTCTGCCCCTTCGGCGCGATCAGCGACATCGTGCAGAAGCTCGTTGGCGTGAACCGGCCCGTCCCCGTGTTCCTCAAGAAGTACGGGATCTGGATCATCGACGCCTGGTTCATCGTCATCACCTGGGCGGACCACGTATACGGGATCGTGGAGTCCCCCTGGGGCTCCGGCGTCCTGCTCCTGATCATGACCACCGCCGTGATCGTGTCGGGCGCGTTCTTCGCCCGGCGCACGTTCTGCCGCTACCTGTGCTTCCTCGGCGGCCTGTCCGGCAACTACGCCCGGACCGGGATCGTCGCCCTGCGCACCAAGGCCGACGTGTGCGCCACGTGTACCGCGAAGGCGGCCTGCTACAACGGCACGGATACCGTCGCGCCGTGCCCGCTGTTCACGTTCCCGCGGACGATCGACTCGAACGCCGAGTGCAACCTGTGTGCCAACTGCGTCAAGGCCTGCCCGAACGACGCCATCACCCTCACCCTGCGCAAGCCCGCGAGCGAGCTGTGGTTCATCCGCAAGCCGAAGCTCGAGGAGAGCTTCCTCGCGATGGCCATCATGGGCATCGTCCTGATCCAGAACCTGACGATGCTCGAGATCTGGAGCAACGGCCTCGCCTGGCTCGAGGCCTCCACGGGGATCACCGACAAGGCGGTCGTCTTCACGGTGGCCTTCACGGTGGCGATCGGCGCCCCGGTGGCCCTCCTGGCCGCGGCTGCACGGATTGCGCGGATCCGCACGCCTGAGACCACCTGGCAGAACTTCGCGCGCTTCGGCTACGCGCTGATCCCGCTCGACGTGGCCGGCCACGTCGCGCACAACCTGTTCCACTTCCTCGGCGAGGGCAAGGCCATCGTCAACACGACGGGCGTGCTGGTGGGCATCCCCGATCCGGGCGGCTCCACGGCCCTGCTGGACCCGGGGGCCATCGCGGTCATCCAGTTCGTCCTGCTGGCGGTGGGCATCGGGACATCGCTGTACGCGGTGTACCGGATCGCACGCTCGCGCTACCAGAGTGCCCGGAACCTGCGCTGGACGCTCGCTCCGTTCGGCGCGATGGTGGCGGTGCTGGCCATGGCCAACATCGGCATGTTCATGCTCCCGATGGCGCACCGGATGTAGCGACGGCCCGCCCGGCTCTTGAGCCCCGGATGGCACACTGCGCGCATGCAGCATCAGGCGTTCCGGATCCTCGTCGTCGACGACGAGCCGCCCATCGTCGAGCTCGTCGCGGGCTACCTCCTCCGGGAGGGATGGACGGTCGACAGCGCTAGCGACGGGATGGCGGCGCTCGATGCTGTTCGGCGCATCGATCCGGACGTCGTCGTCCTCGACGTGATGCTCCCGGGTCTCGACGGGGTCGAGGTGTGCCGCCAGCTCCGGACCTTCTCGGACGCTTACGTCCTGATGCTCACGGCGCGGGGCGAGGAGATCGACCGCATCATGGGCCTGACCGTCGGCGCGGACGACTACCTCGTGAAGCCGTTCTCACCCCGGGAACTCGTCGCGCGGATCAAGGCGCTGCTGCGGCGGCCGCGGACCAGCCGGGCGGCCGGCCAGGCTGCGGTCCCGGGCGGGGTGCCCCCCGGCCTCGAGATCGACGTGGGCCGGCGGCTCGTCCTGGTCGACGGATCGCCCGCCGAACTGACCGCGCTGGAGTTCAACCTGCTTGCCGTGCTCGCCCGCGACCCGGGCATCGTGGTGACCCGTCAGTCGCTGCTCGACCAGCTGTGGGGATCCGCGTTCGCGGCGGACGACCATCTCGTGGACGTCCACGTCGCGAACCTGCGGCGCAAGCTCGCCGACGATCCGGCGAGGCCCCGGTTCGTGGAGACGGTCCGGGGCGTCGGCTACCGGCTCCGCGAGGGACCCTGATGCCGCGCTCGCTGCGGGCGCGCCTGCTCGTTGCGTTCCTCGTGGTGATCGTCGCGGCGCTCGGGACCGTCGGGATCTCGGTGCTGCTGGTCGGCCCGGGGTACTTCACGGAGGCGATGGGCCACCTCCCGGGCGACCCGATGGGCGAGATCATGGGTGAGGCCACGCTCGTCGCCTTCACCGATGCGGTCCGCCAGGCGTTGCTGGCCGCCAGCGTTATCGCGGTCGTGACCGCGACGGTGGTGAGCCTGGCCGTGGCCGCCCGCCTCGCACGGCCGATCATCACCCTGGCGCACGCCGCCCACCGGATCGCGGACGGCCACTACGCGGAGCGCGTCGGGGACGACGAGCCGGGTGAGCTGGGCGAGCTGGCGGCATCGTTCAACGAGATGGCAGGCTCGCTTGAGGCAACGGAGCGTCGGCGTCTCCAGCTCGTCGGTGACGTCGCCCACGAGCTGCGTACGCCACTCACCACTCTGGACGGGTACCTCGAGGGCCTCGAGGACGGGGTCATCGGGCCCTCGCCGCAGACCTGGCACCTGCTGCGCGCAGAGACCGCCCGGCTCACACGGATGGTGAACGACCTGTCCGAGTTGTGGCGCGCCGAGGCTCATCAGCTCCCGCTCCACATCGACGTCGTGGACGTGGCCGGGGTGGCGCGCGAGGTCGGAGAGTCCTTCGCGCCGCAGGCGCAGGCCCGGGGGATCCGCATCGAGACCCCCGCCGGGACCGCGGTCGCGCTTGCCGACCGGGACCGCGTCGCCCAGATCCTGTCCAACTACCTCTCGAACGCCTTGCGCCATGCCCCGGACGGGTCCCGCATCGCGATCTCGGCGGACACAGGCCGGGACCACGTCCGCGTGTCCGTCGCAGATGAAGGCCATGGGCTCACCGCAGGCGACCTCGAGGCGGTCTTCGAACGCTTCTACCGGGTCGATCCCGCGCGGAGTCGTGCCGCGGGAGGGTCCGGGATCGGGCTGGCGATCGTCCGGGCCATCGCGGAGGCGATGGGAGGGAGCGCCTGGGCCGAGAGCCAGGGGCCAGGCCTCGGGGCAACGTTCCACTTGGACCTGCCACGGGACTGAAGGGTCGGGTCTGCGGGTCACATCGGTGGCAGGGGTCATCGCCGGAGTGCCAGTTCGGTCCACGCCGCCTCCGGCACGCCCCGAATGCCGGTGCTCGTACGGTCCACCCGCGGCACGACCAGCGCCGACACGATCAGCAGGCCGGCGACCAGCAGGTGTACGCTGACCGCATGATCACGTTCCGGTTCGGGTGTACGTGTGCGCGGCGGCTCCGCCGCGCTGGGGAAACGGCCTGAGGCCGCCCACGACCTGACGGATCGGGCCGGCCGCGATGGGCCGGTGCGTGGTATCGCCGGGTTGTCCCTGGGCGATCGCGCTTCTCTCCTCGGTGCTGCGGCAAGCCGCCGACGCTGCCGCCCACGGGCTTGACTCCCGCGGGCCCCACCGCGCTGCGACGACGCCAGGGCCGCCACCGCCGGGCTGTTGTTGCCGCACTCGATCGTCCAACTCGCGCCCGCCACGCAAGGTGCCCTCCAATGACCCTCCTCGTCGAGTCCGCCTCCACAACCGACGCCATGGCGTATGCCGATTCGATCACCGACCTCGTCGGTAACACCCCGCTCGTCCGGATCTCCCGCCTGACACGGGATCTCGGCCCGGCCGACCGGCAGCCGCTGCTGCTCGCCAAGCTCGAGATGCTCAATCCCGGCGGTTCGGTCAAGGACCGCATCGGCCTGCCCATGATCGAGGCCGCCGAGCGAGCCGGCCTCCTGAAGCCGGGTGGCACGATCATCGAGCCGACGTCCGGCAACACCGGCCACGGCCTCGCCATCGCCGCTGCCCTGCGGGGCTACCGCTGCATCTTCGTCATGGCGGACAAGCAGTCGACCGAGAAGCAGGCGCTGCTGCGCGCGTATGGCGCTGAGGTCGTCGTCTGCCCCACCAACGTCGCCCCCGAGTCGCCGGAGAGCTACTACTCGGTGGCGCGGCGACTCATGGAGGAGACCCCGGGTGCCTTCAGTCCGGGCCAGTACTGGAACATGGAGAACCCGCTGGCCCACGAGCGGACGACGGGGCCCGAGATCTGGGAGCAGACCGGGGGGCGGGTCACCCACCTCGTCGCCTCCGTCGGGACGGGAGGCACGATCACCGGGATCGGCCACTTCCTGAAGGAACAGAACCCGGCCATCCAGGTCATCGGGGCGGATCCGGAGGGCAGCATCCTGTCTGGTGATGCCGCCCGGACCTACCTGACGGAAGGGGTGGGCGAGGACTTCCTTCCAGGCAGCTTCGATCCCGGCGTGGTGGACCAGTGGGTACGCGTGTCGGACAGAGCCGCGTTTGCCATGGCGCGCCGTGTCACGCGGGAGGAGGGCATCCTTGCCGGCGAGTCATCCGGGACCGCCGTCGCGGCGGCGCTGCAGATCGTGCGAGGGCTCGTGGCGAGAGATCAGGGCCGCGGCGCGACAGTTGTCGTGGTCCTGCCGGATACCGGCCGGAACTACCTGTCCAAACTCTACGACGATGACTGGATGGAGCGCCACGGCCTGCTCGGCGAGGCCGGCGAGGGCGCGACCGGCGTGCGCCTGATCCCGCGCGGAGCCGTCGCCACAGCGCAAGGGTCGGCTGTCCTGGCACCCTCCATCTGAAGGGACGCCGCCGCCACCGGTCTCCTGCGCTGAGGGATCCGGCCCGTCCGCCTTGACGAGGCTGTTCTCGGCCTGCTGCTCAGGTTCAGGTTGGCCGGACTGCGGCCTCCCGCTTTCTCAGTCGGGACGCTCCCTCAGCGTAGGCTCAGGCAGCCTTCAGGTTGCTCCGTATCGTTGGACGGACGCCAGGGCAGGTGCCTGGCGACCACGGATAGCAAGGAGTGTTTGCGTTGGCCGACAACGGACCGCAGCTGGTCCTGGACCCCGTGTGCCAGATGAAGATCCGACCGTCCGAGGCCGTTGCCTCGATCGAGCACGAGGGTTCGACCTACTACTTCTGCAGCCAGGACTGCGCCGACAGCTTCCGGGAGTCGCCGGAAGACTACGTGTAGGCCTCGTCCAGGCCCGCCCGTCATGGTCGCCCTCGGTCCCCTCGCCGTTGCCACCGCAGTCACGCTGACGGCGCTCCTCGCCGTCCTCGGGCTGTGGTGGTTCGGGGATCGTGGCCGGGGGCGCCGGACCTCGGCTCCGGAGCGAGTGCCGTTCACGGGGGGGCGTGCTCCCCGCGTCCACGCCTGGAACCGCTACCACGCCCGCTACTACCCCATGGCCCTCATGTTCCTGGCGTTCGACATGGAGATGGTGTTCATGTACCCGTGGGCCGTTGTCTTCGTGTCGGAAGGTCTGATCGCGATGATCGAGATGGGCATGTTCATCGGGATCCTGCTGCTCGGCGTGCTGTACGCGTGGCGCGAGCGCGCCCTCGACTGGGCGTGACCCCGCTTGTGCGGCGTCTGGCCGCGCGTGCGCCCGTTCCCGTCTACCCCATTGCCGGCTTTGGCATGCGGGATGCCGTGCAGGACCTGCGCCTGGAAGAAGGGCTCGTGCTGGTCGACACGCCCCGCGCGGCAGCGCTGCTGCTTGTTGCCGGCGCCATCGGGCCGAAGCACCGCGACGCCGTCGCGCGCACCCACGATGCCCTGCCGCACCCTCGGGCGACGGTGCTCTGGGGAGGGGACGGTGACGGGCTGGCTATTGCGGATGCGCCGCGGATCGACCGGGCGGCGGACGTCGTGCCTGCCCTGTGCGACCTGTTCGCGCGCCTCGTCCTGGGCAGCCGGCCCACCGAGGAGCCGATCCTCGCCGACGAGGATCCCATCGAGTGGCGGGGCGTTGGACCTTACGGCCAGGGTGGGACCGGCATGACCGGAGGAACACCCTACGGCCGGCCCATGGCGGATCTCGGTCCCGACCGGGACGGCCTGCGGCTCGACGTGGTACCCGTGGAGATCGGGCCGTTCTTCGCCCGGCTGCCCGCGGGCCTCGTGCTTGATCTCAGCGTGGCCGGCGACGTCATCGTCGAGGCGAAGGTTGCCAGCGCCTCGCTGGGTGTTGAGCGCGAGATCCAGATGGGCGCAGCGCGTTCGCCCTTCATTCGCGCACTGAGCGGGCCTGTTGCCATCGCTGAGCTGGAGGTCGCACGCGCACGTGACCACTTGCGCTGGATGGCCGGCGCGCTGCACGCGCAAGGCATGCCGTCGCTTGGCGTGCGCGCACTCCGACTCGCCCACGAGGTTCAGCCGGGGGACGGTGACCAGGTCCGCAACTTCGGCCGCTGGACCGCGCGGACCGGCCTCTTCCACTGGTCACTGCCCTCGGGAGCCGGCCGACTCGCGCCCGACCTGCCCGGCATGGGGCTTGGCCCCGTGTCGCGCGCGGCCGGACTGCCTGAGGACCTGCGGCTGGCTGATCCTTCGTACCAGGCGCTGGGATTCGCGCCGCGTGTGCTCGATGCGGACGACGTTGGTGCGCGCTGGCGGCTCCGCGTCGAGGAAGCGGCCGCCGCGCTGGACTTGGCAGCCAGGGCTGGTGATGCCTTCGCGGGGCTGACGGGGATGGTTGAGAGTCCCCGCGGCCGCCTGACCCCGGGCGATGCGCCGAGCGACCGTGCCATCGCGCTCATCCCCCGATTGCTCGAGGGGCTCGAGTGGTCTGATGCGCTGGCAGCATTGGTCAGCCTCGATCTCGATCTCGATGAGTCCGGGCTCGCCGTCTCCGTCGATGCGGCGGTGGCGGTGTGAACAGCGTGATGTCAGCGCCCGCGGCCATCGGTCTCGTCGCCCTGCTGCTCGTGGCCGGCACCTACGTCGTGGCCGTGGGAGACCGTTGGATCGCGGCCCTGGCCGGGGGTCGTCGCGTGCGGGCCCGGACGCTGCTCGTGGCACCTGTGTACAGTGCCGCCCTCGCGATGACGACGTCACGCACCACGACCGAGCGGCCCGATGGACCCGGTTGGGCCCTCGCGCCAGCCCTCCTGACGAGTCTGGCCGCCCTTGCCCTCGCCATGGTTCCGCTGGCCCCGGGGATCGTGGCCGCCGACCCCGAGACCGGGTTCGTGGTGTTTTCCGCTGCGATCGCGTTCGTCATGATCGCGGTGTTCCTGCACGGGTGGTCCCCGAACTCCATGCTGCCGCTCCACGGAGCCTACCGCTACGGGGCGCAGGCCCTGTCGTTCCAGATCCCGTTCCTGCTCGCCATGCTCGCGACCTCCCTCCCGGCCGAATCGTTGTCGCTCGTGCGGATCGTCGAGGCCCAGGCCCCACTCTGGAACGTCGTGCGTCAGCCTCTTGGCCTGCCCCTCTACCTGGTCGTGGGGCTTGCGGTCAGCTTCTGGGGACCGCTCAATCTCCCCGACGGCGACGACCTCGCCGGGGGGACGTCGGCCGAGGATGCGGGCATGGCCCGCCTGCTGTGGGGCATGGCCCGTTCCTCGATGCTGGTGGCCGTGGCCGCCATGGGCGCGGCCGCCTTCCTCGGGGGCTGGCACGGACCGATCCTGCCGGGCCCGGTCTGGGTCATCGTCAAGACGCTGGCCCTGCTGGGGCTCATTCTCGCTGCGGGACACCTCTTTGCCCGGATCCGCATCGAGCGGTTCGTGCTCGTCTCGTGGGCGCTCCTGATCCCGCTCGCGCTCCTCAACGTGTTCGTGTCCGGCGCGTTCCTGCTGTGATCGATCCGATCCTCGTCGATGCGGCCTTCCTCGTCTTTGCCGCGCTCGCGGTCGTCACGGGCTACCGCGTCTTCCGCACCGACTCGATGGTCCGGGCCGCGTTCTACCTGCTGGCCTCGTTCGCGGCAGTCGGCGGGATCATGGTCCTGCTCGGCGCGGAGTTCCTGGGCATGGTGCTGATCCTGATGATGGCGGGCGAGATGCTGGTCATGGCCATCGTCATGGTCATGTTCATGATGAACCCAGCCGGGCTCAATCCCATGGTCATGGTCCACCAGAACCGGGTCGCGGCCGTGGCGGGCCTGGTCGCCTTCCTGGCCCTCGCGGCCGTCGGCATCCTCGGCGAGTTCCCGGACAGACCCGCCCCTGACCCGCCCGCAGCCACCGAGGAGCTGGGCCGGGAGCTGCTGGGGAACTCGATGCTCGTCTTCCAGACGGCCGGCATCACCCTGCTCGCGACGATGATCGGGGCCATCGCGATTGCGGGTGCGCGCGGCCGGTACGGATCCGCTGAGGATGGCTCTGTCGAACCCGGGCTCCAGCCTGACGAGGAGCCGACAGCGTGACCACCGAGGCCGTGCTGATCGTGGCGGCGGCCCTGTTCGGGATCGGCGTCTACGGGGCCCTGAGCCAGCAGTCGTTCGTGATGCTGATGATGGGCATCGAGCTGATGATCAACGGCGCCATGCTGGCCCTTGTCGTGCTGTGGGCCCGCGCCGCCGGCGGGAACCCCGAGGGCCAGATGCTCGGCATCGTCTTCATGACCGTGATGGCAGTGGAGATGGCCCTAGGGTTTGCCCTGATCACGGGCGTGTACCGGGTGCGTCGCGCGGACATCACCGAGAAGCTGCGACGGCTGAAGGGATGAGCCCGCTGCTCCTGCCACTGGTCCCGCTCGGGACGGCCGCGCTCCTGGTGCTGCTGCGCCGCCACTCGGACGTGATCGGCCCGCTCGCCGTTGTCGGGCTCGTTGCGACCGTGGTGCTCGCGATGGGGGCCGCAATCGCGGAGCCTGTTGCGCGCCTCGCCTGGAGCCCGGCCTTCGACATCGAGCTCGCCGTGACCGGGTTCGGGCGGGTCATGGTGGTGCTGGTGCCCGCCATCGCAACGCCGATCGTCGCCTACGCTGCGGCGACCGAGGACCAGGGGAAGGCTCGCCTGCTCGCGCTCCTGCTGGTGTTCGTCGCCTCGATGCTGCTGCTCGTCATCGCTGGCGACTTCGTGACGCTGCTCATCGGCTGGGAGCTGGTGGGTGCAACCTCGTGGGCGCTCATCGGGCACCACTGGCGCGACCCGGCCAACGGATCGGCGGCGACCCAGGCATTCCTCACCACGCGACTCGGTGATCTCGGCCTCTACGCCGCCGCGGGCGCCACGCTTGCTGCAACGGGGAGTTTCGGCTTCGGCGGCGTCGAGGACGCCGGAGCCCCTTGGCGCGACATCATCGCGGCGGGCGTCCTTCTGGCCGCCGCCGCGAAGTCAGCCCAGGTGCCGTTCAGCCCCTGGTTGTTCGCGGCGATGGCTGGTCCGACGCCGGTGTCCGCGCTCCTGCACTCGGCCACCCTCGTCGCCGCAGGAGCCTACCTGCTGATCCGCCTCGCGCCCGTCCTGGCGCCGGTGCCGTGGTTCCTGCCTGCGGTCGCACTCATCGGGATCGTGACGGCTCTCGCGGGGGGCGTCCTGGCCGTCGTCGGGACCCACGCGAAGCGCGTCCTGGCGGCTTCCACCTCGGCGCAGTACGGCCTCATGTTCGTGGCCATCGGGGCGGGCTCGACCGCCGCGGCCGGCGCGCAGCTTGTCACGCATGCGGCGTTCAAGTCGCTCCTGTTCCTCGTCGCAGGAGTCGCGATCCACGCCGCCGGCACAGCCGACTTGGGGCGATTCCGGCTTGGTCGTGCCCTCCCGGGGGTGGCGCTGATGGGCGTTGCCGGAGCGCTCGCCCTGGCCGGCGTGCCCCCGATCGGCGGCGCGTGGAGCAAGGAGGCCATTCTGTCGTCTGCGGTCGAGGCATCGGGTCTGCTGGCGGCGGCGGCGCTGATCGCGGCGCTTCTCAGCGCGGTCTATGCCGGTCGCTTCGCGGTGCTCGTCCTCGGTCGGGGCGAACCCGGTCGGGCGCTTCGGCGCCCCGGGCGCGTGGAGCTCGGGGCGCTCGCCGCCCTCGTGATCGCCACCCTCGTCCTGTCGCTGCTGTGGCTGCCCGCCGCCGCGCCGCTCGTGGAGGCGCTGACGGGCGGCGAACTCGTGCGTGGTCTCCCCTGGGAGTTCGCTGCGGCGCTGGCCATGCTCCTCGCCGGCGGCGTGCTGGTCGCGGCGCTTGACCGGCGGCGGAGGCTCCTCGATGTGTTCGTCCCCGAGCGCTCGCGGGCCGTGGCGGAGGACTGGCTCGGCCTCTCGCGTCTGGCGCACCTGACCGTCGTGCGACCGACGCTTGGTCTCTCCGCGGCACTGGCACGCGCCGATGACCGCCTCATCGATGCCGGGGTCCGGGCAACCGGCGAGTTTGCCCGGCGCGCGTCCGGCTTGGCCGCCTTTCGCCTCGACGTCTCGATCGACTCGGCGGTTCGAGCCCTCGCGACCTCAACGATGGCTACGGCCTGGGTCTCCCGTCGCGCCGACGACCGCGTTGTCGACGGCGCCGTCGAGGCAACCGGTCGCGGCGTCGGCCTGGCCGGCCACCAGAGCCGCCGGCTGCAGACGGGCCTGACCCACCACTACTTCGTCATCGGCGCCGTCGGGCTCGTCGCGATCGCGGCGATCCTTGCCGTGGGCCGGTGATGGCCGCGACCACAGGAGCCCCACCGTGCTGACCGCAGCGATCTTCATTCCCATCATTGCCGCCGCCCTGCTGGCTCTGCTCCCGCGGGATCGCGGACTCGGCGCCCGTCCCCGGCGCCTGCAGGCGGTCGCCACGCTCGTCGCCGCGGTGCCCCTGCTGATCCTCGCCGTCTCGTGGCTCGCCTTCCGCGGGACCGGCGGGTTCGAGCAGGTGGAGACGATCGAGTGGATCCCGACCCTCGGCATTGCCTATCGGGTCGGAGTCGACGGGCTGTCACTGCCGCTGGCCGCGATGACCGGGCTGGTCTTCGTCGTGGCGATCATGTATCCGGTCGACCTCAGGGAGCGGCCCGTCCCGTACTTCGCGCTGATGCTGTTCCTCGAAGGCGTGTCCGTCGGCCTGTTCCTCGCGCTCGACCTGTTCCTGTTCTTCGTGTTCTGGGACGTGTCGCTGGTGGCGATGTACTTCCTCATCGGGGCGTGGGGCCACGGCGATGCACTGCGTTCCGCGCTCAAGTTCTTCCTCTACACCTTCGCCGGTTCCCTCCCCCTGCTCCTTGCCATCCTCGGCCTGTACCTCGCCACCGAGCCCCGCACGTTCGACATGGCCGAGATCATCCGCCAGCAGCCGCTCGCCGAAGCGGGCATCTACGCCGTCCTCGTGTTCTGGGGCTTCTTCATCGGCTTCGCGATCAAGACGCCGATCGTGCCGGTGCACACCTGGTTGCCGCCTGCCCACGTCGATGCACCGGGCCCGGCGTCGGCGATCCTGGCCGGGGTGCTCCTCAAGATGGGGACGTACGGCTTCGTGCGCATCCTCATGAGCATGCTGCCCGACGTCTGGGCGCAGTTCGCTCTTCCGATCGCCATCCTCGCGGTCGTCTCGATCCTCTACGGCGCCCTGGTCGCGCTCGCCCAGACCAATCTCAAGCGCCTGATCGCGTATACAAGCGTCAACCACATGGGGTACGTCATGCTCGGCCTGGCCGCGGCCGGCGCCGCCGTGACGGGCCAGGAAGCAGCGCAGGCGATCGCGCTCACGGGTGCGACGGTCGAGATGGTGGCGCACGGGCTGATCACCGGCGCGCTGTTCCTCATCAGTGGCTCGATGCTGGCGCGAGGTGGCACCTACGAGATCGAGGCCTACGGCGGCCTGCTTGGGAAGGCTCGGAGGCTGACCGTCCTCACCGCCCTGATGGCGTTCGCCAGTCTCGGGCTCCCCGGCCTGGCGGGTTTCGTCGCCGAGGTCCAGATCTTTGCCGGGGCGCTCTCCGTCTACCCGGTCCTCGCCGCCGCCGCGCTGGTCGGCATCGTCCTCACCGCCGGGGTGTTCCTCCGGCTGTTGGGTCGCCTGTTCCTGGGCGCGTTGCCCGAGCGCTGGCGCGACTTCCCGGACCTGGGCCGCGCGGAGCTTGCTGGTCTTGGCCTGCTTGGCGTCTTCGTGGTGCTGATCGGCGTGGCGCCCGCCTGGCTGCTGGGCGTGGTCGACTCGTTCGCCGGCCCGTTCGTCGGACGCCCGTGACCGGCACGCGGCAGCGGGCCCTGCCGGGACCGTTCGATGAATGAAGGCGCCGCCATGGCCTCCATGGTGGGCGACGTCCTTCCGGAGATCACGATCATCGCCGGAGGCGTCCTGGTACTCCTGTGTGCGCTGGTGGTCCGGCGCGAGCGTCAGCACCTGGCGGCGTGGATCGCGCTCGCCACGACGCTTGCCGCCGCGGGGCTGACGCTGGCCATGGTTGGAGGCCCGGCCACCCTCACGTTCTTCGGCACGTATGCCCGTGACGACGTTGCCGCGTCGGCGCGGCTCATCGTGCTCGCTGCGACCGCCGTCACGATCGTCTTCTCCGTCCCATGGTTCGCGCGGGACCCCCGTCACGGCGAGTTCTACACGCTGCTGCTGTACTCGGCGCTCGGCGCCGTGCTGCTCGCGGGCGCAACCGACCTCAAGGAGTTCGTGGTCGCGATGCTGCTCTCTTCGGCGACCGGCTTCGTGCTGGCCGCCTACCACCGCCGCTCGTCGCCATCCGCCGAGGCCGCCATCAAGTACTACCTCATCGGCGCGCTGGCCAACTCTGCAATGCTCATGGGCATCGCGCTGTTGTTCGGACTGGCCGGCGGCACGACGCTGGGGGATCTCTCCGCCGGGCTGCCGGCCGAGGGCGGGCTGGCCACGATCGCCGGCGTCGCCCTGGTCCTCGTGGGCATCATGTTCAAGCTCGGGGCCGTCCCCGTCCATCCCTGGGTACCGGACGTCGCGCAGGGGGCGCCGGCGCCCGTGGCGGCGTTCATCACCGCCGTGCCGAAGGTGGGTGCCTTCATCTTCCTCGCCCGGTTCATGCTCGCGCTGCCGCCGGGATCGGTCGGCTGGGAGCTGCTCGTCGCCGTCATCGCGACGGCCACCATGACCCTGGGCAACCTTGCCTGCCTGTGGCAGGACGACCTCCGGCGACTCCTCGGCTGGTCGGCCGTCTCGCAGACCGGGTACGGGTTGATGGCCATCGTGGCCCTCGGCCGCAGCGACCTCGCGGTTCCGGCGCTGCTCTTCTTTCTGGCAGCCTACGTGCCCGGCAACCTGGCGGCCTTCGGCGCCGTGATCGCGTTGCGGGGCAGGACGACCATCGCCGACTACACGGGGGCGGGGCGGGCGCAACCCTGGCTGACCGGCTCACTGGCCCTGAGCTTCCTCTCGTTCATCGGCGTGCCGCCGCTGTCCGGGTTCGTCGCGAAGCTGCTGCTGTTCCTCGTCGCGATCCAGGCGGGCTACGGGTGGCTCGCCGTGGTGGCGGCCGTCAATACCGTGGTGTCGATCTTCTACTACGTCCGCGTGCTTGCCCCCGCGTACTTCGGCGTACCCGCGGGTCCCATGCCCACGCTTGGCCGTGCGTCAGCCTGGGCGACCGTGCTGTCCGCGGCGGTGCTCGTTGCCACCGGCATCGTGGCGGAGCCGTTGATGGCCGCCTTTGCGTCCGCCGTGCTTCTTCGGTGAGGTCCGGCCCTGGTTCCCAACGCCGCCGACATGGCCCTGTCGCCTGCATGGGTCTTCCCTGGCGCCATGGCCCGCGATCACGACGCGGATCCTCTCTCAGGTGGCGCTCAGGTGGCACTCAGGTCGTCTCGCCACCCTGAGTCCGTCAGATCAATCAGATCAATCAGATCAATACAGCAGGGAGGTGTGCCGCATGAACGTCCGCTGGCCGAAGATCGTTGCGCTCATCGCGGGCATCGCGCTCGTGGGCGTCGGAGCGCTGGGCGGCTACTCGCTCGCGGTGGCCGGGAAGGGAACCGAAACCCCGGTTGCAACCGTGGATCGAGCCTCGCTCGAAGAGCTGCTTGCCGCGCCCAAGATCACTCCGACGGGCGAGACGAAGACCTTCGACCTGACCGTCGCCGAGACCTCGTGGGAGTTGCTCCCGGGCGTCACCACAGACGCGATCACATTCAACGGCACCGTGCCCGGCCCGATGATCCGGGTGACCGAGGGTGACGCGGTGGTCATCAACGTCCGCAACGAACTCACGGAGCCCACGTCGATCCACTGGCACGGCCTCCACGTGCCGAACAGCGAGGACGGCGTGGCAGGGGTGACGCAGGAGGTGATCGCGCCCGGGTCGACGTTCACCTACCGCTTCACGGCGCCGCACGCCGGCACGTTCATGTACCACTCGCACGGTCCGAACAGCCTCGAGCAGATGGACCGCGGCCTGTACGCCCCCTTCATCATTGATCCGGCGGGTGGCGACTCGATCGCGGCCGACAAGGAGGTCGTGCTCGCCATCGGCAACTGGATGGTGGGCGACGGCATGGATGACATGGGCGCCATGAGCATGGAGTACAACTACTTCACCCTGAACGGCAAGTCATTCCCGGCGACGAGCGGCATCGAGGTACGTGAAGGGGACCTTCTCCGGCTGCGGTTCATCAACCCCAGCCAGACCCTCCACCCGATGCACCTCCATGGGATGGACATGGCCGTCATCGCGAAGGACGGCGAGGCCCTGGCCCAGCCGCAGCGCATCAACACGCTGGTCATCGCACCCGGTGACACCTACGACGTGGTGATCCGCGCGGACAATCCGGGGACGTGGCTCCTGCATTGCCACGATCTGCACCATGCGACCAACGCGGGCGAGGAGCCCGGCGGCCTGATCGTCCCGGTCATCGTCACGCCGACCACCACCTCACCTGCGCCTTCGACGTCGCCCGGCGGGACCGCGGAGCCGACCAGCTCCCCGAGCGACGCCGCGGGTCATACGATTGCGCCAGGCATGACCCCGATGCCGGGCATGAGCGAGATGCCGGGCTGACGCACCTACGGAGGACAGTTCCTGTATGGCCGAGCCAACCCGGATCCTCGTCATCGACGACGACCCCAGGATCAGGACCGTCGTGCGCCGGGGGCTCGCCTACGAGGGCTACCGGGTCGTGGAGGCCGCCACGGGCGAGGAAGGCCTGGAGAAGGCTCGCGAGCACCTGCCCGACCTCGTGATCCTCGACGTGACGATGCCCGGCATCGACGGCCTCGAGGTGACGCGTCGCCTTCGTGCCGCCGGCGACGAAGTGGCGATCCTCATGCTGACGGCGCGAGACGAGATCAAGGACCGCGTCGAGGGCCTGGAGACCGGCGCGGATGACTATCTCGTGAAGCCGTTCAACATCGAGGAGCTCCTCGCCCGGGTCCACGCCCTACTGCGACGGAGGACCTCGCCAGCCGGCGAGGTCCTCCGCTTCGCCGACCTGGAGTTCGACGTCGACGCGCGGGAGGCGAGGCGTGGCGACCGGCGGATCGACCTGACCACGACGGAGTACAACCTGCTCCTGCTGTTCATGCGCCACCAGCGCAAGGTGCTCACCCGCGCCGTGATCATGGAGCATGTGTGGGCGTACGATTTCGAGGGGGAGTCGAACGTCCTCGAGGTCTATGTGCGGTACCTGCGCAGCAAGCTCGAGGCGGACGGTGAGCGGCGCCTGATCCACACCGTCCGTGGGGCGGGTTACGTCCTCAAAGAGACATGACGTCCCTGCCGCGGCTGTCGATCCGCACGCGGCTCGCGCTCCTGTACACCGGTCTTCTCGCAGCGGCCCTGGCGACATTCGGGACAGGCATGTACGTCGTGCTCAGCGGCGAGCTCGCCCGGTCCTTCGACCGCTCGCTCGTCGCAAATGCCGAGCACGCCGCCGGCGCGCTCGCCCAGGACGTCAACGCCCAAGGTCGCCTTGCGCCCTCGGACCGTCTGGTCGCGCAGTTCGCCTCCACCGGCGGCAGGGTGATCGTCCTCGATGCGGATGGCGGCGAACTCGTCGATTCCGCCCAGCCGGGCGAGCCACCCCTGCCCCTCGCGTCGCTGGACATCGACGCGGCAGACCGGCACGCGCATGTCATCCGCGAGGTCCCGGTCCCGGGAGACGTCCTGCGGATCACGGTGCAGGCCGTCGTGCTGCCTGATGGAACGGGTGTCGGGTATGTCGTGTGGGCCGACAGCACGCGGCCTCTTCTCGCGCTCCTGGCGACGGTCCGGCTGGCGCTGATCCTGGGCGGCCTGTTCGTCACGGCGCTCGCTCTCATCGGCGGCCTGATCCTCGCGCGGCGCGCGCTTGCGCCAGTGGCGGATGTGACCGATACGGCGCGCGCCATCGCCCTGTCGGGTGACTTCGGCGCGCGCGTTGACGGTGCGCGGAGTGGCGACGAGGTCGGGGAGCTTGCCCTGGCATTCAACGAGATGCTCGCGGCGCTGGAGTCCAATCATCTGGCGCTCCAACGCTTCCTGGGCGACGCCTCGCACGAGCTTCGGACGCCTCTGACGACGATCCGCGCGAACCTGGACCTCGCCCGGCGCCCTGGGGCCAGCGGAGAGGAGCGGGCCTCCATCCTCGCCGACGCGCGCGATGAGGCCGAGCGGATGGGCCGCCTGATCGGTGATCTGCTGTCGCTTGCGCGGGCCGAGTCTGGAGCTCGCCTGGAGTTCGTCGACGTCGAGCTCGACGCACTGCTCGTGGAGTCCGTGCGGCGTCAACGCCAGGCAGCACCCCATGTGCGCATGAGGGTGTCCTCGGTCGAGCCCGTGCTCGTGCAGGGCGATCGCGACCGTCTCCGCGAACTGCTCGGGATCCTGCTCGACAACGCGGCGCGGTATACCCCCGACGGTGGCAGTGTGACCGCCCGTCTGGCGGTCCAGGACCTGCACGCCATCGTCGTCGTCGAGGACACGGGGATTGGCCTGGATCCCGACGACGAGCCCCATCTCTTCGAGCGGCTGTATCGGGGCCGGCGGGCGCGCCACCTGCGTCCCTCGGGAACCGGGCTCGGGCTCGCGATCGCGCGCTGGATCGTCGATGCCCACGGCGGCACGATCGAGCTGACGAGCCGCGCACCGGCAGGGACACGCGCCGAGATCAAGCTGCCGCTCAAGTCGCAGTAGGCGTCGCGCGCGTCCTCGTCGTGGACGACGAGGTGGCCGATGCGCGTTCCCGTGCGGGCGGATGAGTCATCCCCTCTTGTGCCCGGTCAATCGCCCCGGCCGAGGCGGCGGTCTTCTCATATCCGCTTCAGGCGCTCCTCATGCGTTCCCGGAAGAGTCAGACCTCATGATCACCATGCGCCCCTCGCATCTTGCGCCGGTCGTCCTCGCCGCCATCGTCGTCGCCTGCGGTCAGCCGCCGGCCGGCACCGCCACCGCCACCGCGAGCGCGAGCGCGAGC
>CAMTVM010000023.1:0-18669 GCA_947085195.1 uncultured Chloroflexota bacterium
CTCGCTTTCGTCGGAGGACGCAAGCGGAGGTGGGGATGCGAGGGCTGGGAAGCCGCCGTCTTCGCTCGCGGAGGGCGACGGGAAGGGGAGCATCACTCGCAGGCCAGAATCATGACCCGGCTGGCCAGACGCCTGGGGCGATGGCGAGGGGGATGACGCCACATTGGCATCGGTGGTTGGCGTGGACGCAGTGCTCGGGGAGACCGCCGGCGAGGGCTCAGTGCTGGGCTCGGCGCCGCGCGACTCCGCGCCACCGGGATCGCCTACGCGGAAGTCCTGCGATCCCTTGACGCCCGCCTGCGCCGCACCCGGAGGAACGGACCCCCAACCCAGCGCAATCGCCAACAAACCGGCCATGACGGCGCGTCGGCGAGACGCCTGCGGCTGCCAAGTGCGAGCCATGCCACCCACCCTCCCCAGTTTCACCGGCGAACTGCTCTGCTCCAGCGCCACAGTATCGTGTTGCTGCCCCGTCGCGTCAGATTCTGAACGTAACGTGACGTCCTGACGGATGTCAATGGCCATGGTGGATGTCTCTCTGTCGTCGGCCAGCGACTCTGTCACCCTCGGGGTGCATGGAACCAGGGGTGACGATCAGGCCCGATGCCCTGGGCAGCCGGCCGGCAGGCGCCGACTGACCCCCAGGTCGGGCGGGCGCTCCGACGAGCCCGGCAGCCCCGCCCGATCGGGAGCCCGTCGCCGGTCGGGGGCCGGCCGGCAGGCGCTGCGGCGACGGTGGCTGCCGGATGCCCGCCTGGTGGGCACTCGCCAGCGCGTCCTGGTCCGGCCGCCCGCGACCGCGTGCCATCTGCCCGCGTGGTGGGCGTACGGGCCTGCCGAGGTCGCCGGGGGCCGCTTCCGGCGCCTCCGGCCGGTCGGTGTCCGGGGTGCGCGGCGGCGAGTGCCCGCCCCATGGTCATCTGGCAGGGGCGCCACACCCGGGGCGGGCCGGCGATCGTCGCCTCGTGCACGGACCGCCGCGGCCGATGTCAGGATCGCTGGCCGCCTGGCGGACAAAGTCGCTGGCGGGCGACATGGGCATGTGTCGACTGGATGTCTGTCGACGGCCAGCGACTACGGCGTCAAGCGGGCCGCGCATCGGGCCTGGCACCACCCGCACCTCCCCGTCGTGGAGGCGATCCGTATCCTCGCTCCTCCCTAACTGAACGGCATTGAGCTTAGGCCGACCGGGCCCCCGGGGGCATCGGCGCGCTGGCGCGGACGATCAGCTCCGTCGGCAGCTCGATGCTGCGAACCGCGTCCGCCTTCCAGTCTGTATCGAGCGCCGCGACGAGCTCCCGGACCGCGACCCGCCCGATCTCGGCCAGCGGCTGCCGGATCGTCGTGAGGGCCGGCGTGAACTGCGCGGCCTCCGCCAGCCCGTCGAAGCCAACCACGGCGAGCTGCTCCGGGACCCGGATCCCGCGCCCGTTGGCGACCTGGAACGCGCCCAGCGCCATCAGGTCACTGGCGGCGAACAGGCCGTCGATCCGGGGATCGGTCGCGAGGATCTGCTCGAAGGCGGTCGCGCCACTCGCGGACCACCAGTCACCGGCCACCATCGGGCCCGGCTCCAGGCCGGCAGCCGCGAGCGCCGCGAGCCAGCCGTCGCGGCGGTCCCGGGCCTCCCGCCAGTCCTGCGGGCCCGCGAGGTGCGCGATCCGCGTCCGGCCCAGCGCGATCAGGTGCTCCGTCGCCTGCCGGGCGGCGGCAGCATTGTCGATGCCGACCGTCGTGAACTCCGGCGTGGGATCTGCCTTCAGGAAGACGACCGGGGGACGAGCCGCCGGCAGCTGCTCCTGGACGTGCTGGATGTTGGCGCCCAACTGCGGCGGCGCGAAGATGATCCCCTCGACCCGGTGGGCGAGGAGGAACTCCACGACCGGCACGATGTCCGGGACGTCGAAGCTCGCCAGCTCCTTGAGGATGACCGAGTACCCGGACGCCTCGGCGGCCTCCGCGATGCCGTTGACCGTCTGCGCGACGCCGAAGTACTTGAGGCCTGCGGCGATGACGCCGATCATCTGGGACCGGCGCTGGACCAGGCTGCGGGCGACGGCGCTGGGGCGGAAGCCGTGCTCCGTGATGGCCGCCTCGACGGCCCGCCGGGTCTCCAGCGACACATCCGGACGCTTGTTGAGGACGCGGGACACGGTCTGGGTGGAGACGCCCGTCATCTGGGCGATCTCCTTGATCGTGACCCGGTGCTGGCGCTGCAAGGTGGGCTCCCTGGGTTCCGTGGGCCTTGCCGCAGGGCGTCGCGGCGTGTACGGTATTGACAGCGTGAACGGTAACGGGAACGATAACGGTCCGACGCCCAACTGTCATCTTCGATATTGTGCGCCATGAGCCATCGCCCGGCCCCGACCAACGGCCGCCGTCGCGGACATCGGGGCCGGACCAGGCGTACCCGCAGGAGGCGACGTGAGCAGGTACACGATCGGCGTTGACTTCGGCAGCGAGTCGGGTCGCGCAGTCCTCGTCGACGTTGCGGACGGGCGGCAGGTCGCCACGGCCGCGTATTCCTACTCGAACGGCGTCATCGACGAGCGCCTGCCCCTGGCGGACCGTGACGTCCGGCTGGCGCCGGACTGGGCGCTGCAGGATCCCGAGGATTACCTGCGGGTGTTCCAGGTCACGGTCCCCGCGGTGCTGCGGGAGTCCGGGGTGGATGCGGCGGACGTGATCGGCCTCGGCGTCGACTTCACCGCCTGCACGATGCTGCCGGTAACGGCGGACGGCACGCCCCTGTGCCTGCTGCCGGAGCTCCGGGCCAACCCGCACGCCTGGGTCAAGCTCTGGAAGCACCACGCGGCGCAGCCCGAGGCGGACCGGATCAACGAGACCGCCGAGCGGACGAGCCAGGCCTGGCTCCCGAAGTACGGCGGGAAGATCAGCTCGGAGTGGTTCTTCTCCAAGGCGCTCCAGATCCTCGACGAGGCTCCGGAGGTCTACGCCGCGGCGGATCGCCTGATCGAAGCCGCCGACTGGGTCGTCTGGCGTCTCACGGGCGTCGAGACCCGCAACCCGACGACCGCCGGCTACAAGGCCATCTGGTCGAGGCGCGACGGCTTCCCGGACCGCGCGTTCTTCGAGGCGCTGGACCCGCGCCTCGCCGACGTCGTGGACGCGAAGATGTCCCGCGACATCGCCCGGACGGGCGACCGCGCGGGGGGCCTGACCGCCGAGGCCGCGGCCTGGACGGGCCTGCGCGAGGGCACCGCCGTCGCCGTCGCCAACGTGGACGCCCATGTCGCCGTCCCGGCCGCCACCGTCACCGGCCCAGGCCGCATGGTCGCGATCATGGGCACCAGCACCTGCCACATGGTCCTCGCCCCGGACGAGCACCTCGTGCCCGGGATCTGCGGCTACGTCGAGGACGGGATCCTGCCCGGGTACTTCGGCTATGAGGCGGGCCAGAGCTGCGTCGGCGACCACTTCGCGTGGTTCGTCGAGCACGCGGTGCCCGAATCGTCCCACGCCGAGGCGCGCGCGCTCGGCATCGACATCCACGCGCTCCTCCAGCACCAGGCCGGGCTCCTCGCGCCGGGGGAGTCCGGCCTGCTCGCCCTCGACTGGTGGAACGGCAACCGGAGCGTCCTCGTGGACGCGGAGCTCGGCGGCCTGCTCATCGGCGCCACGCTCGCCACGACGGCGCCCGAGATCTACCGGACGCTGATCGAGGCGACCGCCTTCGGGACCCGCGTGATCATCGAGGCCCTCGAGGCCAACGGGGTCCCGGTGGACGAGGTGATCGCCGCCGGTGGCCTGGCCGAGAAGAGCCCGCTGATCATGCAGATCTACGCCGACGTCACCGGGCGGCCGTTCAAGCTGTCCGGCTCCGACCAGACGTCGGCCCTCGGCTCTGCCATGTTCGGGGCGGTGGCGGCGGGTGCGGCCGCCGGCGGCTGGGCCACGATCGAGGACGCGAGCCGGGCGATGGCCCGCCTGTCCGACCGCGTCTACGTGCCCGATGCCGCGCACCACGCGGTCTACGACGAGCTGTACCGCGAGTACGTGCGCCTGCACGACTACTTCGGGCGCGGCGAGAACAACGTGATGAAGACGCTCCGCGGCCTGCGCGCCCGGGCGAAGGCGGAGGTGGGCTGATGCGCCTCGCGGCGCTGCGCGAAACCCTGGTCGCGCTGCACGCGGAGCTGCCGCGGAACGGTCTGGTGGCCTGGACCGGCGGCAACGTCTCCGCCCGGGATCCGGAGACCGGCCTGGTCGCCATCAAGCCCTCCGGGGTCCGCTACGAGGACCTCACGGCCGACTCGAGAGCGCCCCGATGACTGTCCCGGTGACGGTCACGTGACGGACGACACCGGCCCGCTCGTCCTGGAGGCCCCGGGCGTGCGCGCGACGGTATCGCCCACGGACGGCGGGCGCCTGGGCTCGCTCGTCATCGACGGCCACGAGCTGCTCGTCACCCGCAGCCAGGAGGGCCCCCTGCTGTGGGGCAGCTATCCCATGGCGCCGTGGGCCGGCAGGATCCGCCGCGGCAAGCTCGCGTTCCGTGGCCGCAACTACCGGCTGCCGCTGGGGCTGCCACCCCACGCGATCCACGGGGTCGTGTTCGACCGGCCGTGGCGGGTGGTTGATCCTGCGACCATCGCCATCGAGCTGGATGAGCGCTGGCCGTTCCGCGGGCGCGTGAGCCAGCGGTTCGTCCTGGACGCCGACAGCCTCGAGGTCTCGATGACGCTGGAAGCGGACGAGCCGATGCCCGCTGTGATCGGCTGGCACCCGTGGTTCCGCCGGGTCCTGGCGGCGGGCGAGGCGCCCCTGGTGCTGAGCTTCAGCGCGGCCGAGATGCTGGTCCGGGACGCCGAGGGGATTCCCACCGGCGTGCGGGTGCCGCCGCCGCCCGGGCCGTGGGATGACGCGTTCACGGGCATCCGGGAGCAGCCGGTGATCGAGTGGCCGGGTCGGCTTCGACTGGCGATCTCGTCCACGTGTCCGTGGCTGGTCGTGTACACAATGCCCGAGCACGCTGCCTGCGTGGAGCCCCAGAGCGGTCCGCCGAACGGGCCGAACCTGGCGCCCGAGGTGGTTGAGCCGGGTGCCCCGCTGACGCACACCATGCGCTGGCGGTGGACCCGCGGGCAGGAGGGCCCCGGACGGGAGCCTACCGCGAGGGCAGCAGCTCCGGCGGGATGAGGTAGCGCAGGATCCCGCGGCCGGTGGCGATGTCCGGCCCGGCGAAGTCCACCCGGGCGAGCGCGCCCTTGCGCATCGGGATCGTGCCGCTGCCCACCAGGTCGCCCAGCAGCTCCGAGAAGTCCGGGTCGTGGCCCACGATGCACGGCCGCTCCGCGGGCCCCGCCTCCAGGAGGATGTCCGTCACCAGGTCCGGATTCAGCGGCCCCTCCAGCCGGCGGTCCACCACGACATCGACCTTGAGCGCCCGGGCCACGATCTCGGCGGTCTCCAGCGCGCGCGCCCGGGGCGACGTGATGAACAGGTCGGGTGCCTCGTCGAGTCTGACCAGGAGTTTGGCCACCTGCTCGGCCTGGCGACGACCCCGTTCGGACAGCGGGCGGACGGCGTCGTCGCCGTGCCACCGGACGGGATCGCCCGCGTGCGCGTGACGGAGCAGGTGGAGCGCGATGCCGCTCATGGGTTGAGGTCCTCGACCTCACCCGAGGCGAGGAACACGATGTCCTCGGCGATGTTCGTGACCCGGTCCCCGATGCGCTCCAGGTAGTGCGACGCGAACAGGATCCGGGTGCCGGGCTCCACGTTGGCCGGGTCGTCCTTCATCAGGGCCAGGACCTCGTCGAAGATCTGGTGATAGAGCGAATCGACGTGGTCGTCCAGCGCGGCAACCTCGCGGGCACTGGCCTCGTCCACGTCCACCAGCGCGCGGATGATGCCCCGGACCAGGTCCGAGACGCGTTCGCCAAGGAGCGGCAGGTGGACGTAGTCCTTGAGCGGCGGGAACGGCGCCAGCTTGCGGGCCTGCTTGGCCACGGATGCAGCGTGATCGCCCATCCGCTCCAGCTCGTAGGAGACATGGTCCAGCATGAGCAGGTAGCGCAGGTCACGGGCCACCGGGTTCTGGGTCGCGATCACCGCGGCGATCATGCCCGTGGCCATGTGCTGGAGCTCGTTCACCTGGTGGTCGTCCCGGATGACCTGCAGGGCAGCCTCCGCGTCGTGCGCGATGAGGGCGGCGATCGCGGCGCGGATCTGGTCCTCGACCAGCGATCCCATCCGCAGGACGTTGTCCTTGACGCCCGCGATCTCGCGGTCGTACGCGGAGCGGCGACCGTGGGTGGGGAGGAAGGCCCGGTCCGGGGCGGCAATCGGCTGAGCCGGCGAGAGATCGTCGAGGCTGCCGCCGAACGCGTCGGACACATGCGGTGCGGGATCGCGCTGGTCGTCCATCATGCTCCTCCCGCGCTCAGCCGAAGCGGCCGGACACGTAGTCCTCGGTGATCTGGTTCTTCGGGTTGGTGAACAGCTGAGCCGTTGGCCCCTGCTCGACCACGTACCCTGCCCGGTCCTCGTCCATGTTCAGGAACACGGTCTGGTCCGAGGCGCGGGCCGCCTGCTGCATGTTGTGGGTCACGATGACGATCGTGTAGTTCTCCTTGAGCTCGAACATGAGCTCCTCGATCTGCAGCGTGGCTCGAGGGTCGAGAGCGGAGCACGGTTCGTCCATCAGGATGACATCCGGACTGGTGGCGATGGCGCGGGCGATGCACAGGCGCTGCTGCTGGCCTCCGGAGAGGGCCAGGCCGGACTGCCTGAGCTTGTCCTTGACGTCGTTCCAGAGCGCGGCGCGCTGCAGACTGTCCTCGACGAGGTCGTCCAGGTTGCCCTTGAAGCCGTTGATCCGCGGTCCGAAGGCCACGTTGTCGTAGATCGACTTGGGGAACGGGTTCGCCTTCTGGAACACCATGCCGATCCGTCGCCGTACCTCGACCGGGTCCACGTCCCTCGCGTAGAGGTCCAGCCCGTGGTACAGGACCCGGCCCTCGATCCGCGTGCCGGGAATGAGGTCGTTCATCCGGTTGAACGTGCGCAACAGCGTCGACTTGCCGCAGCCCGACGGCCCGATGAGCGCCGTGATCTTGCGTGGAGCGAAGTCGAGAGTGACGTGCTTCACGGCCCGGAACTTCGAGTAGTAGAAGCTCACGTCCACCAGCCGGATGATCGGCTCCATGGTCCCGGGGGCCGGCACCTCCGCCGAAGGAGAGGCGGGTGCATCAACGGCCCCGGGCCGTGTGGCGAGCTGAACCATCGGGGTGTCTCCAGGCAGGTCGGACATCACCAGGTCCGCTCGGAACGATTGCGGAGGAGGATGGCGATCCCGTTCGCGAACAGCGTGATCGCCAGCAGGACGACGATCGCGGCCGCGGCATCCGCGCGGAACGCCTCCTGGGGCCTGCGGGACCAGTCGTACACGATCATCGGCAGCGCGGTGTAGCTGCCGGTGAACAGGGTTCCGAACGTGAGTCCGGAGAACGACCCGAGCACGGCTCCGGCGATGACCAGCGGTGCGGTCTCGCCCAGGGCGCGCGACAGGGCCAGCACGGTCCCGGTGAGGATCCCGGGCGCCGCGGACGGCAGCACGAGCTTGCGGGTGACCTCCCAGCGCGACGCGCCAACGCCGTAGCCGGCCTCCCGGATCGAGATGGGGACGGCTCGCAGGGCCTCGATCGAGGTGATGATCACGATCGGCAGGACGAGGACGGCGAGGGTTGCCCCGCCCGCCAGGATGGTCCTCCCGTTGCCGTTCCCGTCGATGGCGTCGAACAGCGCGACGAACACGGACAGGCCCAGCAGGCCGTACACCACGGATGGCACGCCGGCGAGGTTCCGGATGTTGATCTGGACCAACCTCGTGAACCGGGTGTCCTCGGCGTATTCCTCGAGGTAGATGGCCGTCGCCAGCCCGAGCGGGAAGGCGAGGATCGCCACCAGGAGGCCAAGCACGGCGGTCCCGATGATCCCCTGGAAGACGCCGGCCTTGGCCGGGTTGGAGGACAGGGGGCTCGTCAGGAACCCGAAGCCTCGGTCTGCGAACACGGGGAGCGCCCGGCCCAGCACGTCCACGATCAGCACCAGCAGGACGGCCAGCGAGAACAGGAGGCTCGCCAGGAGCAGGACCTGGAACGCGATGCCGACGGTGTCGCGCCGGCGGCCGGAGAGGGCCGCGCGGACGGCCGCACCCGTGGCGGGAGCGGCGGACCTGATCGCGGACATCGAGCCCTCCTAGTAGCGCTGCCGGGCCCGGCGGACGAACGCGTCGCCGAGCACGTTGAGCACAAGGGTGACGAGGAACAGCAGCAGGCCGACGAAGAACAGGCTCTGGAACGCCGCCGTATCGCCGGTCACCTGGTCGCTGCCGGTGGCAAGGGTGACCATGGCCGAGGTCATCGTTCCGCCCGGGTCCAGCGGGTTGAACGTGCGGGCCTGCGGCGCACCGGCCGCGACCGCCACGACCATCGTCTCGCCGATCGCGCGGCTCGTGGCCAGGATCAGCGCGGCCACGATGCCGGACACAGCGGCCGGGAACACGACCCGCAACGAGGTGGTGATCTTCCTGGCACCGAGGCCATACGATGCCTCGCGCAGGCTGACCGGCACGGCGCGCATGGCGTCCTCGGCGACCGAGGCGACCAGCGGCACGGACAGGATGCCGACTCCGACGCCGGCCGCCGCGAGGTTGAACGTGTTGGCGTCCTCGAACAGCGGCCTGATGAGCCCGGGGGTCAGGACCGTCAGGGCGAAGAAGCCGATCACGACGCTCGGGATGCCGGCGAGGATCTCGAGGATCGGCTTCACGATGCGCCGCACGCGGGGAGCGGCATACTCGGAGAGGTAGATCGCGCTGGCCAGGCCGATCGGGGTCGCGATGACCATGGCGATGGCCGTGACGATCAGCGTCCCGATCATGATGGTCGCGACGTCGAAGATCCCGCGGCGCGGGAACCACCCGATTCCGAACAGCTGTCCGAGATCGATCTCGCCGAGGAAGGACAGGGCCTCGACCAGCACCGTCTCGATGATGAAGGCGCTGATCAGGATCGTCGCCAGCGCCGCCGAGAGCAGGACGGTCCGCACGATCCGCTCGCGGCGCCGTCGCACGACGCTGCCTCGAAGGGAGAACCCCGCCACGATCGCGGGGCTGGCCTGGGCCATGATCGGCTGTTGCTCCGGCTACCTGGCGGATGCCCAGGCCGAGCGGGTCTCGGCAAGGGCGTCGGCCGTGAGGTTCACGTAGGGGACGGTCTCGAGGACCCCGGCAATGGTGCCCTCCGCGAGGTAGTAGTCCACGTAGGCGGCGACCGCCGGGTTCTCGGCGGCCTTGGCCTTGTTCACGTAGATGTACAGGCCCCGCGACAGCGGATAGGAGCCGTCGGAGATGGTTTCGGCGGTCGGGGTGACGCAGGTCCCGTTCACGTCCTTCGAGACCTGGATCTCCTTGACCATGTCCCTGTTCTCCTCGGCGAAGGCGAAGCCCACCCAGCCGAGCGAGGTGTCACTGCCCGAGATGCCCTCGATGATCGCGTTGTCGTTGGCGGAGGCGGTGTAATCGGGCCGGGTGTTGTGGTCCTGGCCCCGAGCGTCGGCGATCCTGGCGAGCGCGAGCTCGACGAAGCTGTCGAAGGTGCCGGACTCCTCGCCCGGGCCGGTGATCACGAGGTCCGCGTCCGGCAGGACGGTATTGGAGCCGAGCTCCCGGGCGATGGCCGCGCCGTCGCTCCACTTGCCGAAACCCGACGACTCGGGGCCGACCAGCGCATAGAGGTCGGCGAAGCTGAGACACGAGACGGCGGTGTTGTTGACCGAGGTCAGGACGGACATGCCGTCGATCGCCACCTTGAGCGCGACGTACTCGATGCCTTCGTCGGCGCAGGTCCTGGCTTCTTCTTCCCTGATCTTGCGCGAGGCGTTGGCGATGTCGGCATCGCCGGAGCAGAACTTCTTGAACCCGTCACCGGTCCCGGGCCCTTCGACGGTGTAGTTGAAGCCCGGTTCGATCTCCTCGAGCGCCTCGGCGACACCGGCGGAGAGGGGCTCGACAGTGGACGAACCGGTGACGAAGACCGCGCCCTTGATGCCGGAGCCCGGGCTTCCGCCCGGCTGACTCTCGGTCGGGGAGCCGCCACAGGCTGCGACGACCAACGTTGCGGCGAGCACCAGGCCGCCGATGCGCCTCGGGGATGCGAGCGTCACTGGGGGGTTCCTCCCTCTGACCTGCGGCGCGGATCAGGGCGCCGAGTTCGTTCGAACTGCTTCTCTTGCGTCGATCACGATCGGACGGCCTCGTGAACGGCCCGTGTTCGGGGTGTTAACGGCCGGTTAACGCTGGGTCCACCGGGACCTCGACCCGGGACCGACAGCGCCGGGCGCACGGGGCCTGACTGGGGCAGACTGTCGGGCGATGGGACCGCACGACTCGGCCGGCGGGGATCGATGAGCGAGGAGCGCACGATGGGCAGCGAACCCGGGGCCGTCGTCGGCGCCTCCGTCGACATAGGATCAACCAGCGTCCACCTTCTCGTCGCCGCCGTCGGCGGCCATCGCGTGGACCCGCTGCTGGACGAGTCCGTCTTCCTCGGCCTGGGCGATCGCGTCGCCGCCGACGGCTATCTCGGCGCCTCCGCCCGGCAGGAGCTGGTCGACGCCCTGGCCGCCTATGTCGAGACGGCCAGGAGCCTGGGCGCCAGGGACGTCACGCTCATCGGTACCGAGCCGCTCCGGCGGGCGGAGGACGGTGCCGCGGTGGTGCACGCCGTGGAAGCCCGGACGGGCGTCCCGCTGCATGTCCTGGACCACGACGAGGAGGGGATGCTGACCCTGCTCGGCGTGACCATGGGGCGGGCGCTCCACGCGGAGCTGCTCGTCCTGGACATCGGTGGCGGCAGCACGGAGATCGTCCTCGTGGGCGAGACGGGGCCCGTGCGCGTGTCGGGACTCCGCCTCGGGGCCGCGCGCCTGACCCGCGACCTCGTCCGGTCCGACCCGCCGTCCCCGGCCGAGATCGAAGCGCTCCGCGACGCGGCCCGGCGCCTGGTCGCCGACGCCCCGCAGGCCTCGCCGATGGAGGTTGTCGCCGTCGGCGGGACCGCCTCGAACCTGCTCAAGCTGCTGCCCGAGGCGACCAACGACCGCGTCCTCACGCGCAACCGGATCATGGTTGCGCTCGCGATGCTCACGGGCGAACGGAGCACGGAGGCCGCCGCACGCCACCTGATCCGTCCCGAGCGGGCCCGCATCCTGCCGGCGGGCGCGATCATCGTCGATGCCATCCTCGCGCACTACGGCGCCGATCGTCTCCGCGTCTCGGAGGAGGGGATGCGGGAGGGCGCCATCCTGGCCTTCGCGAAGGCCGGTGCCGCGTGGCGCGACCGCCTGCCCGCGCTGGTGCACGGCTGGGAGGACGAACTCCGCGGCGACGGATGAGAGCGGTCGCCTTGCGGCGGCCGCTCCGGATGGGGTCGGGCCCTACAGCCCGGCGACCAGCCGCCCCATCGCGCGCCGGAACGCCAGGCTGGACACGCCGCGCCACGCGGGCCCCACGGTCCGCCGAAGGCGCGCAAGCTCCCGCTCGCGGTCCACGAGGTAGCGGCCGATCGCCGCGCTCTCGCGCTCCGACAGTTTGCCCGCGTGCTCCACGAGGAACGTCCTGGCGAGACCTGCGGCGACATCCGCATCGTGCAGCCAGCCCAGGTGGTCCTGGAGGGCGACCACCTTCTCGATGACCGGTCCCGCGTCACGGCCGAGCGCCTCGCGCACGAACTCCAGCGTGTAGCGCAGCCACTTGGCGGCGATCCGGAGGTCGTGGAGCGTGAGCACGTCCGCCCAGCGCATCACGGGCTCGTAGGCGCGGAGGTTCTCGTACGCCGCCCAGATGCGGGATGGCATCGTGTCGCGGACCCGGTGCGGCTGGACCGGGCCCACGGCGAGCACGCCCAATCCCTCGGTCTGCAGGAACGCGACGTACCCGTCCACCCAGCGGCGGTAGCGGTCCGACTCGAGCTCCTTGAGCAGGACGATGCGCGCGGCGTCGCGGCTCGTGCGCCAGCCGGCGATCAGCGGCTCGAACGCGGCGGCCTCCGCGGCCGGCTGGCGGCTCCGGTAGGCCTCCGCGGCCTCGATCAGGACATCCATGTCCCGCACCGCGCCCAGGTCTGCGGCGACGGCCTTGAGTCGGCGCCGGTGCTTCTCCGTGCGGGCGGCGTCGAACGCGTCGCCGAAGACGCGCCACGCGGCCCGCTGGCGCCGGGTGGCCACGCGCATGGCGTGGAGCTCCTCGGCGTCCTTGCCGGCACGGGTGCCGGCCTCGCGCGCGATCATCCGGGCCAGGTGGAAGCGGAGCACCTTGCGGCCTGCTTCGGCCAGGTGGTCGTCGCCAAGCACGCCCGGCGACTTCGGCACCACGATGCGCGGCGCCTCGGGCCCGGCCGGCTCCGGCTCGACCTCGGGCGATGGCGCCGTCCCGGCCAGGTCCGCCCCATCGCCGTCCCAGGTTTCGCCGGCGTCGCCCGTCTGACCGGGGGTTGCTTCACGCCGCAGCGCCTCGAGGGCGCGCTCGAGCTTGGAGGTCTCGGCCGGCATCAGCTCCTCGACCTCGCTCAGCAGGTCCGCCAGCGGATCGAGCGCGTGCTCGTCGCCCTCGCGCAGCTCCAGCTCCAGCTCCGCGAACCGCTCCACGACTCGCTCGCCCGCCACGACCTCGACATCGTCCACGGACACCTCGACAACCGCTCCGTCGCGCCCGTACAGCCGCTTGTGCCGAGCCTGGCGGATCGTGACCAGGTCGATGAGGGCCGCCTCGCCCGCGATCCCGACGACGGCGTCCCGTGCTGGCGACGCGGGCCAGCCCGCGGCGCCAGTGGCGGCATCGGCCGGACCCTCCAGCTCCTCGCGCCTGTGGACGGCACCGCCCTCGTCCTCGCGCCGGAGGCCCTTGAGCGTGATCACCGTGCCCTTGCCGCCGGTCCGGATGCGGCCCGCATAGCCGGCCGCTGCCAGCGCGCCGTCAGGCGTGTCGAGGTACCGGTCCTCGTTGTGGACGGTGACGGCCGGCCCGAGGGCGGTGAAGCCCGCAAGATCCTCCGCTGCGATGAGCCGCTCTCCCGTGGCGACGTCCGTCATCCGGTACTTGAGCTCGATCTCGACGGTACGGGGCTCGTCGACGGCATCCTCCGTCATGCCCGGGGATCCATCGAGCCCGCGCTGGGGTGCAGTTCTCGGGTGCTGTCGGTGATGGCCACGGCTGCTGCTGCGTCCTCCTTGAGCACCGCGAAGGTGTCCACCGTGCCCTCCTTCGATTCGATCACCTCGGTGCGCCGCCAGTGGCCATCAGGCCCCAGCTGCCACGAACGGCGGTCGTCGGCGAGCATGACTTCGATGATGCGCGCCAGCCTGGCGCGGGCCTCGTGGTCCTCCACGGGGGTGACCACCTCGACCCGACGGTCAAGGTTGCGCTCCATCAGGTCCGCCGACCCGATGTACCACTCGGCACGGCCGCCGTTGGCGAACATCCAGATCCGGGAGTGCTCCAGGAACTCGCCGATGATCGACCGCACCCGGACGTGCTCGGAGACGCCGGGCAGGCCGGGGAGCATGCAGCATGCGCCGCGGACGATGAGGTCGATGACCACGCCGGCCCTGGCGGCCTCGTACAGCGCCTCGATCACCTGCGTGTCGACCAGCGAGTTGACCTTCAGGACGATCCTGGCCTCCTTGCCCGCGCGGGCGTTCGCCGCCTCTCGCTCCACCAGCTCCAGGAAGCGGGAGCGGAGCGTGATCGGGGCCACCAGGAGCCGGCGGAACACGCGCTGGCGCGACAGTCCGGTCAGCGTGTTGAACAGGTCCGTGACGTCCGCGCCCAGCTCCTCACGGCAGGAGAGGATCCCGAGGTCCACGTAGAGTCGGGCCGTCCTCGAGTTGTAGTTGCCGGTGCCGATGTGGACGTAGCGGCGCAGGCCGCTGCCCTCGCGGCGGACGACCAGCGCCACCTTGGAGTGGGTCTTGAGGCCGACGACGCCGTACACGACGTGGGCGCCCGCCTGCTCAAGCCTGCGGGCCCAGATGATGTTGTTCGCCTCGTCGAAGCGCGCCTTGATCTCCACCAGGACCACGACCTGCTTGCCGCGCTCGGCCGCCCGGATGAGCGCGTGCACGATCGAGGAGTCACCCGAGGTCCGGTAGAGCGTCATCTTGATCGTGAGGACGTCGGGGTCGTCGGCGGCCTGGGTGATGAACTGCTCCACGGACCCCGTGAACGACTCGTACGGGTGGTGGATGAAGATGTCGCCCGCGCGGATCTGGGCGAAGACGTCGACCGGCTCGTCCTCGTCCGGCGGGGCCAGGCGCTGCGGGATGACCGGGACGTGCGGGATCGCCTTGAGGTCGGGGCGGTCCAGGGCCACCAACTGCCACAGCGCGGTGAGGTCCAGCATCCCCGCGATCTCGAAGCTGTCCACGTCCCGCACGCCGATCCCGTTGAGCAGGATCTGGCGGGTGACCTCGGGCATCGACCGCTCGACCTCGAGGCGCACCGCCTCGCCGAACCGCCGGCGCCGGACCTCCTCCTCGATGGCGAGCAGCAGGTCGTCCGCCTCGTCCTCCTCGATCGTGATGTCCGCGTCCCGGGTGACCCGGAACAGGTGGGTCTCGAGGATCTCCATGCCCCGGAACAGCTCGTCCAGGTTGGTCTCGATCACCCGGTCCAGGAGCACGAACTTGTCGCGCTCGACCGCGAACAGGCGCGGCAGGATGGGCGGGATCTTCACGCGGGCGAAGCGGCTCTCCCCGGTCTCCGGGTCCCGCAGGCCGATGGCGATGGACAGCGAGAGGGTGCTGATGTAGGGGAACGGGTGCCCGGGATCCACCGCCAATGGCGTCAGCACCGGGAAGATCTCGTCGTGGAAGCGGCGGCGGAGCGTCTCGTGGTGCTCCGGGACGTCTTCGTAGTCGAGGATCTCCACGCCCTCCGCGGCAAGCTCCTCGCGGATCGTGGTCCAGATGGCGGAATGCTCGGAGATAAGTTCCCGGACCCGCATCCGGATCGCGTCCAGCTGCTGGGCGGGCGTCAGCCCGTCGAGGCTGTGGTGCCCGGAGCCCGCCTGGTCCTGGCGCCGGAGGCCGGAGACCCGGACCTGGAAGAACTCGTCGAGGTTGGACGCGAAGATGGCGAGGAACTTGACGCGCTCCAGGAGCGGGTTCCGCGCGTCACGGGCCTCGTGGAGGACGCGCGCGTTGAACTCGATCCAGGACAGCTCGCGGTTGAGGATCGGGCCTTTCTGGTCGCGCGCGGACCGCCGGCGGCCACGGCCGGCGACGCGGGGTCCGGGTACGGGACGTACGGCGGTCATCGATCCTCTCGGCGGGTGAGTTTCGAAGGACCGGCGCGGCGCAGGACGGATACGGCCTCACCCGGTCCCGGTCGGGGCATCCGAGAATACCATCCGAGTGCTCGGGGTCCTCGCGGCGGTTCGGCCGGCGGCACGAGTGGCAGCGAATTCGCGGGGACCCGTCCCGTGGCTCCGCAGCAGGCGCGACCTGCGCTGTGACCTGCGGCTGCGACCTGCGGCTGCGACCTGCGGCTGGCAGCGCCAGTCGCTGCATGCATGCACGCCGCACGAGCCCCCGCAGCATCGAGTCGGCGCCTCGCTCGCGCGGTCTCCGGCCTGCCCTCCGGGCGGGAGCGCTGAGCATCCGCATTCGCGGCGCGCCCTCGCGGTTGCTCTTGGGCACCCTCTGGCGGCATCCCGGCCGCCGTCTGGAGCCGCCCGGGACGGTTTGGAGCCTCCGATGGCCTGAGCGCAGGAATGTAGCGACTATGCCGGCATTGTCAGCCGCCGTCGGTCGTGAACGGACCGGCTTCCGTGATGCGTGCCGTACGTACGGGAGGAGTCGACGATGAGAGCGACCTGCGGCCGCGGCCGGGTCCGCCCTCGCTCCCGCCGGCATCCCCGACCGCCTCAGCCTTCCGGCACGTACCGCCGTTCGCCGGTCGACGGGTCCACCCAGACACGTATCGGCACGCCGGTGGTCGGGTCCAGGAACCGCTCCTCGGTTGGTCGGAAGCGCCCGTCCGGGCGGTCGGTCTCGCCGCCACCGGGTCCGTGGCCGTCGCCGGTTCGCTCCGCGGAGAGCGACCGGTAGCGGGTCCGCTCCAGCATGACGCCCACGATGATCACCGCCCCGGGGATGAACAGCGTGAGCGCCGCCGCCAGGTCCCCGCCGGGCCCCGTGATGGCTGCCATCGCGATCCCGCCCAGCAGCAGCAGGACCCCGAACCCGGCGATGAGACCCCGGACGAGCGTCACGCCCATCGCGTTACTCGATGGCCTGCGGCGCGGCGGCGTCGGCGACGATGACGACCGCGGTCCCGTAGGCCACGATCTCGGTCATCGTCGTGGCCATCTCCGACGAGTCGAAGCGCATCGAGATCACGGCGTTCGCGCCCACCAGCGTGGCGTTCTGGACCATGCGGTCGATGGCCTGGCGGCGGGTGTCCTCGAGCAGGCTCGTGTACTCGTGGATCTCGCCGCCGATGAT
The DNA here is from genome assembly GCA_947085195.1 of uncultured Chloroflexota bacterium. Classification (GTDB taxonomy): domain Bacteria; phylum Chloroflexota; class Limnocylindria; order Limnocylindrales; family CSP1-4; genus CAIXZV01. The sequence continues at coordinate 16,531 of CAMTVM010000023.1, forward strand.
GGACCGGAGGCTGGCGACGAAATTGCCGGCGACGCCCCGGCTCCGGACGACGAGCCCGAAGACCTGGCCCCTGGTCTCGGTGACCCGGTACCCGGCGATGAACGGCGTGGTCGAGATGATCATCGGTCTCCTCCATGGTCCTGGTGGCGCTGCTCGCGGTCCCGGGCGCATGCGGCGCAGGGACATTGCTCGCGGAGCAGCCGGTACGAGTGGTACCCGGTGGCGTGCCCGTCGCCCCAGGTGACCTGGATCGCGTAGGAGCCCACGAGCCCCACGTCCACCAGCCGCGTCTGGTCCTGGGTGAGGGTCGGGTTGGTGTCCAGCCAGCCGGGCATGCCCGCCTCGCCGCGACAGTAGGCGCACGGGCAGAGCCAGCGGAGCGGCACGGCGTCGAACGTGGTGACGTGGCTGTCCGCCCACTCGAGACGGAGGGTGCCGGCCGCGCGGTCGGCGTCGATGCGGATGGGCGTGGTCCGGTTCGTGTCGTTCACGCTGACGATGCTACCCCGGGCCGACCACACGGGCGACCAGCGCGAATCCGTCGGGGGATCCGGGCCAGCGGTCCCAGCCCGCCGCCGGGCCCACGCGGCGCCGGACCCGTCCGCGGTCAGTGGCCGCAGCAGCCGGACCAGGACCATCACCGGTCCCCCGATGAGGACCATCCCTCGATGGCCGTGCCCGGCTCGGCGGGTATGCTCGGCGGCGGATGAGCCTCGTCGTCGATCACCTCACCAAGCGGTTCGGGTCCGTCGTCGCCCTCGACGGCCTGGCGTTCGAGGTCGCCCCCGGCCAGGTCTTCGGGTTCCTGGGCGCGAACGGTTCGGGCAAGACCACGACCATGCGGATCGCACTCGGCGTGCTGGAGCCGGACGCAGGCTGCGTGACGTGGCGCGGCACCGAGAGCCACCAGCTGCCGCGGTCCACCTGGGGCTACCTGCCCGAGGAGCGCGGCCTGTACCCGCGGATGCGCGTCCTGGAGCAACTGGTGTTCTTCGCCGGGCTGCACGGCGTCCCGGAGGGCAGGGCCAGGCGCGAGGCCATCACCTGGCTCCGGCGGTTCCGCGCGGAGGACCTCGCCGGCCGCAAGGCGGAGCAGCTGTCCAAGGGCAACCAGCAGAAGGTCCAGTTCATCGCCGCCGTCCTCCACGACCCGGAGGTGCTGCTGATGGACGAGCCGTTCACCGGCCTGGACCCGGTCAACGTGATGCTCCTGCGCGAGGCGTTCCTGGAACTGCGCGATCGCGGCCGGACGGTGGTGTTCTCCACCCACCAGATGGAGGTGGCGGAGGCCATGTGCGAATCGGTCGCGATCGTGGACCGCGGCAGGATCGTGGTGGGCGGGCGACTGCGCGACGTCAAGCGGTCCCTCGGCCGGCGACAGGTCCGGATCTCCGTGGCGGACGACCACCGGCTGCCGTGGCTGGCGACCGTGCCCGGCACGCGCGTGATCCAGGTGGGCATGGACCGCTCGTCAGTCGAGCTGGACGCGGGCGTCGAGCCCGAGGCCGTGCTGGCCGCGGCCATCGCCGCCGGAGCGCGGGTCATCCATTTCGAGATCGCGGACCCGAGCCTCGAGCAGGTGTTCATCGACCACGTCGGTCACCCGGTGGACGAGGAGCTGCACCTCGCGCCTGCGAACGGCGAGCCTGCCGACGCCCAGGCCCCCATCGCGGAGGGCACCCGGTGACCGCAGCCCGCGAGCCGGTGGGCAGGACACAGGGCGACGGCGGCCTGTCCAACGTGTGGCTGGTCGCCCGGCGCGAATACGGCGAGCGCCTCGGGTCGCGCGCCTTCATCTTCTCCACGATCCTGCTCGCCGGCCTGGCGATGCTCGTGGCGCTGCTCCCCCTGGCGCTTCGCCTGGTGGACCGGGCTACGGTCACCCGCGTCGGGGTCACCGCCTCCGAGCCCGGCCTGGCCGAGCGCGCGGCCGGCGTGATGGACGGGTTCCTGAACACCAGCCTCGCTGACGGCGGCGGGCGGGCGGAGATCCTGTTTCTGTTCGAGATCCGCGACGACGAGACGGCGGCGGTCGAGGCCGTCCGCGAAGGCTCGCTGGCCGCCGCGATGCTCATCTCCCGCGGCGAGGACGGCGGCCTCGACATGCAGGTCCTGAGCGCGGGGGCCCTGGGGCCGGAC
>CAMTVM010000024.1:0-26782 GCA_947085195.1 uncultured Chloroflexota bacterium
CTGGGACACGCCTTGGCCGACTCCCCGACTTGGCGTTGGCGGGGTACGTCCGAAATAAGCCGCAGCTAATCGGCGCTCGCTACCGTTTGGCCGGCCCCCGCTCCGCGCGGCCGCTGCGTCGTGACAGCCTGACGGACGGCGACGGGGGTCAACCAGATGGTCGCCGCCTCGAATCTCGGGCGCGCCTCCTGAGTGCGGTATCTATCGTGCTCGTCGTGACGCCTTCATGTGCGATGCTCGACGCCCTGGCCGCGACGAACCGTTGATGAGCGTTACCCCATTGACGAGAGCCACCGAAGACAGCGCGAGGGTCTGCTACCGCTGCGGGGTCGCCAAGGCCGACGCGGAGTTCATCGAGCGACTGGACGATCGCCGCTATCGCATGTGTCGCGCATGCGTCTCGGAGATCCTGGCGCGTCGCGGCGCGAAGCGCCCTCGTCTGGCCCACAGTTCCACACACCGGACCTGCTACTTGTGCGATCGGATGTTGCCGGTCACCTCCTTTACGAGGAGGTCGAACGGAACGTTCTTCAGCGCCTGCAAGGACTGCAACCGCCATGTATTCGCTCAACGGCGGCGGGCCAGACTGGCGAAGGCCGGCGGCTCCTACACGCTCGCGGAGTGGAGCTCCCTGGTGGCCCAACACGATCGCTGCCCGATGTGCCTGCGTATGTGGGTCGACATCCAGCCTCCCGCGAGCGGCGCGGCCGTCGTGACGGCGGACCACATTGTCCCGATAGCCCGCGGCGGTTCGAACTCGATCGCAAACATCCAGCCGCTGTGCTACTCGTGCAACTCGCGAAAGGGTGATCGCTGACGGGCTGACCAACCGACCACTCGGTCGCTCAAGCAGGTGAGGCATGGAAAATGCATAATCCGCTTGTGTTCTGACAACACCTCGGCTACTACGTCGCTGGATCGACTCGTGGCCCTGAAGCTGCGGTGGCGAGTCTCGATGCAGGCGCTGTTGGTGCGGGCTGAACGCCTCGGGAAGATCACGCCGCGCCAGGCTCGCTACCTCTGGATGCAGATCGGCAAGGCAGGCTTCAGGTTGCGCGAACCCGCCGAGGCGGACGTGCCCCGCGAGCATCCTCGCCTGCTCACCGAGGTCGTCGACACCTACCGGTACAGGATGGGCTTCACGCCCGAAGACATCGCGGATCTGATCGCGGTCAACGTCGACGAGCTTGAGGCGAACTACGGGGTCCAACCGACGGCAGCGGCGGCGCGACCCCGCCTTCGGCTGATGGGTGCTCAGACTGCGTCCAGCTAGCCGTCTTCCATCGCAAGTACCTGCTCGTTAGGCCTCCGCCGCGAGCCCGTCAGGTGGGTGGCTCAACGGCATGTTCGGCAAGGCCAGACTCGTCTTCTGCAGTCGCAACGAGAGATTCCACGATCCCGGAGCGCAGGGCGTACGCGCGATGCGCTTCGCGATCGAGGATCTCCCAGATGCTCGACTCATCGGCGCTGAGGCTGGCCACGTCGCTCCCATTCACGCGCACGATCGTGATGGCGCTGCCGCGTATCACATCTGAGATGTAGTCGATGGCATCGTCGGAGAAGTCTCCGGTGGTGACCAGGAGCACGACAGTTGACCGCTGGCGGACGGCAACGCCCACCTCCTTCGCGGCTTGCTCCACCGAGAAGGTGGCGGTGTTCTTGCACTGGACCTGCCACCGGCTGTGGACGGGGGTGAAGCCCTCCGCCCAGCCGTCGATCTCCTCGGAGAGGGTGGGTCGAACGCGAAACTGGATGTGGCGAAGTCCGAGGAACTGGAGCATCCGAAGCGTGAACAACTCGAGAGCGCGGCCCCGTGTGTCCTTCGACGCGGCGCCGTCCGTCATCTCGGCGATCAGGTCCGAGAATGGACGTTCAAGCTCGGGACCCGAGATGTGGAAGCCCTGTCGCTGGACGCGGGCCACGAAGTCCTGGACTACCCGGTCCTCGAAGAGGGCCGTCCCCCAGAACGCCGTGTAGTTCCCGCCGCGGCCCTTGGTCGTCTTGTCGGTCTCGATCAGGCCGGCTGCTCGCAGCGGTTCAAGGTGTTTGTTGACGAAGGCCGGGCCATCGATGTGCAGGTCCGTGCGGCCGCGGAGCAGCCGCTGCATCGCGCTTGAGTCCGATCGATGCAGCGGTAGGAGCACCAGTTGCTCAAGGATTGCGCGGTTCTCCGCGGAGAGTCGGGCGATAGAGTCGGTGGTATCGAGCCCGATCTCCGCGAGTTCGAGGAAGACCTTCTCATTGAGTCGGTACCAGCCGCCCCCCTCGTAGACGCCAGCGGCAGCGAGCCAGCTGGCGACGGCGTTGATGTCCGTGCCGTCATGATTCGATCCGAGCCCGTTCTGGTCGAAGTAGTCCGCGAGCGGAACCTTGGTCAGGCGGCGACCGGCGTGCGCGAGCTTCGCTACCCCAGCTACCAGCTCGATCCCGTTCAGGTGCTGAAGGATGTGCCGGGCGAGGGCCAGAATGCGGGCGCGGTCGTCCGGTAGTGCCAACATGGCCTTGCCGAATGGGGTGAGGCCGTCTTTCCCGGCATTCACAAGGCCGTAGTGGCTGGCGGACAGGACTGCGTTGTACGCCATCGTGACCTTGGGCTTGTCGGTCGTGGGCACGCCAGGGTGGAGCAACGCAAACGCGGCGTCGCGGACTTGGTCCGCCGTGCCACCGCCCTCGTCGACGGCTTTGAGGAATGCACCGAGCGAGGGGATCTGGCTCGCGGAGAACTGCTTCGAGAACGGCAGTTGTCGGGCGGCCCTGACCGTCGCGGCTGCCCGGCGTTTCGGGATGGCACTGACCGAGGCCGCTGCCAGTTCCTGGAGCGTGGGTGGCGGCGCGCCCGCTGCAGTCGTGTCCGCCATGTCCGCCGCGACCTCCTCGCCGGCTCGCTTCCCGGTCGTCGCATGAGCCTCAAGATCGCCAAACAGCGTGTCGGCAGCCGCGGGTTCAGATCGATGGCGTTCGTCAGGGGCGGTCATGCCGCCTATGGTGCACTGTCGCCGATCGCCGCGTAGGTCTCCAAATGCTCGACAGGGATGCTCCATCGGCCGCTTGAGTCCTGAACGAGACTCGCGTCGCAGATCGAGCGAACGGTGTCGTAGTCGCCGATGTGAAGGCCGATGTCGCCATTGAAATGGTGCTGGACCAGCAGCGAGTGAAGGTACGGCAGCGTCCGGAGTCTGTCGGCATCCGGGTCAAGGCCGACGGCCGGCAACGTCTGCAGGTGCTGGTACAGGATTATGGCAGCGCGAGTCCGTCGCTCGGACTCCTGTGCTCGTGATCGGATTGATGACGCGGGTCGGTTGCGCATGCCAAGAACCACGTCGTAGGCCGCAACATCCTCTGTGCCGCTTCGGCCCTTGTAGCCCTTGGGCGACAACTGGTTCTTGTCGAGGTAGGTGGCGCCTTGGATCGATAGGCCCGCCGCCTTGGCTGCGTCTTCAAGCGCCTGCCACACGGCCGCGTCTGAGCTATGGAAGACAACCGTCATCCAGGCATCGGGGCGAAGCACGCGGGCGATCTCGGCGAAGCTCGACTCCATCAGTGTCTGGTAGTCAGCGAGCGTCTTGCCACCGTCTCGGGGACGCAACGAGCGGTTCACGACAGCCTCATCCGTCTGATCGGTCAAGCGGCCAAGCCAGGACTCCCATATGAAGTTGCAGTCTGCGTAGAAGATGTTTGAGCCAAAAGGCGGGTCCGTGAAGACGTAGTCAATCGACCGGTCGACGAGACCCGCGAGGCTGGCGGCTGAGCCGACTCGAACCTGGACAGGTTGCGCGTCCCGCGTCTGCCATTCGGTCGCATAGAACTTCTGAAGCTGACGCACCTTATGCGCGAAGACGTTGTTGACGTTCACCTCGGACGAGAGGTGGGGAACGTACAGCGTCCCGGTCAGTGGCCGCTGACCGCCGCGCGCGTTGTAGCGCCGCATGATTGTCCCGTGCCACGCGGTGTTGGTGAATGCGAACGCGAGGGTTTGGCGCAGCCGCGGGTCGGGCTCGGCCAGGATGGCGGCCCAGAGTGCAGAGAGTGCCCGCAGATTCCTGGGGGTGTAGAAATCGGCGACGGTCGCAATGCCCCTTGATCCGAGGGCGGAGCGAATGAACATCTCCCGCTCGGCACCGATCGCGTTCGTCGGGTGCCAATGGCCAAGCGGACCAGCGGCGATTGCGTCGAGGTTCGCTTGGTCGCCGGCATCCATCGCCCGCTCGACTCGACCACATGCTCGGCAATCGGTTACGACCCAGCTTGGGACCGAGGCGATTCGTCTCGCCCCCCGCCGTCGCCAAGTCGAGTGGCAATCGCCGCAGTCGATGGTGTTCGCGACTGCGCCAGTCGCGCGATCTACACCGTGACGCCAGACTGAGACGCCGGATCCGCAGGCAGGGCAGGCCAGCACGTCAGACCAGATCGTGTAGGCGATGGAGGCGTCGCCGCCACAGCTGCCACAGCTGGCGTTGTACAGGTGAGGAACGTCGCCCTGGCTCCTCGCGAGGGCCTGCTCGGCGGCTCTTCCCAGAGCGTCTGGATTGCACTCGTGCGTCAAGTTCCAGGCAATGTGGGTTGCGGCCGGCGACAGGTCGTTGAGGATGGCGCGGCGTCCTAGTCGCCTGGCAGCGACACCGGTCATGCCGGACCCCGCGAAGGGGTCCAGGACCGTGGCGCCTGACTTGGTGTGGTGCTCGATGAACGGCTCGATGGCCTCAGCCGGCACCTTCGTGTGGTAGCTGTGGGCGTTGAAGACGGGCGACGACCGGCTGCCGCGCGCTGGTACAAGCAGGGGCGTCGTGACGGACAGCCCGAGACCGGCAGCGCGGTCGGCCGCGACTCCAAGGTCCGGGTATAGCTCGTCGAACGACATCAATCGATCCCCAGCGACAGTTGATCCGACTGTGTTCGCTGTTCAAACCCTGCCACAAGGGCGGCAACGCGATCGAAGTCCCAGCCCTCGGTTGCTAGCCCTCCGTCAACGAGGGCCGACACGGCCACCGCATAGAGGTGGGCCGTAGAGCTGAGCCGCGCGCCTCCACCGCGGCGTAGCTCCTCCACGATGGCCATTGTCACGATGGCCTCAGCATCGGCGCCTTGCGTGTCAGGTTGCCTGTCACTGGGACTTCCCGCCATCGTCATGACCACGTCGGAGGCGGCCACCTTCTCGCCTGTCTGGCTGGCCTTGATGCCCTTGAATGAAGGCTGGGACTTGTGGAGGGTCGTCGCGCCAAGGACGTGCAGACCCGCGTCTGTTGCCGCTTCTCGGATCGCCACCCAGACGCGATCGTCGGTGTTCTGGAAGACCATCGTGATCATTCCGTCGGTGCTCACGCAGCGCTTCATCTCCGCGAACGACCGGGCCATGAGCTCCTGGTAGTCGCCGAGCGACTTGCCCCCGCGGCGATGGCTGACGACGGCCTCCATGCGTCTATCCGTGAGGCTGCCAAGCCATGCCTCCCACAACAGCGAGGCGTCAGCGTAGTAGATGTTGGCACCAAAGGGCGGGTCCGTGAACACGTAAGGCACCGACTGATCGGGGACCGCGATCAGGTCAGCCGCTGAGCCGTTGATGACGGTCACAGCGCCAGCAGGGAGCCGCACATTGCGGTAGAACGCAGTCGTCGCTCTCAGCTTACGGCCGAATAGTGAGAGGACATTCCACTCGTACCGGAGCGAGGCGATGTAGAGAGTCCCGCCGAGAACGTTTGTCGGTCGCTTCGCGTTCCATTGATATCGACGGGACGCACGATTGACGATAGCCGTAAAGACGAACTTGAGGGCGCCCCGCAGTCGGTGGTCGGGCTCGCGGCCGATCCCTTCAAACAGCACGCTGAGCGCGGCGAGGTTCCGAGGGCTCCAGAAGTCAGCGACCTTCGTGATCCCGAGGTCGCGATGGCCTCCGCGCCACATCTCCCAGTCAGGCCCGAAGGGCAAGTCCGGGTACCAGAATGGCACCGCCTCACGATGATAGGCGGCAGCGGCGATGTCTTCGACGCGCGGATCGGTAACGAGCCGGCCGACCCCGCAATGCGCGCATGAGATGTTCACTGAAACCGGTCGCTCGCCCACAACCTTCGCCGAGTTCTTGTCGAACTCGGCGCCGCACGATGGGCAGGAGAGGGCTCTGACGCTCCCGTCGGCACCCCGTGCGCTCCAGACGTTGACGGTCGTTGAGCATGCCGGACACGCGCGCTCGTCGGACCAGACCACGTACTCGGTTCGGGCATCGCCGCCACACGATGGGCAGGAGACCTGGTAGAGCGGCTCGATCCTGGGTTCTGCCCAGGTGAGGAGCCGCACTGCCGCCGCGCCAAGCTCATCTGGATCGCAGGGGGTGGTGTAGTTGCGGGCGATATGAACCGCGGCGGGCGACAGGTCGTTGAGGATGGCCTTTCGGCCCGTTAGGGCCGCGGCGAGTCCGGTCATGCCACTTCCCGAGAAGGGGTCCAGCACGGTCTCGCCCTTATCGGTGTAGTGGTCGATGTATGGCGTGATGGCCTCGACGGGGACCTTCGTGTGGTACGCGTGAACGGCATAGGTCGCGGTCGCACGGGAAACGCGAACGGGTCTGACGAAGACTGAACGCGTCACGTCTGCTCCTGCTCGATGGAGTCGAGTCGCTCGCCGATCTCGAAGTCGTGCGCTGTGGCGCTGAGTCGTCGCCGCCTGTCCCGCTGTGAGAACCGGTACCGCTCGCGGTCGGTGCAGAAGCTGGAACGCCGCGCGTCGAGGGTGAGGAACGGTTGGCCGCACTCGCGGCAAAAGGCGGCACCGCGCTGGCCTTCCGTCACCCGGCGTAGGCCCTCGAGGAGCTGGAGGTAGACGGGCGCGAGCAGCGAGCTCCACCATCGGCGCTCGTGGACGACGAGGGGGCCTGGGAACCGGTCTGTGAAGCTTTCGCCCTTGGGTGTGAGATCCCGGTCGAACCCTGCTCGCCGGATCTCGACTTGGTACTCGGCCGCCCTCCGGACATACGGCTCGAGCAGGCGGCGCTCGAGCTCGATCAGTCCCCACCAGTCGGCGCTGAGCCGACCCGTGTTGGAGCGTCCCGACGGCGGGCCGAGCTCCACGTCGTAATCGGCCCACGCCCCGTACCAGCCGGTGATCGGGATCCAGAGGACCGGAATGTTCTCTCTGGTGATGCGCTGCCACGCCGCGTGCGCGGTCGGCCACCACCGCTCGGTGAACTGCTTCCGCGTGACGCCCGCGAGGTTGTACTCGCTGAGTGAGCCGCCTTTGACCACGTCCTCGAAACGAGCGTAGTGCTGCATTAGCGGCGCGATGCGCGACTCGAAGTTGCTGGACCCGCCGAGCCACAGCACCCCACCAGTCGGATCCAACAGCGCGGGCTGCGCCCAGGCCGGGTCCCAGCCCTCGTGCGGCTGCCAGCCGGGCCGCGGGGGATCGGCCCGCTCGCGCTCGTCGCTCAACCGAGCCAGAGCCATGAGATGCCAACGCACGTTCGTCTGCTGTTGGAGAACGTTAGGCGGGGCGTCGTGGAAGCTCTCGTCCTCGGGCGGCCAGTAGTGGGACTCGAAGCCGTCGCCGGGAAAGAAGTGCCCGAGGTCGAGCACTCCATGCTCCTGGTACCAGTCGCGAGCCGTCTTCCGATGCGTCAGGTCGACCCGCGCGAACTCCTCCGCCAGGAGAAGGCCACTCGCCACCCGCTCGAACGGGTCGTACCCAGCGTCCGCGAGCTCGCCGAGGATGTCGTCCTTCGCGGCGAAATCGTTCGCGCGGTAGAGGATCTGGACGTTCACAGGTAGCCGCAGTCGGCCTTCGCCAGCGAACCGAGGCCGGAGGCTCAAAGCCCGTCACTCACGCTTGATGTCATCGATAGATTCAGTATTGCAGTGGACACCGGTGGCCCTTAGAGTATCAGTGAGCGTCAGCAGCAATTGTCGTGGACGCGATGACACGGAGAATGCCACAAGTGTCAACGGAAGGGAAGCCCATGGACGCGGTGGACGGGGGCAGCGGCCGGCTGCTCCGCATCGAGCAGATCGCCGACCGGTTGTCCGTGAGCCGGTCCATGGCGTGGAAGATCATCGACCTAGGCCACCTTCGCTCGGTGCGCATAGGCCGCGCTGTGCGCGTCCGGCCCCAGGACCTCGACGACTACCTCGCCGATCCCGCACGCCAGCGGTGAACTCGCCGCGGACTCTCCTCGACAGCGCTCTTGCGACAGCCGCCGCCGGGTGGGGTGTGATCCCACTGCACACGCCCGTTGCTGGCGTTTGTGACTGCCGTCGGCCCGCCTGCGCGTCGCCGGGGAAACATCCGCGGACCAAGAACGGGCTGAGCGACGCGACCGTCGACACCGACCAGATCGAGAAGTGGTGGACGATGTGGCCGCACGCGAATGTCGGGCTCGCGGTGCCAGCTGGCGTCGTCGCGGTTGATGTCGACGGGCCGGAGGGCGTGGCTGCGCTGGAGGCCGGTGGGTATTGCCTCCCCGAGACCGCGACGGTCGAGACGGGGCGGGGTCACCACTACCTGTACCGGACGACCGAGAGGCTCGGGCCCAAGACGGCCATCCTCACCAAGGTCGACCTCCGGGGCGTGGGCGGCTACCTCGTCGCCCCGCCGTCGCTGCACCTCAGCGGTCGCCGCTACCGCTGGCTCCGGGAACCAGCAGAGGGCCTCGCAGAGGCGCCCGCGTGGATCGGCGAGCTCGTTGTCGGCAGTCGCGAACCCGACGGCCACACGCCAACGATCCCGGAGTTGATCGTCGAGGGCCAGCGCAACACGACGCTGACATCTCTCGCCGGCTCGATGCGCCGCCGCGGGGCGTCCGCCGAGGTCATCCTGGCCGCGCTCCTCGAGGCCAACCGCCTGCAGTGCCGGCCGCCGCTGGATGACCGCGAGATCCGAGCGATCGCCCTGTCGATCGGCCGCAAGCCGCCCGGTGATGAGTTCCGGCGCCGCGCGCACCGCGCAGACGAGCGTCGACTCCCCGACGTGGACCACGGGCAGGCTGCGGCAGGAGCCGAGGACGAAGGGGCGACGTTCGCCCATGTCGATCACCTGAGTCGGCAGTCGCTCGCGGCGTACCACTTCATCGAGAGGAAGGCGGCCAAGGTCCGGTTCGACCACGGGCGACGGATCTGGCTCGTCTGGCATGGGCATCGGTGGCGGCCGGACCGCGACCAGGAGATCCGCAGGCTGTGGCTGGAGGTCCTCGGCTCGCGGTACCAGGAGGCGGTGAGGATCACGGACAGCGAGATGCGTGATCGCACGCTCGCGGCGATCACCGCCGCAGGGGCCACGGACGACGCGATCAGCGCCGGGCTTCGGATCACGGCATCGATGAAGCCCGCCGCAACGAGCGGTGACGCCTGGGACCTCGACCCCTGGATCCTGGGGTGCGAGAACGGCCTGGTCGACCTGCGGACGGGCGCCCTGCGGGTCGGGCGACCCGAGGACATGGTGAGCCGCTCCACCAAGCTGGACTACGACCCGCGGGCGACGTGCCCGCGGTGGGATCGGTTCCTCCAGGAGGTCTTCGCCGCCGACGAGGACCTCGTCGGCTGGTTCGCGATGCTCATTGGGGCATCGCTGGTCGGGACGTCCAAGGAGCTGTTGGCCGTCCACTACGGCTCGGGCAACAACGGGAAGTCCGTGGCGTTCCGGACCCTCGGCCGTGAGGTCGCGGGCGACTACAGCGTCGAGATCGCCGTGGAGACGCTCCTCAACGCCAACCGCGCGGCCGGTGCCCCAACGTCGGATCTCATGCGCCTTCGCGGGGCGCGCCTTGCCTTCACGAGCGAGCCCGAGCGAGGGGCCAAGTTCAGGGGAGGAACCCTCAAGCGCCTCGCGACGATTGACCTGATGACCGGCCGCGAACTCCACGGGCGCCAGGAGGAGTGGCCGCCGACCCACACGCTCCATCTGGCGACCAACCATCTGCCGGCCGCTGATGACGCTTCCGAGGGGTTCTGGCGCAGGATCGCGCTCATCCCGTGGGCGGTACGGTTCGCCAAGCGCGGCGAGTCAGGAGAAGGCCCATTCGAGGATCCCGGCCTCTCCGCAATCCTCGCCGGCGAGGCGCCAGGGATCCTCGCCTGGGCCGTCCGCGGCGCCGTGGCATACGCCACCGTCGGCACGCTCCACCCGCTGCCGGCATCCGTCGCCCGTGAGACCGCCGCGTATCGGGAGGACGAGGACCCGCTCGGTGGCTTCCTCCGCGAGTGGGTCGTCGGGCAGGCAGGCGCCTCGACAACCGGACCCAAGGTCTACGAGCACTACCTGGCCTGGGCAGAGTCGATCGGGTCGAAGCCAATGACCGCGCCGGTGTTCGGCCGAGCCTTCACGGAGCGCCACGATCGTCTGGGCTTCCCCGTGCGTCGGCGCAAGGTCCACGGCAGTCCCGTCTACGAGGGACTGGCCGTGGCGAGGCCTGCCGAATGAGAGGGCAGGGGGGAGCAGGGGGAGCATCCAGGCGATTCCGCAGGTCACCCCTCGCATGTCATGGGAGAGGACCAGGAAACGGCATTCTTGCTCACCCTGCTCACCCTCGGAGCACTTCGTGAGCGGCCAGGTTCAAGTGCCCGTGGAGCGCGATCCGCTCGTCGCCGCCCTAGCTCGCTACGTCGAGGCGCTTCATCGCCGCTATCCCGACGGACCGGAACAGATGCGCCGCGAGGGCCTTGACGGCAGAGCAACTATCACCGGGATGCACCCTCGAAAGAAGGACACCGCGGCGTGAAGCGACTGCCGCGCTCGCTCGACGACATCCGCGGGCTCCGTGTCGCCCGCTGGATCCGCGAGTCGACGGCCGGCCAGTACGACCGCTTCGGGCCCGCCAGCCAGCGCGAGCAGCAGGACCGCTTCATCGAGCGCCACCGCCTCGTGGACGCCGGACTCGTGTTCCAGGTCGCCCACAGCGGCACCACCGTCTGGCGCTCGCCGACGATGACCGAGATGCTCGCCGAGGCGCGGGCCGGGGCCTTCGACCTGCTCCTGGCCGGGTACTCCGACCGCTGGCAGCGCAACCTCCGCCGGACCCTCGAGTTGCTGGAGGACGGCCTTCACCCAGTCGGCGTGGCCCTGGTCATGTGCGACCGGCGGATCCTGAGCTCCGATCCGCACGACTGGGACGAGCTCGTGGCCGAGGCCGCAGGCGCCGAGCGGTACAGCCGACGCCTCTCTGAGCGGATCACGGACGGCTACGCGGCGAAGTTCGACCACCACGACGATCCCGGCGGCCACGCCGCCCTCGGGTTCCGACGGTCTCCCGAACGCCCGCACACGCTCGAGGTCGACCCCGCCACGATCGGAACCGCCATCGGCCTGTTCGAGCGATACGCGTTGGGGACGGTCAGCGCCAACCACCTCGCGACCGAGACCGGGCTCAGCGCCGACCGCATCCGCTGCATTCTCAAGAACCCGCTCTACAACGGCTGGATCCGCCGCCATCGCGGCCCGGGCGAGACTCGCCGACCCGCCGCATGGCGGGCTCACCCACCCGTCTCGGACGATCTCTGGGCGCGGGTCGAGGATGTGCGGCGATCGAAGACCTCCGGCGGAGGGCCCCGCCACCGCGGCCGCCTGGACCTGCTGGCTGGTCTCCTGGAGTGCTCGTGCGGGCGGAGGATCCGGTCGGACGGGCGGATGGGCAACACCGAGCGCATCGCCAAGCTGCACACCGAGCCATGCGCCGCATGGGGCTCGAAGGCGCGCATCCCCGCGACCACTTGGGAGGCCCCCGTCCTCGCCCAGCTCGGGTCGCTCCGGGTGGACAACGCGATGCGTGCCCGGATCACCGCGGTGCTGTCCGCGGGCGAACGTCCCGTGACCATGGATCGCGCTCGCCTCGAACGCCAGATGCGCGAGCTCGCCCTGGAGCACGCGGCAGCGCGCCTCGACGACGCTGAGTACCTGGCCCGGATGGCGCGCCTTCGCGGAGAACTGGAGATCGTCGGGTCGCAGCCGGTCCGGGACCTGCCGGCCCGCCGCGCGACGGAGTGGCTTGATGCCCTCGCGGAAACCTGGCAGATGACCGACCTGATAGAGGAGAAGTCCGACGTGATTCACGCTGTCTACGAGCGGATCGTCATCGAGGGGCCGCGCTTCGTCAGCCTGCGCCTCACACCGGCCGCGTACCGCCACGGACTCGCGCTGGCGCTGCCAGATGCTGTTATGGCGCGCCCGACAGGATTCGAACCTGCGACCTTCGGCTCCGGAGGCCGACGCTCTATCCACTGAGCTACAGGCGCGCGAGGCGCGACGGCGGGCGTCGCGGGCTGCAAGGATAGCAGCCCCCAAACCACGACCATGGAGGAACAACGTGAGCAACCCCGAGGCGCCGCGCCCGCGGTTCGTGGACCTGAGTCATCCGATCGAAGCGGGCATGGTGACCTATCCCGGCCTCCCGACGCCGTCGATCTCCGCCTTCCTCGATCGCGAGGCGAGCCGCGCCCACTACGCCCCCGGCGTCTCGTTCGCCATCGACCAGATCACGCTCTGCGGCAACACCGGGACGTACCTGGACAGCCCGTTCCACCGCTACGACGACGGGACGGACCTCGCGGGCCTGTCCCTGGAGCAGCTCGTGGACCTGCCGGCGGTGCGAATCGACGTCACCGGCAGCGCGGCGCTCGCCATCGGCGCCAACGCGTTCCGTCCGTACGAGCTGGCCGGCCGGGCCGTCCTGGTCCACACGGGCTTCGACCGGCACTGGGGCACGGACGCGTACCTGCGCGGGAACCCGTTCCTCACCCGTGACGCGGCGGCGCTGCTGGTGGACGAGGGCGCGGTGCTCGTCGGGATCGACTCGCTGAACATCGACGACACCGGCGACCCGGCGCGGCCCGCGCACTCCCTCCTGCTCGAGGCCGGTATCCCGATCGTGGAGCACCTGACGGGGCTGGCGGCCGTGCCGGTGGAGGGAGCCCGCTTCACGGCGGTCCCGGCGCCGGTCCGCGGGACCGGCACGTTCCCGGTGCGGGCCTTCGCGGTGGTTCCTGCCCCGCAAACGGACGAGGCGGCCCCCGAAGGAGCCGCCTCGTTGCTGTCCCGGTGAAGGTGTCCACCTTGCGGCGGACCTTCTGCCATCGCCTCAGGAACATCTATCGCGTCGGCTGAACCGACTACCCTAACCCGACCTACCCATGATCCTGATGCTGGGGCAGCGCTCGCTGACTTGCAGCGTCCATATCCTAGCGGTCCGCTGTGGATTTGGGAAGGGCTTTGCCCGGGGGTTTGGTGAAAATCCCTTAACTGTCGGCGTGTCCGGGCCGGCTACGCTTCGTCGAGGACCGTGACCGAGGTCATCGCGACCGGTGCGTCGGGCAGGTCCCGACTGTTGCGCGGCGCTGTGGCGATCGCGTCCACCACCTGCAGGCCCTTGGTGACCATGCCGAAGATCGTGTAGCTCTTCGGCAGCCGGCCCGAGTAGTCCCCGTGACAGATGAAGAACTGCGAGCCGTTCGTGTTCTTCCCGGCGTTGGCCATGGCCAGCGTGCCCCGGCAGTAGTCGCCCGTGAACGGCTCGTCATCGAACTTGTAGCCGGGCCCACCGGTGCCGACGCGCCCGGTGTTGAGCGTGGCCTTCTTGCCGAACTCGCCGTCGCCGCCCTGGATCATGAAGCCCGGGATGACGCGGTGGAAGATGACATCGTCGTAGAAGCCCGCCTTGGCGAGCTTGATGAAGTTCGCCGCGGCGAGCGGCGCGCCCTCGGTGAACAGGTCGGCCTCGATCTCGCCGGCCTCGGTGGCGATGACGACACGGGTCATGGGGAGCTCTCCTCGCTGCGTTCCGGGACAGGTTACGGGGCGGTGACGGTGACCTTGGTCATCGGCACCGGATCGACGGCGGCGTTGGTGGGCGGACCGGCGTTCGGCATCGCCGCGATCGCATCGGCCACGTCCATGCCGGCCGTCACCGTCCCGATGATCTGGTAGGTGTTGTACTGCGCCAGCGCACCCTGGGCACCATCGTCGAGGACGATGAAGAACTGCGAGCCGACGGAGTTGGGGTCACTCGTCCGCGCCATGGCCACGGTGCCGCGCCCGTAGGTCGCGGTGACCGGCTCGTCCTGGATCGTGTACTTCGGGCCACCCGAGCCGACGAGGTCCGGGATGATGTCCGGGGCGCGGCCGAACATGCCATCGCCGCCCTGGATGACGAACCCGGGCACGAGACGGTGGAACACGACCATGTCGTAGTAGCCGCAGGACGCGAGCTCGACGAAGTTGCCGGTGGCGATGGGCGACAGCGCGCCCTTGATCTCGATGACGATGTCGCCCTTGTCGGTGCTGATGGTCACGACGCGCACGTCATCCGCGGTGAGCGCGGCGGGCTGCTCGGTGGGGCAGCCGGGCGGGTACGTGGGACCGGGGTGGGTCGGCGCGGGGGTCGGTGTGGCGGGTGCCTCGGAGGGGATCGGCGGCAGGGTGGCGCCCGGTCCGGAGGAACACGCGGCGAGCGCGACCGGGAGCGCGAGCGCGGCAACGGCCAGGACGAGGGAGCGGCGAAGGGTCATGCGGCGGCCTCCAGGGCGCGGGCAAAGTCGATGGCGCCGGAGAGGAGGACCTCCCCGAGGATGAGACCGGTCACGCCGGCATCGCGGAGCCGGCTGACGCCGGCAAGGTCGGTGGCGCCACCGGCGACGAGGACGTCGGCGTCGTGGCGGCGAACGAGGGACTGGAGCAGGGTCGTGTCCGGCACGTTGCCGCCGTGGCTCAGCACCAGGCGCCGGACGCCCCGGGCGACCAGCTCCTCCACCAGCGTATCGAGGGTCGGCGGAACGGGCCGCCGCCACCTGAACGCGGCGATCCGCTCCGGACGGGGATCGAGGCCCACGGCCAGCCAGTCGCCGGCGACAGCCAGGCACTCGGCGAGGACGTCCGGACGGTCCGCGATGGCCACGGAGAGCACCACGCGGGTGGCCCCCGCCGCAAACGCCAAGCGGACGTGGTCGGCCTCCTCCAGGCCGCCCGCCAGCTGCAGGGGCACGGCCACGCGCGCCGCGACGGCGCCCACGGCCTCGAGGTTGGCGGGTGACCCGCGCTGGGCGCCGTCCACGTCCACCAGGTGCACGATCTGCGCCCCCTGGCCCACGAACTGCTCCGCGATCCGGTCTGGCCGATCCGTGGGCGTGCCGATGCCCGCGGACGCGCCGGGCCAGTACACGATCCTCGAGCGCCCCTTGGTGACGTCGATCGCCGGGACTACGTCCACGCCGTCAGCCCTCGCCCCGGAGCAGGCGCCGGTGGAAGGCGATCGGCAGCGACCCGTTACGGAGCAGCGTGTCGTGGAAGTCCTTCAGCGAGAACGCGGCCCCGCGGCGGCGCTGCTCCTCCTCGCGCATGCCCAGGATCAGCACCTTGCCCAGCAGGTAGCTGAGCTGGTAGCCGGGGGTGTACGTGTAGCGCCGGATCTCCGCGCGGGCGTTGGCCGTCTCGAAGCTGGTGTGCTCGACCAGAAAGTCGGTGGCCTCGTCGGGCGTCAGCTCGCCGCGATGCATGCGGACGTCCAGGATGATCCGGCAGGCGCGCCAGACGGCGTCGGTGTACATCGCCGTGCGGAAGGCGGGCCCGGCATCGAAGCCCTGCTCGCGCATCATCTGCTCGGAGTACATGCCCCAGCCCTCCACGAACTCGGGGGCGTCGGTGAGCATCCGGGTGAGGCTCGGGTGCTTCGCCGCCACCGCCAGCTGGAGATGGTGGCCCGGGTACGCCTCGTGGATGGACGTGTTCGAGATCGAGGCCCAGTAGTGCTCCAGCATGGCGTTGGGGTCGTCGTCCACGGCGGGCGTGACGATGTACAGGCCGCGCTGGTCGGCGTCGAAGCGGGCGGGCGAGAAGTAGGCCGCGAACGGCATCACGCTGCGCAGGTATTCCGGAGTCTCGATGACCTCGATCACCTCGTCGTCCGGGACCGTCGCCAGGTCGTGCTCGATCAGCCAGGCGCGGGACCGCGCCATCACGTCCCGGTAGCCGTCCAAAGCCTCCTCGAACGTTGCGGGGTGGTCGTGCTTGAGGCGGTCGATCACGGTGGTCAGGTCGGCGTCCGGGTCCAGCTCCCGGGCGGCGGCCCGGCGCGCCTCGAGGTTGAGCCGCAGCTGCTCGTGGCCGATCTCCAGGATCGCGTCCGCGTCCAGGTCGCCGAAGGCACGCAGCCGGACCAGCTCGTCGTAGCGCTCGGTGCCCAGGGGCCAGTCGTCGGTGGCGCGCTCGAGCGTCTCGACGAGCCAGGCGCCGTGGTCCTCCAGGGCAGCGCTGGCGGCGGCGATCGCCCGATCAAGGCGGGTGAGGCCGCGCTCCTCGAGGACGGGACCCGCGGCCACGCGAACCTCCGCTAACAGGGACGGCAGGTCCGCTGCATAGCGCGCATCGACCTGCTGCCAGAGCGCCACCTGCGCGCCCTGCGCTCGCGTGCGCGAGGCGGTGAGGTACGCGGGTGCTGCCTCCAGGCGGTCCGTGATCCGCTCCAGCCGCTCCGCGAGCGGCGCCGCGCCGCGGGCGAACAGGAGGAACACTGCGTCGCCCAGGTCCCCCGCCGCGGTGGCCCGGCGCTCCCAGCGACGCACCACGTCGGCTTCGAACACGTTGAGGCGGACGTTGTGCAGCTCGAGGTCCCGCTCGAAGCGCGCGTCCGCGGAGAGCCCGGCCGGATCCAGCGCCTCCACCGCCGCAAGGTGCGCCCGCTCCGCCCGGATCTCCTCGGTCACGGCGTCCCGGCCCGGATCGCCCAGGAGGTGGTCGTGCTCGTGGATGCCCAGGCTCGTGGCGAGGATCGGGTTGTCCGCCACCAGGCGCCTGACGCGGGCTTCGACGAGGTCGTAGAGGCGCTCGTCCAACGGGCCGGCGTCGGGGGCCGGTGCGGGTCGCGGGAGAGCGATGCGGGTGACGGGGTGGGTCATCGTTCCTCCGGCGCCCGCGGTGTCGCGCGGGCGCCCCTGGTGGGGCCGGCGATCTCGATCGTGGTCGGGGTCAGGTTGCGCTCGCAGCCAGGTCGCCGGCTTCGGTCGGGGCAAGTCCCCGGAGCACCTCCGCGGCCGATGCAACCACCCGGTCGACATCGGCGGCGGTGATCCCGTGGTGGGTGACGGCCCGGACCTGACCGTGCGCGTACGGCACCAGCAGCACGCCTCGCGCCTCCATGGCGGCCAGGAACGCGGCGCGATCCCGGTCGACGCGGAACAGGACGAAGTTGGTGAGGACGCGGTCCGGGTCCAGGGGCCCTTCGTCCGGCTGGGCGATGCCGCCCGGGCTCCGCACCCCGGTCAGCTCCGCGAGGCCGGTCGCCAGACGGCGGGCGTTCGCGTGGTCCTCGGCGAGGCGGTCGATCATGCCGGCGTCGCCGTCCTGCAGGGCCACCAGCCCGGCCGCGGCGAGGACGCCCGCCTGGCGCATACCGCCGCCCACGAGCTTCCGGGCGCGCCGGGCTCGCTCGATGAACGTGGCCGGGCCGACGACCACCGAGCCGACCGGCGCCGAGAGGCCTTTGGACAGGCAGAAGGTGACGGTGTCCGCAGGGGCGGCCAGCGCCGCCGGGGCAACGCCCAGCGCCACACAGGCATTGAAGAAGCGGGCGCCATCCAGGTGCAGGGGGACACCACGCTCGTGGGCGATGGCCGCAACCGTGCGGGTGTACTCCAGCGTCAGCGGCCGGCCGCCGGAGTGGGCGTGGGTGTTCTCCAGGACGATCAGGCCGGTCGGCGGCTCGTGGATGTCGGTGGGGTCGCGGAACGCGTCGATGATCTCGGCTGGGTCGAGCGTGCCGTCCGCGCGGTCCGCCAGGGCGCGGATCGTGGCCCCGACGATGACGGCGTGCCCGCCGGCCTCGTCTATCACGGTGTGCGTGGCGGCGCCGGCGATGGCCTCGTGGCCGCGCGGGAGGTGCGCGAGCAGCGAGACGAGGTTGCCCATCGTGCCGCTGGCGACGAACAGGCCGGCCTCCTTGCCCAGGAGCTGCGCGGCGCGGTCCTCGAGGGCGTTGACCGTGGGATCTTCGCCGAAGACGTCGTCGCCGACCTCCGCGGCCGCCATCGCACGACGCATGGCATCGGTCGGGTGGGTCACCGTATCGGAGCGAAGGTCGATGCGGGGCATGGCGCGGCGAGCATAGCGCGGGTGCGCGCCGAAGGCGGGCGGGGGATTTCGTGCGCAGCGCCCGCGCTGGCGGCTTCCGGCGGACCCCTGCTATCATCCGCCACCGGTCGCGGACCCGTGGTGTAGCGGCCCAACATGCCAGCCTGTCACGCTGGAGATCGCCGGTTCGAATCCGGTCGGGTCCGCCATCTTCCTCCCGATTCCCCGCACGCCCCGTCCGCCCGCCCGGACGGGGCGTTCCTTTTCCCTGGGGTACGCTTCGAGCCGTGAGCGTGCGCGATCCTCGTTTCAGTCCCCGCAGCCAGCGTTCCCGCAACGGCGCCCGTCCGGTAGCGGCAACGGTTCCGGCGCGCCGGAGCTGGCTCCTGCCTGCGCTCACCACGATCGCGCTGGTGCTGGTGGTCGGCCTCGAGTTCGGGGGCGGGCTGTTGGGCGGATCTCCGGCGGCGACGTCCGGCGTTCCGGGTGCGGGCGGCTTCGAGACCGGCACGCCCGGCCCGGGAGCCACCACCGCCGGAGCATCGACCGAACCCGGGTCCGCCGTTCCCTCGGAAGCTCCGTCTCCGGACGGCTCGGCCCCGCCGGCGGGGACGTCCACGCCCGCTCCTTTGCCCGACACCGTCACCGAGGACGTCGCGATCGTCCCCGTGACCCAGTTCCGCACGGGTCGCGCGAGCGCGCGTGCCGCAGACGTGACCGGGATCGCCGATGGGAGCTCCCCGTACGACGCCCTGGTGCTGGTGGAGAGGGACGCGGACGCCATCCTCGCGACGCTGGGCGTGGAGCGCTCGTCCCTCGGTGCGAAGCTCGTCACGGTCCCTTCCGCCACGGCGCTGGCCGCCGACCTCGCGAAGCACCGCAAGAGGCTCGGGTTCCTGCGCGCCGACGAGGTCACGGCATCGGTGCGGGCACTCGCCTGGGGTTCCCGGTCGCTGTTCGGCGTGGGCCGCGTCGCGACGCTGGACGGCTGGCCGTTGACGGCTCGGCTCGAGGTCCCGGCCGGCGCCACGCCGGCCTATGATCCGGACAGGGCCTGGACGCTCTTCGCGGGCGGCGACATCCTGCTCGACCGCGGCGTGTCGCTCGCGATCCGCGCGAGCAAGACCGGCGCCGACTTCCCGTTCGATGGCGGGACGGCGACGATCAACGGCCTGTGCAAGGACTGCTCGCCGATGGGCTGGGACCTGCCGAACGAGAAGCGGACGGGCAACGCCGGTGCCGTTCGCGAGCTGATGAAGGCCGCGGACATCGCGATCGCCAACTTCGAGAACCCGGCCCCGGACAACTTCCGCTGGCACGGCACGGGGATGGTCTTCTCCGCCAATCCGAAGCACATCGCGGGCCTGGCCAACGCCGGCATCGACTGGGTGTCGCTGGCCAACAACCACATCGGCGACGCGCGCCGGGCCGGGATCATCTCGACGCGGGAGAACCTGGACGACTACGGCATCCGGTACTCGGGAGCCGGCAGGAATACGGCCGAGGCCCATGAGGCATCGCTGCTCGATGCCGGAGGCGTGACCGTGGGGATCCTCGGGTACGACACGATCGCCTCGTACTACCACGCCGGGGCGACCACGCCGGGCAGCGCCAAGATGACGAAGGCGTTCCTGAAGAAGGACATCGCGGCCGCGCGCAAGGCCGGCGCGGACGTGGTGATCGTGTTCCCGCACTGGGGCGTGGAGTACCGGGCCAGGCCCACGGCCGGCCAGCGGAACCTGGCCCATACGGCGATCGACGCGGGCGCGGACCTTGTGATCGGCAACCATCCGCACTGGGTGCAGGGCATGGAGGTCTACAAGGGCAAGCCGATCTGGTACGCCCTGGGCAACTTCGTGTTCGACCAGTCCTGGTCCAACTACACGATGCAGGGGATCACCCTCGAGCTGACGTTCTCGGGCACGGAGCTCCGGCAGATCCGGATGCGGCCGCACCTGATCCTGGACAAGGCGCAGCCGAACTTCCTGGACCCGGCGGGCGCCGGCAAGTTCGTGATGGACCAGCTGTGGGGCGCCTCGAAAGGGCTGCTGCGCTGGTAGCCCGCGACTGACCATCGGCGCGTCGGGCGGTCGCCCGGAACTCAGCCCCAGCCGTACGGGCCCGGCGCCCGGCCCTCCAGCCCCGCCAGCAGGTCCGCCTCCCGGTCCGGGGCCGGCACGCGGGACTCGCGGCGCACGAACGCCTCGCGGGACCAGAAGTCCCGCCACGCATCCTGGCCGAACCGCACGAACGGGTTCTCGTCGGAGATCTGCGTCACGTGGGCGCGCATCGCGGCCCAACGGCGGCCCAGCACCGGCGTGACGTCCACCCAGGCCGTGATCGTCTCGTCCGGAACCAGCATCCGGGCTGCGAACGCCTCGAACTCCGCGAGCTGCTCGAGCGTTGCGCCCTCGGGCGGGGTCCAGAACGAGCGCTCGCCGATCGCCTCCATCCGCTCCTGGATGGCACTGCGGACCGAGGCCGGGATCGCTTGCTCGTACAGCTTCGCGGGTGCCCACGGCGCCAGGCCGCCCTCGACCGCCGACGCTCCTGTGCCGCCGTGCTCGGGCGCCAGCTGCTCCGGGTACCAGGCCGCGTCGCCGGCGCGGGCGAACGCGCCCACCGCCACGAGGTGCGTCCGGATGTGATCCGGGTGCCCGTATCCACCGAAGTCGTTGTAGGTGGTCATCACGTCCGGCTGGTAGCGCCGCACCATCCAGACCAGGCGCCCGATCGCCTCGTCGAGGTTGGCCTGCCAGAAGCAGCGCGGATCGCGGTTGCCGGGCCGGCCCATCATGTCCGAGTCGTGGTAGCCGAGGTTCTCCCACTCGGTCACGCCAAGGGCCGCCATCGCGGCTTCCAGTTCGGCCGCGCGGATCTCGCCCAGGCGCCGGTGATGCTCCGGCGTGTCCAGCTCCGGGATGACGATGTCGCCCATCTCGCCGCGGGTGCACGTGACCAGCACCACGCGCCGGCCGGCATCGACCCATTGCGCCATGGTTCCGCCGGTGCCGATGACCTCGTCGTCGGGGTGGGCGTGGACGGTCATCAGGGTGGGAACATGGGCGATGGGGGACACATCATGGCTCATGGGCTCATGCTACTGCCCGCCGCCGATGAGCCGGGTCTGGCCGATCACGATGCGGCGAGGTCGGTCACGGAGCCGTCACGCAACTCCGGGAGACTGGGGCGGACGAACCGAGACGACAGCGGTTCCGCCGATCCTGATGAGGGGAGACCACCGATGACGATGCGCGCCCCACGCGCTCCCGCGCTCCTGCTGGCGATCGCCATGCTCGCCGCCGCCTGCGGCTCCGGCGCGGGCACGGCGACCACCGGCCCCGCAACGGATGCCCCGGCGACCGCCTCTGCGACGACCGCCGCGACCGACGCGATGACCGCCGAGCCCGGCATGACCGAGCCCGCGATGACCGCCGAGCCCGGCATGACCGAGCCTGGCATGACCGAGCCCGGGATGACCGCCGAACCGTCCGCCGGGGAGCCCCCGCCGAACGCCGCCGCCGAAGCCCTGCAGATGCACCCCTGGGCGACAGCCACCCTCACCGACGTGACGACGGGCGAGACCTTCACGATCGCCCAACTCGCCGGCAAGCCGATCTTCATCGAATCCATGGCCATCTGGTGCAGCAACTGCCGCGCCCAGCAGGCCCGCTTCGCCGAGGCGTTCGGCCGCATGGCGCCCGGGACGGCGGAGTACGTGGTCCTGACGATCGACCCGGCCGAGACGGCCGAGGACCTGGCCCGGTACAAGGCGGAACGCGGCTTCACCGGCCGGTACGCCGTGGCCGGCCGGGACGTCTCCCGGGCCCTCGAGGCGGAGTTCGGGCCCAACGCCATCAACCCGCCGTCTGTTCCCCTGGTGTTCGTCTCGGCCGCCGGTGAGGTCTCGTTCGGGACGGGCGGCGAGAGCGTCGACGAGATCCTGGTCGCAGTCGGCGCCTGATGGGGGAACTCGCCGCGGTGTTCCTGGCGGGTCTCGCCAGCGCCGCCAGCCCCTGCCTGCTGCCGCTCTACCCGGGGTTCCTCGCCTACCTGTCGGCCAACGCGGGCGCCCTGGCGGGACGGCGCGCCGCGAGCCTCCTGGGTCTCCTGGTGCTGGCCGGCCTGCTGACGACGATGATCCTGATCGGCGGGATCCTGTCCGTGGTCGCCATCCCGGTCGGACGCGTCGCCAGCTACCTCGTTCCCATCGTGGACGGTCTGCTGATCGTCATCGGCGTCCTGCTGCTCATGGGCCGGAACCCGTTCAACCGTCTCCCCGGGATGCGCGTGCCGCTCGTCCGCAATCCGTACGGCCAGGCGTACGTCTACGGGATCATGCTCGGCCCGATCGCCCTGCCCTGCGCCGGGCCCTTCCTCGCCGCGCTGCTTGCGGTGTCGGTGGGCGCGGGCGACACCATCATCCGGATGGGCACGTTCGTCGTGTTCGGACTGGGGTTCGGGCTGCCGCTCGTGGTGCTGTCGCTGCTCGCCGGAACCCGGCAGCGGGCGATCGTCCGGTTCGTGCTGGACCGGCACCGCGCGATCGAGATCGTGTCCGGCGTGGTGCTGATCGCGGTGGCGCTGTACGACCTGCGCGAGAACTGGGACGGGATCCTGTTCACGCTGGGGCTGTGAGGGAGGTGTCCGGCCCGGCTAACCTGCAGCGATGACCGACCTGCCCGCCGACCCGGATGCTTCCACCACCCCCGCAACCCCGGCCATCGCCGCCCTCGAGGTTGCCGGCGTCCCGTTCCGCATCGTCCGCACCGAGATCGCGCGCAGCGCCGAGGAGAGCGCCCGGCTCCAGGGCATTGCGCTCGGCTCGCTCCTGCGTTCCATCCTGGTCCGTCGTGCCGCCGACGACTTCCTGTTCGTCCTCGTCCCCGGCGGGCGCCGGTTCGACTGGCCGAAGCTGCGAGCGCTTCTGGGCACGAGCCGCCTCACCCTCCCGACCGAGGAGGAGGCGAAGGCCGAGACCGGCTACGCGCGCGGGGCAATCACGCCGTTCGGGGCCCGGCGACCCTGGCCGGTGATCGCGGACGCGTCGATCGAAGGGCTCACGGTGGTGGCGATCGGCGGGGGCGCGCGGGGTGTCAACGTGCACCTCGCTCCGGTGGACCTGGTCGCGGCCACGGGCGCGCAGGTCGTGGACATCACGATCCCGGACCCGGCCCTGCCGGAGGCGTAGATCGCGGCTCACTCAATCGGCGCCCCGGCCGGCCGCTACCATCAGGCGCATGCCCCAGCCCCCCGCGCCCGGCCCGCTTGCCGGGATCCGCGTCGCCGACTGCTCCACGGTCCTCGCCGGGCCGTACTGCACGATGCTCCTCGCGGACCTCGGCGCGGACGTGGTCAAGGTGGAGCCGCCCGACGGCGACGCGACCCGCGGCTGGGGGCCGCCCTGGGTGGGCGACGAGTCCGCCGGCACCAGGACCGCCGCCTACTTCCTCGCGGTCAACCGGAACAAGCGGTCCATCCGCCTGGACCTCAAGCGGGAGCCCGGCCGCGAGGTCCTCCGCCGGCTCCTGCGCGGCTCGGACGTGTTCGTGGAGAACTTCCGCGTCGGCGGCCTCGCGCGGCTGGGCTTCGGGGACGAGACGCTGGCGGTCCTGAATCCGGACCTCGTCCACCTCGCCATCTCCGGGTTCGGCACGGACGGGCCGGACGCACAGAAGCCGGGGTACGACTTCATCGCCCAGGCGGCGGGCGGCCTGATGTCGATCACGGGTGCCCCGGACGACGAGGGTGGTCGCGCGACGAAGGTGGGTGTGGCGATCAGCGACGTCGTGACCGGGCTGTTCGGCGCGGTGTCGGTGCTGGCAGGGCTGCTGGGCCGCGTGGGACGCGGAGGAACGACCGCGCCCGGCCAGCGCATCGACGTGAGCCTCCTCGAATCCACCCTCGCCATCCTCGTCAACCAGGCCCAGAACGCCTTCGTCTCCGGCGAGGCACCCGGGCGCCTGGGCAACGCCCACCCGAACCTCGTCCCGTACGAGACCTTCCGCACCGCCGATGGTGAGATCGCCGTGGGCGTGGGCAGCGAGCGCCAGTGGCCCCGCCTGTGCGAGGCGCTGGGTCTGCCGCAGCTGGCCGGTGACCCGCGCTTCGCCACCAACGGCGGGCGCGTGGACCAGCGCGCCGTCCTCCGGCCCCTCCTGGCGGACCGGTTCCTCGCCCGCCCCACCGGGGAGTGGCTCGCGGTCATGGATGCGGCCGAGATCCCCGCAGGCGCCATCAACGACATCCCGGCCGCGTTCGCCGCGCCGCAGGCGCAGGCTCGCGGCATGACCGTGGAGGTGGAGCACCCCGTGCTCGGGGCCAGTCGGCAGGTCGGGATCCCGTTCCGCCTCTCCGCGACGCCCGCCACGATCCGGACCGCCCCCCCGCTCCTGGGCGAGCACGCGGGCGAGATCCTCGCCGAGCTCGGCTACCCGGCGCGTGAGATCGAGGCCCTGGCCGCGGCCGGCGCCATCTGAGGACTACCGGACACGAACAAGCCGGCGGCCGCCCGGGAAAGGCGACCGCCGGCCAGGGACGGTGGAGGCTACTTGAGCGGGTCGCCGTCGCCCGCCTGGAACAGGTCCCCCCGGTTGGTGTGGCTAACTATTAGTACCGCAGTATGTGTTTGAGAAGATGACAAGCAGCCCGAATGACGGGGGCCGCCCGGCCCCCAATGGCCGGGTCCGTCCCGGGCCCCGACGCGCCGACGACCGGCGAGTGGTGGTCGCGTCCGTCGTGATCGCGGCGGGGTTCCTGCTGGTCGCTGCGGCCGCGGCGCTCGCCGGGGCGACGGGCGCCGCGACGGTGCCGCCCTGGCTGCCCCTTCACCTGGCGCTCGCGGGCGGCGCCTCGACGGCCATCTCCGGGGTGATGCCGTTCTTCGTGGCCGCCCTGGCGGCCGGCCACCCGGCGCCACTGCGCCTGCGGGTCGCCTCGGTCGCGCTGGTCGCGCTCGGAGCGGCGCTCGTGAGCGTGCGCGGGGTAGTGCCGTCGGCGGACCTGCTGGCGGTCATCGGCGGGGCTCTCTACATCGCGGGGATCGGAGGGGTCGCGATGACCGTGCGGGCGTCGGGCCGGACGGGGCTCATGATGCGGCGCCCGATCGTCATCGCCGGCTACTCCTTGGCGCTGCTCAACGTGGCGATCGGGGCGACGCTCGGCACGCTCGCGGCGGCGGGCTGGACGCCGGTGGTGGAGCGCTGGGCGGAGTTGCGCCCGGCGCACGCCTGGACCAACCTGAGCGGGTTCGTATCGCTGGTCATCATCTCCACCCTGCTGCACTTCCTGCCGACCGTCCTCGGGACCCGGATCGTGTCGAGGGGCAGCGGGATCCTGGCGGTGCTGGCGACGGCTGCCGGCGCCCCGCTGGTGGTGACCGGACACCTGGCGGGGGTGGAGGCCGTGGCGGGGGGCGGGGCGGTCGTCGCGCTTGCCGGTGCGGGCGCGCTGGCGCTGGAGGCGTCCCGTGTCCACCGATCCCGGGGGACCTGGACCACCGATCCCGGCTGGCACCGGATGGCGGGTGTGGGGCTGCTGGCGGGCGTGGGTTGGTTCGTGATCGGCACGGGACTGGCCTCGGCGCTCGTCCTGGTCGCCGCGCTGGGACTCGTCCGGGCAGGGGAGGCGTGGTCGTCGGCGCTGGTGGCCGCGCCGCTGGCGCTGGGCTGGGTCGTCCAGGTGCTGATCGGGTCGGTGACGCACCTTCTGCCGTCGATCGGACCGGGCGGGCCACGGGAGCACGCGGTCCAGCGCGAGGTGCTGGGACGGGCCGCCACCCCGAGGCTGGTCGCGCTCAACGCGGGGACCGCCCTGCTCGCCGTGGGCTGGCCCCTCGGGATCGGGGCGCTGGCTGGTGTCGGGGCGCTGCTGGCGGCGGCTGCCGTGGTGACGAGCCTGGGGCTGGTCGCCTCGGCGCTCAGGGTTCGGGCTCGGGTGCTCACGCCCGGCTGAAACCGGCAGGAGATGTTGGCAAGTCATGATCCGTCCGCGACCTCGTCGGCGTCACGAGCCCAACGAAGCGGGTGGAATCCCGCGAGCCGGGAGGCTGGGGTCCAAGCAGAAACGGAGAAAGCCCATCTCGCCGGGTGAGTGACCGAGGCGAGTGAGAAGCACCGCAGCTTCAGAGAACTGCTGGATACCGTGGGTGACCGCATACACGAGGTATCGCCAGAGTGGAAGGACGTTGTCGTCCCCAGGTGGGCAGGTGGCAAGTTGCACGTCGGACACTCGCTCGAACCAAGTCCGCAGTTCTCGCTCCTCGCGGCGCCAGCGGTTCACGAGGGCATCGATGGTTGGATAGTCCCCCGTATCTAGTACTACAACGCTGGTTACGCTTATGCCGGATGCTCTCGAAACCAGCGCTTCCGGTGGCTGGCCCTGGCGGCCGCCTTGCGCCGCTGCTGATGCTCGTACCAGGCGATCGCCGTGGCGGCGGTCCAGCGCTCGACCGGCAGCACGACCTCAAGCAGCCGGCGGATCTCCGGCACGGATGCGCGGGCCCCATTTGTTTCCCCACTCGCGCTGGATTGATTTGAGGAAGGCGAGGGCCAGCAAGGAGAGCGTGACGTGGTGGTACCAGCCGCGGAACTTCGTGACCTCGTAGTGGTCGAGGCCGACCTCGCCCTTGGCGAGCTCGAAGTCCTCCTCGATCGTCCAGCGCAGGCAGCCGACCGCCGCCATCTCGGCGAGCGCGATCGTTGCCGGCGCATTGGACAGGTAGCACTTGATCTCGGCCCCCGGCCCGGACCCGACC
>CAMTVM010000025.1:0-20866 GCA_947085195.1 uncultured Chloroflexota bacterium
GCCGGCGATCCGCGCTCGCACGGCGCGCCGGCTGCCCGCCAGCTCCGCCAGGTGGATCGACGCCTCGACGCGCCCGCCGGCCGTCCGTGCCCCCGCCTCGTCGGCCGAGAGATCGCCCAGGCGCCTCAGCAGGTCGTGGACATGGTCGGGGCTGTCGGCATGCCGCTCCTCGACCAGCGCCTGGAGGCTCAGCTCGAGATCCGCCAGCGCGTCCGGATCCAGCAGCTCCCGCAGCTCCTCCTGGCCCAGCAGCTCCCGCAGCAGGTCCCGGTCCAGCGTGAGTGCCTGCGCCCGCCGCTCGGCCAGCGGGGCGTCGCCGTCGTACATGTAGGCGGCGACGTAGTCGAACAGGAGGCTGCCCGCGAAGGCCGAGGCGTGCGCCGTCTCGACCGAGTGGACCGTCAGCTCCCGCCGCTGGACCCCGCCCAGGATCTCCCGCAGGGCCGGCAGGTCGAAGACGTCCGCCAGGCATTCCCGGTACGTCTCCACGAGGATCGGGAAGCTCCCGTACCGGCTCGCCACCGCCAGCAGGTCCGCCGATCGCTGGCGCTGCTGCCAGAGTGGCGTCCGTGTCCCGGGCCGGCGCCGCGGCAGGAGCAGGGCCCGGGCCGCGTTCTCCCGGAACCGGCTGGCGAACAGGCTCGACTGCCCCACCCGCCCGACGACAAGGTCCTCGACCTCCTCGGGGTCCGGAAAGAGCAGGTCCTCGATGCCGTCGAGGCTCCCGTCCCCCTCCGGCAGGCGGATGGCGATGCCGTCGTCCGACCAGATCGTCTGGACCGCCAGGCCGAGGCGTTCCTGCAGCCGTGCCTCCAGCGCCATGCACCACGGGGCATGGATCCGGCCGCCAAAGGGCGTCAGGATCACCAGCCGCCAGTCGCCCAGCTCGTCCCGGAACCGCTCGATGACGATGCGGCGGTCCGTGGGCAGGACACCCGTGGCCTGTCGCTCGTCCTCGAGATAGGCGAGGAGGTTCTCAGCCGCGAGGTCGTCCAGGTCGTGCTCGCTCCGGAGGCGCTCGGCCGCTTTCGCCCTTCCCTTCGGCCCACTGGCCAGGTCCGTCTCGACGCCGCGCACGAACGCACCGATCGCCCGGCCAAGCTCGATCGGGCGCCCCACGGCGTCGCCGTGCCAGAACGGGAGCTTGCCGGGGATGCCGGGAGCCGGCGTGACGATGACCCGGTTGGGCGTGATATCCGCGACGCGCCAGCTGGAGGTGCCCAGGACGATGACGTCCCCGTGCATCCCGGCGCGGAGCTCGTAGACCATCTCCTCGTCCAGCTCGCCGACGCGCCGTCCGGGGGTGCCGGCCTCGCCCTGCAGGAAGACGGGGTAGAGGCCGCGGTCCGGGATCGTGCCGCCGCTGGTGACCGCGACGACGCGGGCGTCCCTCCTGCCTTCCACCACGTCCGTCAGCCGGTCCCAGGTGACGCGGGGCTTGAGCTCCGCGAACTCGTCGGAGGGATAGGCGCCCGCAAGCATGCCCAGGACGCCCTCCAGCGCTTCGCGCGTGAGGGTCTCGAACGGGGCCGCGCGGCGGACGATCGCCAGCAACTCGTCGACGGTGAAGCGCTCGGCGAGGGTCATGGCGACCAGCTGCTGGGCGAGGACATCCAGCGGGTTACGCGGAATCATCGTCTGTTCGATGGCGCCGTCGCGCATGCCCCGGACCACCACGGCGGTCTCCAGGAGATCCCCGCGGTACTTGGGGAAGATGACGCCCTTGCTGGGCTCGCCGACCCGGTGACCCGCCCGGCCGATGCGCTGGAGGCCTCTTGCGACCGAGGTGGGGCTCTCGACCTGGATCACGAGGTCCACGGCGCCCATGTCGATGCCGAGCTCGAGGCTGCTGGTGGCGACGAGGGCGGGCAGGCGGCCGGCCTTGAGCTCCTCCTCGATCCGGAGACGCTGCTCGCGGGCGATGCTCCCGTGGTGCGCCCTCACCAGCTCCTCGCCCGCCAGCTCGTTGAGGCGCTGGGCCAGGCGCTCCGCAAGGCGGCGGCTGTTGGTGAACACGATGGTGCTGCGATGAGCCCGGATCAGCTCCAGGATCCGGGGGTGGATGGCCGGCCAGATGCTGTTCCGCGTCTCCCGGCCGATGACGGGGCCCTCGGGCGGCTCGTCCTGGGGGAGGACCTCGCCGAGCCGGGTCATGTCCTCCACGGGCACCACCACCTGGAGGTCGAGGGGCTTGCGGGCGCCGGCGTCCACGATGGCGACGTCCCGGCCCTCGCCGGCGCCGCCGAGGAAGCGGGCGATGGTCTCGAGGGGGCGCTGGGTGGCGGACAGGCCGATGCGCTGGAGAGGTGGTGCGCCGCTCGACCGCAGCCGCTCAAGGCGTTCCAGGCTCAGGGCAAGGTGCGCGCCCCGCTTCGTGCCGGCGATGGCGTGGATCTCGTCCACGATGACGTGCTCCACGTCGCGCAGGATCTCGCGCGCCTGGCTGGTGAGCAGCAGGTAGAGGCTCTCGGGCGTGGTGACCAGGATGTCCGGCGGGCGCCTGACGAGGTTGCGGCGCTCGTCCGCGGGCGTGTCGCCGGTCCGCGAGGCGATCGTGATCCGCGGAGGGGCATCACCGAGGCGCAGCGCCGCGAGCGCGATCCCGGCCAGGGGCGCCCGCAGGTTCCGTTCCACGTCGTAGGTCAGGGCCTTGAGCGGGCTGACGTACAGGACCCGGACCGTGCCGGCCTGTGTACGTGTCGGCTCCGGTCGCGGCTGCCGGACCAGGCGGTCCAGGCACCACAGGAACGCGGCCAGGGTCTTGCCACTACCGGTGGGTGCGTGGATGAGCGTGTTGCGGCCGGCCGCGATCGCCGGCCAGCCCTGCGCCTGCGCGGGCGTGGGATCCTCGAACGTCGCCTCGAACCAGGCCCGCACGGCGGACCCGAAGGGCGCGAGCGGATCGGTGGTGACTGGCGCGGCCACGGGACCGCGAGTATAGGCCCGCAGCTCAGTCTGGTACAGATGTTCGCTTCACCATGCCGACGGTGCATCGCTTCCGAGTGCTGGCGTCACCACGGGGTCGTATCTCTGCTGCTGATGCATTCTGGGAAACGACCGGCGGCTGGGCGGCGACCCCGGCCCTGATAAGCGTCCGTTGAGTCAGGAAGCGTTCACTGGGACGCATGATTCTGAACCAGCGAGCCGTCCGGACCCGGGAGCGAGACCTGTGGCGTGCCCTCGGCATCGAGTTCAGGCGGCTTCGCGAGGACGCCGGTCGATCCCAGGCGGAGGTGGCCAGGGCGGCCGGCAGGGGGCGCATAGAAGTCATCTCTGCGAACACGGCGACCGGTCCGGACCCGAAAGCGATACGCCCCATGGATGGCGCGCGAGGGGTGCCGGCTGACGGGCGCGCCTGGGCCGGATGGCGCGCGAAGGGTGCCGGCTGACGACGCCCGGAATCCGAACCGGCGGACCGGGACGGGTCCGCCGGTTCGATTGCCTCAGGACAGCCGGGCGATGGAGAGGGAGGAGAGCCTTCGCCTGGCTGCCGGTCGTTTCTGTTCGCTGGCCACAGTGTCCATCCGCAGGCGCACCTGTGACGCGTGCCGCAGCGCCCGCCGTTCGATGACCTCGCGGGACCTTTGGCACGGTCCCGACCCTCCGAAGGTCCCGGCCCATGCGGCTCCCAGATTTGGGACCCCGGCGATTCCGGGGTGGGCTACCGGACCGCCAGGCGTCCCGCAACGGCGTATCGGTCGTCTCGGGACACGTCCGGCGACGGCGCCCGGATCGCGAACCCAGCACCCTCCAGCAGCCGGCGCGCGACGGCGATCCGGACGGCCACGTCGGCCGGTTCCATCACGTCCCGGTCCGCCACGCCCACCTGCGCCTCCATCGCGGTTCCCGGCGACCGGCCCTCCACGAGCGCCCGGAGCAGGGCGCGCCCGAGTCCCGTGCCGCGCCACGCCGGCGCGACGCCCACGGCCAGCAGGGACTCCGCCCCGGCCAGGGTGGAGGACCGCGCCGCAACCGCCGCCCCGACGACCACGTCTCCCGCCACGGCCGCGACCACCCGGGCGCCGTCGGCCAGCGCCGCCGCGAGGAGCGCCCGGCTGTCTCCCGGATCGAACGGCGGGAGGGTTCGCGGTGCGAGACCGAGCCGGTCGAGGTCGCCCTCCGCCAGGGTGCGCACCGTGGGCGTCGCGGCCGGACGAGGCGTCACGACTCCCGACTCGCCCGCACCCGTCGACCATCCCGCGGACCCCGACGACCCCGCCGGCTCCGTCACAGCCCGCCCGGCCCACAGGAGCGCCGGCCGCCACCACCCGCGATCCTCCGCCTCGCGCACCAGCCGCGGCAGGACCGTCGCCCGCACCCGGGAGAGCGCGGCCAGGGACCGCGCCTCGGCTGCCTCCTGCGCCGCGCCCACGGACGGCGCCGCGTTCGGCCCATCGAGGAACGTGCGAGGCATCCCCGGCGTCCCGAACGCGCCCGCGTCCGCCTCCCACCGCTCGCGCCAGGCGACCGGCGTCTGCCCGGCCGGCTCCCGGTGCGCCCCGGCCAGCCAGGTCAGTGCCCACGCCCGGGGCACCACCCGGTAGGCGTCGTAGCCGCCGCCACCCGTCGCCAGCCACCGCCCGCCCGACCAGCGATGGGCGACCGCATCGACCAGCCGGGCCGCCTCCGCCATCGCCGTCGTCGTCACCCGCAGGTGCGCCAGCGGGTCCCACGCATGCGAGTCCGCCCCGTGCTGGCTCACCACCACGTCTGGCCCGAACACCGCGGCCAGCGTGGGCACCAGCGCCCTCACCGCCGCCAGCCACGCGTCCGCCCCGATGCCGGGCTCCAGCGGCAGGTTGACCGAGGACCCGGCGGCGATCCCCTCCCCCACCTCGTCGATGAACCCGGTCCCCGGGAACAGGTCCCGGCCGCTTTCGTGGATGGAGACCGTGAGCGCGCCCGGATCGCGCAGGAACGCGGCCTGCACGCCGTCACCGTGGTGGACATCGAGGTCCACGTAGAGCACACGCAGGCCCGCAGCGCGCGCCCGCGCGACCGCCAGCGCGACGTCGTTGTAGACGCAGAAGCCCCACGCCCGCGATGCCATCGCATGGTGGAGCCCGCCGCCGGGGTGGAAGGCGTGGTCCGTCTCACCGCGGAGGATGGCGTCCATCGCCGCCAGCGAGCCGCCGGCCACGGATGCCGCGGCCTCGTGCATCCCGGCGAACGCGGGGTTGTCCGCCAGGCCGACGCCCATCTCGCCCGGCCGCGAGGGATCCGCCGAGAACGCCTTCACCGCCTCCACGTACGCGGGCAGGTGGACCCGGAACAGGTCCTCGTCGGCAGCGGGTGACGGCGGAAGTCCGGGCTCCGCGCCCACCGCTCGCAGGAGGTCGATCCCGGGCCCGAACCGGAGCGGCGTCAGCGGGTGGCGCGGCCCGAAGTCGTACGAGAGCGAGCGCGGGCCGAACACGAGGAGCGGACCGGAGCTGGGGCTGCTGGACACGACGGGCACGATACCCGAGGCCCGCTGCTACCATCCGCACATGGACATCGTCGCCGTTCTCGTGATCGTCCTGATCATCGTGATCATCTGGCGCGGCCCCAAGACGCTGCCGCTGCTCGGCCGTGCGTTCGGGCAGGGCGTCAAGGAGGCGCGCAAGGAGATGGACGAGCTGAAGTCCGACGCCGCCGGCAAGGACGACAAGGACGACAAGCCCGCCTAGCCCATCAGCCGCCCGTCACGTCCCGGCGAGCAGCGCGTCGAGCGCCTCCGGCTCATGGACGGGCTGACGGCAGGCGAAGTCGCGGCAGACGAAGGCCGTCGGGCGGCCGTTGAGCCTGAACCGGTCGCGCATCAGCGGCACCGCGGAGGAAGCGGGCGCTGCCGTCACGGCGACGACCCGGAACGGCGTGTAGCCACGGCTCGCGGTCCGGACCAGGCCCCGCGTCTCCCCGTCGGCTGGGTCCCCCACGATCGCGATCTCGGTCAGTCCCGCGTGGGCCAGCTCCAGGGCCGCCAGCCACTGCGCGAACGCCGTGGGGTGGCGGGCGAGCCACGGACCGACGGTGGCGATGGCCCGGTCCGCCGCAGCGCGGTAGCGGGGCTCCCCGGTCAGCGCCGTGAGGCGCAGCAGGACGGTGGCGGCAACGGCGTTCCCTGACGGGACCGCGTTGTCCTGCAGGCCCTTCGGCCGGACGACGAGCCGCTCCCCGTCATCGGCCGTGTCGAAGAAGCCGCCCGACGGGTCGGCGAACCGGGCGAGCATCACCTCGGCCAGCGCGACGCTGGCCGTGAACCAGCGCTCGTCGAGGGTTGCCTCGTACAGCACCAGGAGGCCCTCCGCCAGGTCCGCGTGGTCCTCGAGGACGCCGTCCGCCGTGGCCCGCCCATCCTTGAAGGAGCGCCGGAGTCGTCCGTCCGGCCGGAGCAGGCCGTCAAGGACTGACGTTGCCGCCGCGCGGGCGGCCTCCAGGTAGCGGGTGGCGGCATCGACCAGGCCCGCCTCGCCGGTGGCGTCCATCGCCCGCGCCGCGTCGGCCAGGGCGGCAATCGCCAGGCCGTTCCACCCCGCCAGCACCTTGTCGTCGCGGGCGGGCTGGGCGCGACGGTCCCGCCGGGCCAGCAGCGCGACCCGTGAGGCGGCGAGACGACCGGCGACCTCCCCGACCGGGAGCCCGAACCGCTCCCCCAGCTCCCGGTCGTCGCGGACGCGCGACAGGATCGTCCGGCCCTCCCAGTTGCCGCCGTCCGTCACCCCGTAGGCGGCGGCGAACAGCGCGGCGTCTGCGCCCAGGACCTCGCGCACCTCGGCCGCGGTCCAGGTGAAGGTGGCGCCCTCGCGGCCGTCCGTGTCCGCGTCCTGGCTCGCCGCGAAGCCCCCATCGGTCGTCCGCAGCTCCCGAAGCAGGTAGTCCAGCGTGCCCGTTGCCGTGGCGAGGTACGCGGCGTCACCCGTGAGCGCCCACGCATGCACGTAGACCCGCGCCAGCTGGGCGTTGTCATAGAGCATCTGCTCGAAGTGGGGGACGAGCCACGCGGCGTCCGTCGCATACCGGTGGAACCCGCCGCCCAGCTGATCGCGGATGCCGCCGGCGGCCATCGCATCCAGGCTCCGGCGTGCAATCTCCAGGGGCCGCGGGTCCCCGGTCGCCGCGTACCGGCGCAGCAGCGCCTCGATCGTCATCGCCTGGGGGAACTTGGGTGCCCGGCCCCAGCCGCCGTTGACCGGATCGAACGCGGCATCGATCTCGGCCACGGCCCGGGCCAGGGTCTCCGGCGGGGGCAGGCCGTCCACGGCGGGCGCGGTCTGCTGCCCGGCGGCCAGCGCCTCCACGAGCCGCGAGCCCGATCGCTCGATCTCGTCGCGCTGCTCCGTCCAGGCGAGACGGATCGCCTCGAGCACCTGGCGGAAGGACGGCATCCCGTGGCGCGCCGTGTCAGGGTAGTAGGTGCCTCCGTGGAACGGGCGTCCGTCCGGGGCGAGGAACACGCTCATCGGCCAGCCGCCCTGTCCGGTCAGCGCCTGGACCGCGCCCATGTAGAGCTGGTCCAGGTCAGGGCGCTCCTCGCGATCCACCTTGATCGGGACAAAGTGGGCGTTGAGGAGGGCCGCCGTCGCCTCGTCCTCGAACGACTCCCGCTCCATGACGTGGCACCAGTGGCACGCCGCGTAGCCGATGGACAGGAAGATCGGCCGGTCCAGCAGGCGCGCCCGCGCCAAAGCCTCCTCGCCCCACGGGTACCAGTCCACCGGGTTCCCGGCGTGCTGGAGCAGGTACGGGCTGGTCTCGCCCGCGAGGTGGTTGCGGTGCCCCGGGCGCAGGTCGGCGTCGGCCATGGGCGGATGGTACGCGGCCGGCTCCCGGAGTGGGTGCCGCGCGGCATAGCCCGTTCGGACGTCCCCCTGCCGGGCGGGGCGCCGGCATCCCTCGGACGAGGGATGGCAAGGCGCGGACAAGGGGCGTAGGTTACGGTTCGACGACCGTCTGCCGACGGCGAGGTCAGGGATCGAAGGATGCTTCAGCGAGCCACTCGCGCGACGGCTGTCGCGCTCATCGTCACACTCCTCGGCGCCGGGGGCCTGGTGGCCCCGGCCGCTGCCGCCGCGCCGGTTCCGAAGGTCGTGCTCGTGGTCGGGCCCGTGGGTGACCTGACCGCTTCGTTCCGCCGGCAGGCCGACCAGGCGGCGGTGGTCGCCGCGGAAGCCGGTGCCAGCGTCGTCAAGGTCTACTCGCCGAACGCCACCTGGACCGCCGTGAGGAGGGCTCTCGATGGCGCGTCCATCGTGGTCTACCTCGGTCACGGCAACGGCTGGCCGAGCCCGTACCGCAACGCGCTCTACCCACCGACCCAGAACGGGTTCGGGTTGAACCCCGTGGCCGGTGTGGACGACGACGCCCACCAGTACTTCGGCGAGGCGTGGGTGGAGAAGCTCCGCCTGGCGCCGAACGCCGTGGTGCTGCTCCACCACCTCTGCTACGCCAGCGGCAACAGCGAGCCGGGGCGCCCCGAGGGCACGCGCGACCAGGCCATCGCGCGGGTGGACAACTACGCCGCGGGGTTCCTGCGGGCGGGAGCGGCCGCGGTGGTGGCGGAAGGACACCTGGGGCCCGCGTACTACGTGGGGGCCCTGCTCCGCGGCAGGGCGAGCATCGAGGCGATCTGGCAGGCCTCGCCGTCGGACAACGGGAACACGTTCCGGGTCGCCAGCACGCGGTCCCCGGGCTACCTCGCCCGGCTTGACCCGAAGCGACCCGGCGGTGGCTACTTCCGGTCTCTCGTCTCGCGCGGCGTCACCGCCGAGGAACTTCGGGCGGCGGCGATGGGGACGGGCGCCGGGACGGTGCTCGGGTCGGGCGTGGAGCCGTCGCTGGCCGGCCGCGGACTCTCCTTCAAGGCGCCGGTGTTCGCGTCGCTCCCGATTGCCGCGACACGCTCGCGGCTGACGCTGACCCTGGGGTCAGGGGCGGTGAAGCAGATCCCAACCGGAACGAAGGCGGGCGTGCGCTGGGACCCGATCCTGCTTGACGGTCCCCTCGCGCCACCTGCGTCCACGCCCGCACCGTCGCCCGGGACCACCCCCGCCGCCGGCCCAGCGCCGTCTCCACCACCGGACACGCCCCCGGTGGACCTCATCGTCCCCGAGCGGCTCGGGGCCGTCGTGGAGGTGGTGCCCGCGGTTCGCACGTCCCGGGGGATCGCCCTGCGGCTCGCGTACCCGGCCGCCCCCGGCCTGTACCGCCTGGTCGTGACGCTGCACTTGCGCTCGGGCGTCGCCTACGACGCCGCCACCCAGGCGCTCCTCGTCCCCCTCATCGTCCGGGTCGGCGGACCGGTCGCCGTCGCCTACGGTGCGCCGTCGTCCCTTGCCGTGGCCGCGGGGGCCAACGGGGAACTGGCGGTACGGGTGGTCAATGCAGGGTCGCAACGCTGGGACCGGACCGTGACCCTGCCGCCCACGAAGGTCGTTGACGAGCGGGGGCTCGACCCGCGGCTGGCGACGCTACCCGCCCGCCTCGTGGCGACCTGGGTGTCGGCCGACGGACTGGTCGTGCCGGAGCCCGTGGCGGTGGCCCTCGACGGCGGCGTCGCCGCACCGGCGGGCGTCGCCACCGCCCTCGTCACGGTCGTTGCCCCCGCGACGCCGGGCTCGTACCTGCTGGTGCTCGATGTCGTCTCGCCGACCCACGGACCCCTCTCGGCGCTCGGCAGTGAGCCCGCGATCGTGCGCGTGACCGTCGGCGAGGCCCCCGCCCCGGAGTCGGTCCCCACGCCCGCTCCGCCCCTGCGCCTGGACTAGGAGGTGGCGACATGCCGACCGGCGTGACCGCGCGGGCGGTCGACGGATTCCTGCCAAGCCGGCACGGGCTTCCCTTCGCCAACGCGTTCCCGTCCGGCCCGACGATGACGCTCGGTCCCTTCGACCCACGGTTGGTCGGGTTCGGCGACGCCTCCGCGGGCCTGTGCGGGGGCATGGCCCTCACCGCCCGGGACCTGTTCGAGGCGGGGCTGACGGCCCCGGCGGCCAGCGGCCCGCCCGCCAACGGCAGCCCGCGGTTCCGGGCACTCGTCCGGCGGCAGGTCCAGTCGCTGGACTGGCTGCGGGTTCCCTTGCGCTACTTCGACCTCCAGGCGTTCCGGCCGGACCCACCCACGGGGATCGCCGCCTGCATCGGGCGCGAGCCGCCGCGCGTCGTGGCCATCTCCGACGAGTGGCCGCGCATCCGGGATGAGATCGACAGCGGGCACCCGAGCGTCGTGGGCCTGATCCGTGCGTCGGGAGCCTCGCCGTGGCGCCTGACCAGCAACCACCAGGTGCTCGCCTGGGCGTACGAGGCAACCGAGGCCGCGATCACCATCCGCGTCTACGACCCGAACCATCCGGGCCGCGACGACGTGGAGCTGCGGGCGACGATCGATGCGGGCGTGCCCGGGAACGCCGGCGCACCCGACCGTCCCCGGTGCGACCGCATCCACCTGGCACAGTCCACCGGAGAGCCTCTGCTCGGGTTCTTCCGCCAGCCGTACCCGCGAGCCGGGTCGATGCGAGCCTGGCGATGACCGCCTGCTGGCGATCGTCGGACTACCCCGGGTGCCGCTGCAGGTAGGCGCGCTCCAGGATCGGGACGAGCGCAGCAACAAGTCGCTCTGCCACGGTGAGCCAGAGACGTGCCTGGCTGGCGCCGAAGCCAGCGACGAGGTCGTCGCCTTCGCCGGTCGGCCAGTGATCGTCTGGTCATGGACGAGCGCAACCGCCTCGCCCAAGTGACGACCAGCTGCCTCGAGGTGGTCCAGGGACTGCTCCGGCAGCGCGCCTGCGGCCCGATTGATGAGCGTGCTCGCGGCCGCGACGTCATTGCGGATCTGCGTGAGTCGCGTCCGAAACCGGCTCTCGACGGTCCCGTCGACGAGCTCGACTGTCTCCTGCTGGAGACGGCGGAAGAAGTCGGCCTGCGTCGCCGGCATCAGCTTCTCCCGGTGAAGAGCGGCTCGTCTTCCCGGAGGATGACGAGGGGCCCCTCCAGCACGCGAGCGAGGAAGCCGCTGCCGCGCTTCGCGGCGAACTCGCTGCGTTCGAAGATGGTGCAGTTGACCGCGCGACCCGCCTTGAGCCCGGCTTCGTAGAGCGTTGCCGTCAGGTCGGCAAGCGAGATGCTGGCCGCGTCTCTGACCACCAGCAGCACATCGATGTCGCTGTCAGCTCGCGCAGCACCAGCGGCTGTCGACCCATAGATGGCGGCGCCAATCACATCTGCCGAGGCCCGGATCGCCGCCGGGATGTCCTCGCCGGCGCCGAACATCTTGGTCGCGAGGCTGCGAAGTTCATCGAATGCGAAGCTCCGCTCATTCGCGCGGTACGTCGGCCAATCGCGCTCGACGTCGGACTTGGTGACGAACCCCTCCGCGACGAGCTGGTCGATCGTGTAGATGATGGTCCGGCGCGACGCGCCGTTGCCGAGCGCGCTGACGATCTCCCCGAGCGTGAATACCCGGCTGGGAGTCAGAAACAGCAGGCTGACGAGCCGTTCCGTGGTCTCGGTGCGGAACAGCGATGCCACTCCATCCTCCATGGAATAGTGCCGACCATCTGCACTACTAGTGCAGCCTTGTTGCACTAGTGCCCAGCAACCGCCGATTGTCAACGAGTGCTGACGGGATCGTCCGGCGCTGGCGCGCTCGGCGAAATCGGGCCCGACCTGATGGCGGAAGATCTCTCGGCGATCCTTCCGGGGTGGACGTCAGGCTTTATCGCTGAACGCGGGCCGAGCGCGATCCGCACATGGATACCCGGCCAGCCGGTACGCGGGGGAGCGACCGTCACGGGCCTCACGCATGGGTTCACGCGCCCGGCTGGCGTCGCCTCGACAGGTAGCGCCAGCCCCCGACGAGCGCGAGCCCGAACGTCGCGACCAGGATCAGCGGGACCGGCGGGCTCTCCGGGGGCGCGGGAGCGGTCGAGGTGGCCGGCAGGGCGGTTGGCCCGAAGAATGACCACGGGATCTGGGCCGCGACCCGGTATGGGATCCGGGAGCAATCCAGGCGCACGGCGAGCAAGTACTCGGGGGCGACGTGCCGTTCGCCGTCGCGAGGCTTCATCAGCGGCTCGGGGAAGTAGGGGGCATCGGACGTGAAGAGCAGGCGCCCGTCGGTGGAGAGGAGGCGGACGACGACGCGGTCGCCGCGCTCCAGGCCGTCAGCTCCCGTGCTGATCGGGTAGAACGCCCGTCCGGTGCCCTGTTCGACCCATCGCAGTTTGCCGTCGCGGCCCCAGATCACCGGTATGCGATTGACCTCCGCGGCAAATCGCTTGGTTTCGTTGATCACCTCCAGCGTTCCCTCACCCTGAGGGCAGCCCCGCTCGAAGGTGATCGCGATGCCGACGAAGGGCGGGACATCGGCCAGGGCGGGCGGGGGCGTGGCGAGACCCACCACCGCGGCTGCCATCGCCAGCGCCAGGGTGATCCGACGGAGCCGCGCGTTCACGGCGCGCTCCAGGCCACCCACGCCCAGCCGATCTTCTCCTGGGCGAGTGAGCAGCTCCAGCTGTAGGGCGAGATGCGGACCGAGTAGGGCCCGCGGGTCGCGTCGTACGTCCATTCGACCCACTCGGTCGTCCAGTCCACCGAGGCGGACGCGTCGACCTGGACCCCGTTCCTGTCGAAGACGTAGAGATCGATGTCCGACAGCCGGGCATCGGAGTAGGTGTCGTCGGTCCCGAAGCCGTTGGCGCCCTCGGAGTAGAAGCCGTGGCTCTGCCAGGTGATGACGAAGCGGACCTTCCGGCCCCCGCCGGTCGAGACGGACACCGTCGTGGGCGCGGGCTTCACAAAGCAGGGCGGGCTGAAGGTGGCGTTGGCGATCCAGGCCCCGAAGTCGCCGAGCAGGTAACCGCCACTGAGGCGCCGATCGGCAATCAGGTTCGCCCATTTCGTCGTGAGCGAGCCGAGGCCCTCACGGTCGTGGAGGGGGGCATCCACCTGGCCGGGGTACGCCGTTCGGTGGACCTGGGTCGCCGCGAGCAGGATCGCGTTCGTCTTGACCGGCCAGTCGCGCAGCTCGGTCGGCTTCTGGCCGACGAGCTGGCCGAACGCGCCCGCTACCTGCGGGTTGGCGAAGCTGACACCGGGGAGGGGCCCAAGCCCGGCCGCGCCGATCGAGACGGCGGGCGCGCTCATCTCCGGCTTGAACGTCCGCCCGGGCGGGTCGAGGTAGCAGTGGTTCCAGACCGTATCGTCGGACCACGACGACGTGTTCTTGTCGTCGATCCCGCCGACGGTGATCGAGTTCCAGGCGTCACCCGGCGGGCGAATGCGGTTCAGGACCTCAATCCCCGAGGTGGTATCGCAATGGGGGTCCCGGTTGCCGCCGGCGGTGGTGACGTGGACGCCCAGACTGCTGCGGGCGAGCTCATCGACGTAGGCCGTGAGCGCGGACGCTCCGGCCGGCGTGTCCTGGACGATGCTCAGGTTGACGACGTCCGCGTTGCCGAGGGCCGGGTCCACGGCGGTGTCGATCGCCTGGAGGATCCGGAAGTCGCGCGTTTCGCCGGACGACCCGCCGCCGGTGGAAGAGCTGATGTAGAAGGCATCCGGCGCGATCCCCCGGCTGCCACTCGTCTGGTTGGCGATCGTGCCCATGACGCGGGTCGGGTGGTTCCCGGGATCGATCAATCCGGTCGTGCTGTAGGACACCCGCCGGCTGCTCGGGATCGTGCTCAGACCCGTGGCCGACCAGTTGACGTTCTCGTACTCGACGACCGCGATCCGCGATCCCGCGCCGCGGAACCCGCTCGTGTCCGACCAGGTCGCCTGGTCCGTGGGGCCCGCGGAGGCCATCGCCGCTCGTGTTCCCGTGGACGCCATGATCCTGATGACGGGCGACTCCGTCGCGAGCTGCCGGATCGCGTCCGGCGTACCGGTGACGTAGACGAGCGGGGCGAACCTGGCGGCGTACTCGACGCCCATCCCCAGGGCCGTCGCGCGGGCGATCACGGGGGTGAGGGCTCGCTGCGCCGCCTCGCGGTAGGCGGTCCGCCTCGCGCTCCGGATCTCGATGTTGAGCGCGTCGGCCCCGGTGTCGGGCACCTCGGCGGTGAACGTCACGTTCGGATAGCGGGCCTTGACCCCGGCGATGATCGCCTCGCGCGGGCCGCCCCGGACCAGGACGGCGACCGTC
Organism: uncultured Chloroflexota bacterium; assembly: GCA_947085195.1. Taxonomy (GTDB): domain Bacteria; phylum Chloroflexota; class Limnocylindria; order Limnocylindrales; family CSP1-4; genus CAIXZV01. The sequence goes on from CAMTVM010000025.1 coordinate 14,123, forward strand.
AGCCCGCCGGCCGGAGCGGCAGCGTCGAGCAGGCGGGCCAGCGTCGGGTCGATCCTGCCCTCGTTCGCGCCGCCGGCGCGACTGCGTGTCTCGAACGCCGCCCCGTCGATCACCTCCCCGGTGTCGAGGTTCGCCCAGGCGACCGCGGCCTCCGTCCCTCCGATGCGGAGGACCTTGCCGCCGGCCCAGCGGCTCGGATCACCCGGAATCACGTTCCACTCGAGGGTGAACAGGTCGACCTCATCGACCGGGAGGCCGAGCGCTGCCGCCCCGAGCCGGATGACGCGGCCGCGAGCCTCCGTCTCGTCGGTCGGCCCGGCCGCAGGAGAAGGGGGCGCCTCCACGGCAGGCGACGATGCAGCTGCTGGAGAGTCAGGCTCGGCTGCCTGGGAGTCCGACCCCACGCTGCCGATGGAGCCGGCGGCCGGGGCAATCGCCAGGAGCGCGACGGGTGTCACGACGGTGCCGCGTCCAGGGCCGCGCAGACCTCCCATGAGGACCACCTCCCCCGAGGCTTCGCAAGCTTCGGCTGCGGGTCCGGGTACTGCATCGTGGACCGGCCACGTGTCCCTCACCGGACCCATGGCCGGAGGCTATCGCAGCCGGGGGGGCCGGGTCAATGGAGAGGGTGACCTGTTGTCAACGGGAGGGTGACCTGTCCGCTCCGCCCGGCCTCGATTCACTCGCTGCACGGTGCCATCATCATCTGCCGTGGCGGCCGAAGTCACGGGTGACCAATCGCCATCCCCGATGCCCCGGGCGGGCATGGTGGCGGCGATCATTCGATGATGCATGCGTTCGTCGCCGGCGCCCCGAGTGGGACCCCGGTGCTCACGGATGGAGATGGAGCGCGCGAGAGTCGGGGTGACGCCCGTGTGCGTCCGCCCAGCGGGTGTCCTTCCCGCGCGAGCAATCCTTGGGCGAACCGACCTGGCAGCCAGCCGGCGCCGGCCGACGACGCCGCAGGGCTTGACGTGGTTGGCGGCTACGGGACCCTCAAGGCTGGACGCGCTGCTAGCCGCGCCGCCGGGTTCTGGCGTTCAGGCCCGCGCTCGCGCCCGCTGGCGCGTCCGCGTCGGGCACCGGGGCCTCGGCTTCCGTCCGGCGACTGTCGCAGGAGTAGCAGCGGGTGGCCGAGGCACTATTGCGTAAGTGGCATCGGACGCAGAACCAGGGCGTCTCCGGCATCCCCGGCCGGTGCTCCAGGGCCTTGCGGGAGGCGATCGGCCCGTACGTGCGCCACAGCTCCGCCAGCTGGTCCACCGCCGCCATCACGACCTTGCGGAAGGTCACACCCAGCACGCCGACGACCACGGCGAAGATGACAACCGGGATCACGACTTCGGGCGAGGCGTCGATGCGCTCGCCGGTGACGATGGGGTCCATGCCGACATGATGGTGCCTACGGCCACCCTGTGCCATAGGCCGAACGGGTGTCCGGTGCGCCGGCAACACGATCGGGTCGCCCCGGCGCCCTCGGTCCTCATCGCCCGGCTCCTGCGGCAGGTGGATCAGAGATCGGGGATGCCGGGCGGCCTCAGAGCGGCGGCAGCACCTGGCGATCCGCCTGCATCCCCGCCCACAGGTCCCCGAGCTCCCCCACCCGATCCGGCAGCGTCCGGATCGTCCAGCGGTCCGGCCGCAGGTCGGGGTCGTCCAGCTCCGCCCAGGTGATCGGCGCGGACACAGGAGCCCCTCCCCTCGGACGGACCGCGTACGGGGCGACGAGCGTCTTGATCGCCGCGTTCTGGGTGTAGTCCAGGCGCGCCTTGCCACCCCGCTCCGCCTTCGCCCACTCCCAGGACACGAGGTCCGGGACCGTGGCCCCGATCGCGCGCGAGAGCTTCTCGACCCAGGCACTGGTATCGGCGTAGGTGTAGCGGCCGGGGTCGATAGGGATCCACGCCTGGATGCCGCGACTGCCGGTGAGCTTGGGGTACGCCCGGACGCCGAGGTGCCCGAGCGCCGTGCGGTAGAGGCGGGCGAGGAGCAGCGTCTCATCCCAGGTGGTCAGGGGGCCCGGATCGATGTCGATCAGGGCGAAGGTCGGGGTCCACGGGTCGTGGAGTGTGGACGTCCAGGCGTGGATCTCGAACGCGGCCTGGTTGCCCAGCCAGCAGAGGGCCGCGGCCTGGTCGGCCACCAGGTGGTCGTTCGGTGCCCGGTCCTCGCGCTCCCGGAAGCCGGTCTCGCGCCAGATCGTCAGCCACTTGGGCGCGGACGACGGGATGTCCTTCTGCCAGAACCCCGGGGCACCGGCGCCGTTCGGGAAGCGCTGGAGGTTGAGCGGCCGGTCCGCCAGGTGCGGGAGCATGACGGGGGCGATGCGGGCGAAGTAGGCGATGAGGTCGCGCTTGGTGGCGGGCTCCTCCTCCACTCCGTCCCGTGGCGGGAAGAGGATCTTGTCGAGGTTGGTGAGCTTCAGGTCCCGGCCCGCGACGCGCCACGTTCCGTCCCCCTTCAGGGCGGCGAGCGCGTCGAGCTCCGCAGGGGTGACCAGCCAGGACGGGTCCGCCATGGCTGACTCCGGTGCCGGCCCCGGCGTGACAGCGACAACCCCCTCCGAATCGGAGATCTGCTCGGCGGGCGATCGGTCCGCCCTGGTCGGGTCGATCGCGCGCTCACGAACGACCTCGATGGGATCCCGCCCCGCCTCGATGCCCTTGAACGCGGTCTGGCGCACGTGCCCGTCCCGCGACCAGCCACCGATCTCCGCCCGGATCACGAGCTCCGGCCTGGCCCAGCGGACGCCCGCCAGGTCCCCGCCCCAACGGCCCTTGTCGTCAGGAGGCGGTGGGGGATCGAACGGCGGCAGCTCCGTTTCCATCGCCTCCAGCCGTCCGCGGAGCTCGCGGCGGGATCGCTCCGAGAACCCGGAACCGACCTTGCCCGAGAACCTCAGGCGGTCACCCTCGTAGACGCCCACCACCAGGGCGCCCAGCTCCTTCGCCGTCCCCTCCCCCGGCGTCCAGCCTCCGACGACCAATTCCTGCTCCGGCCGCACCTTGATCTTGAGCCAGGACGCCGAGCGCCGACCGACCTCGTAGCGAGAGCGCCGCTGCTTGGCCACGATCCCCTCCAGCGCCTGCGCCCTGGCCGCCTCGAAGAACGCGGTGCCCTCCGTGTCGACATGCGCTGCGTACTGGACGCGCGCGTTGGGCCGCAGGACCAGCTCGAGCAGCCGCTTGCGCTGCTCGAGGGGGACGTCCAGGAGCGAGCGCCCGTCGAGGTACAGCAGGTCGAAGGCCTGGTACACGAGCGGCACGGGCTGCCCGGCCCGGCCGGCGCCGATCCGCTCCTGCAGCAGGCCGAAGTCCGGGCGGCCGGCCCCGTCGAGCGCGACCACTTCCCCATCCACGATCGCCTCCCGCGCTTCGATCCAGGTCGGTGGTGTCAGCAGGCCCGGGAAGTAGGTCTCCGCGTCGTTGCCGTTGCGCGTGAACAGGTCGACCTTGCCGCCGTGAACGACGGCCTCCACGCGGTAACCGTCCCACTTGACCTCGAACAGCCAGTCCTCGTCGCGGAACGGCTTGCTCGCGAGCGTCGCCTTCATCGACTCGAGGTAGCGGGGCATCGGCGCCTCGCGCGCGGCCGAGAGGTCGATCTCCGGGGCGGTGACCGGCGCCTCCGAGACCCGGATCGCGGGGGCGTTCGCCTTGACCTCGTCGTTGGTGCGCCCGGACTTGACGCTCCGCGGGTGGTCCTCCGCATCCCAGCCCGCGACGGCGTGCTCGTCTCGCTTGTGGATGAGGAGCCACTGCTCGCCCTCGTCGTCCTCGAACGCGGTGCGGGGCGCGGTTCCGGGGCGGCGGCTGGTGCGGACGATGGTGAAGCGGCCGCGGATCTTCTCGCCGCGGGCGCGGAACTTGAGCTCGCCCTTCGCGATGGCGGCTGCCGGGTTCGGTGTCTCCGGTTCGGGCTCCCAGGTGCCCCAGTCCCAGACGATGACGTCGCCGGCCCCGTACTGGCGAGGCGGGATCACGCCTTCGAAGTCGAAGTACTCGACCGGGTGGTCCTCCACGTGGACGGCCATCCGGCGGGCGTCAGGGTCCAGCGTGGGTCCCCTGGGAACGGCCCACGAGACGAGGACGCCATCGATCTCGAGGCGGAGGTCGTAGTGGAGGCGGCTGGCGCGATGCCGCTGGACGACGAACCGGCGACGGGCGCCGAGCCCGGGCGGGCCCTCGAGCCGTTCCGCGGGGCGGGCCGCGGGCGCGGGCTCCGGCGTCTTCGCGAAGTCGCGCTTGCGGCGGTATTCCTCGAGCGGCATGGCGGGAGTATGCCGGGACGCCGCTGGGCGGACCCTGTCAATCGCCCGCAGGGTGGGTACTACGAGGGCGTCAGGGGCGGCAACCTGGTCATCTGCCCACGGGGTGAATGCCGGCGCTGGCCGGTTGCGCAACCACCCGTGGCATGGGTCTACGCTGCGCTCGCGGAGGCTTGAGTTGCGCTACGACCCGCCCGGCGGGTGGTTGCGGAGGTTCCGGCCGGGTCGCGAGCACGGACACGAGGGGCCCGCCGCCGGGACGGTGGCGAGTTCGGCGCGAACACCCACACCGTGAATGCATGCGCTACTGGCGGCAGCGGATCGGCGCGCGCCAACCGCATCGCGCGGGAGGAGACCGCGCAGCCCTCGGCCACGACGGCTCCGGTGGCGAGCTGACGGTTACGCGCTCCTGCGACGCCTCACGGGACGGGATTCCTCGGCATCCCGTGTCTCGTCCTCGACACCCCGGGCGGCGCCCGCGGCAACCGCGCCCTTCGCAGGGGCTGGTCCGCGGGCCGGGGCCTTGGCGGCAGCGCTCTCCCCGGTCGCAGTCGACCTCGCCGCCCGCTCCTGCTTCGCCTCGGCCACGGAGACCGGCGCCGGCGTGTCCTTCGTGCGCTGGTCGGTCGCGGCCTTCACGCTGGCCTCGAGGAGCTTCATGAGATCCACCAGGTTCGTGTTCTCAGGCGCGGGCTCGGGCTGCGCGACCTCCACGCCCTCGATCTTGGCCTCGATGACCTTGAGCAGCGCCTCGCGGTACTCGTCCTTGTAGTTCGCGGGATCGAAGGCGTCGGTCATCGCCTCGATCAGCTGCTCGGCCATCCTGATCTCCGCCGGCTTGAACTCGAACGCCTCGTCGGAGAGGTCCAGCTCCTTCGGCGACCGGATCTCGTCCGGCCAGTGGAGGGTGGTGAGCAGCATCGTGTTCTCGAACGGGTCGAGAGCAGCCAGCGCCTCGCGGTCCCGGATCACCACCTTGCAGATCGCGGTGAGCCCCCGCTCGGCGAGGACCTGGCGCAGCAGGTAGAACGCCTTGCGCCCGATCTTGTCGGGCTCGATGTAGTAGGCCTGCTTGGTGAACTGGGCGTGGGCGCGAGCCGTGTCGTCGCGCGGCGCGAACTGCTCGATCTCGATCGACCGGACGGTCTTGAGGGGAACCTTCTCGAGATCCTCGTCCGTGATCACGACGTACTGGTCGGGCGCGTATTCGTAGCCCTTCACCGTGTCACCTCGGCCGATCACCTGCTCATCGGCGGGGCACCAGACCTTCATCTGGATCCGGGACAGGTCAGGCGCGTGGAGCATGTTGAAGCGGATCGCGTAGTCCGACTCGGTCGCCGTGTAGAGCTTCACGGGGATGGTCACCAGGCCGAACTGGATCGCGCCCTTCCACATCGAGCGTGCCATGCCGCTGCTCCGTCCTCCCCCGTCCACCATCGTCCGGCGGCTCCCGGGTTGCCGCCCGCCCCGACCGGAGCGTGACTCTACCACCGCTCCGCAAGAGCCCCGCTCGGGGCCCTGGTCGGGGTCCGGGCGCTCGGTGCCCCGGGAACGAGCTACCGGATCACGAGGAACGCGTCCAGGTCCACCCGCGGACGGCCGCTGGTCCCGAGCACCACCACCTTGATCACGTGCGTGGCCTTCGTGGGCCAGGTCCGCGAGTAGACGATCCGCCGGTAGGCAAGCGTGCTCCGGTACGTGTCAACCGTGGTCGCGAGGACCCCGTCCACCCAGATCTGTGCCTTGCCGCGACCGGGGCCGTAGGGCATCACCACGGCGATCCCGCGCCCCGAGAACGTGAGTGAGGCGGAAGCGCCCTTGGCCCTGGCGTAGCGCGTTGCCCCGCCCGACATGTACCTGTTGTCGTAGCGGCTCCAGGCCCCCGTCCGGACCACGGCCCCGCTGCCCTCCTGCGCCACCCAGGAGCTCAGCTGCGGCACCTCGGACCAGGCGCTGAAATTGCCGGCGGCATCGGCGGCACGGGCACGGATCGTGTATGACGGTCCGACCGAGATCGTGCGGCGTGCCGAGAACGTGGTGGGACCGGTCGTCGAGAGCGTGCCCCAGGCGCTGGTACCGGGCCGAACCTGCGCCTGGTACCTGGCGATGGGGCCGATGGCGTCCGTGGCCGCGGTCCAGGTGACAGCGGCCGTGTACGACGTGGTGTTGAAGACGCTGCCCTTCACCGGAGCAAGACGGGGTGCCGGCATCGTGGGCGGATCGCCGTCCACCCTGATGGTCACCGGGACCGTCCGGGTCACCTGGCCGACCGTCCCGTGGACCTTGAGCGTGTAGGTACCCGTGGCAAGGGCCGGCGGCACGAGCACCGTGAGCGCGGCGATCCGCGCGTCCGGCCCCACGACCGATGCGGAGAGCTCGGCGCCGAAACTGGCCGGCGCGGTCACGGACAGCGAGACGTCGGCCGTGACGTCCTCCGCACGGATCACGTAGATGGGCACCCCGACCGTGCCCCCGGA
>CAMTVM010000026.1:0-65004 GCA_947085195.1 uncultured Chloroflexota bacterium
GGCGTCGCGGGGTACCTGCAGGACCGGCCAGCATCGAAGCGTCCGGCGCGCCACCATTGTGAAACCGATACGAGTCGTCCGCAACGCAGGTGAACCGTGCCCCAGCCCAGCATCCTCGTCGTCGGCAGCACCATGATCGACCTGATCGCCTATGCCGACCGCCTCCCCGAGGCGGGCGAGACCCTCGTCGGGACCGGGTTCCGATCCGGCTTCGGGGGCAAGGGCGCGAACCAGGCCGTGGCTGCCGCCCGGTTCGGGGCGCGGGTGGCCATGGTGAACACCGTCGGGGACGATGCCTACGGCGGCGAGACGATCGCCAACCTCCAGACCCAGGGCGTGGACACCACGTACGTCCGCCGTGTGCCGGGCTCGTCCGGCGTGGCGCCGATCTGGGTGGACGGCGCCGGCATGAACCGGATCATCATCGTCCCGGGCGCCAACCTCCACGTGCCCGCGGAACTGGCGGTGGAAGCGGTGCAGGCGGTCCGGCCGGCGGTGGTCGTCGGCCAGTTCGAGATCCCCCAGTCGGTCACGCTGGCGGCATTCGTGGCCGCGCGCGCGGCGGGCTCGGTGACGGTGCTCAACCCGGCTCCGGCCGAGGCCGTGATCCCGGAGCTCGTCGCGGTCACGGACTGGCTCGCTCCCAACGAGCACGAGTTCGCGCTCATCGGGGGCGGGACGCTCGCGGGCGACACGGCGGCGGAGGACGCGCTGATCTCCGCGCTGTCCTCGAGGCTGGGCGTCTCGCTGGTGGTCACGCTGGGCGAGCGCGGCGCCGTGGTACGGCCGTTGGGCGGATCGCCCTCGCGGGTTCCGGCACCGGTCGTGCGCGCCGTGGACACCACGGGCGCGGGCGATGCCTTCGTCGGGGCGTTCGCCGTCGGGCTGGCGCTGGGCCGGTCAGCGGTGGATGCGGCGCGGCTGGGCTGCGCGTTCGCGGCGGACAGCGTCACGCGCCCGGGGACCCAGTCCTCGTTCGCGGACCGAAACGGCGCTGCGGCGCTTCTGGCGGGCGCGGCGGCCTGACGGCCCGGTCGGCCATAGGGAGCGCCGGCGTTCCACGTTTGACCCCGGGCGCGCGGACCGGCAGGCTGGGACGGTGACACGGACGACGACGGTGACACGAACGACGCAGCGCTCGATCCCCGCGCGCTTGCTCGTTGCCCTCGTGCTGGCGGTCCTCCTGGGTACGGCGTGCAGCCCGACTCCACCGCCACCGCCCGCCGCGACATCGCCCGAGGCGCCCGCGAACCTTGACGGCACCGGCCCCGGTGGTACCGCCTTGCCTCCCCCGGCTCCCGGTCGCGAGCTCTACGGCTACCTCCCGTACTGGGAGATGGACGCCACGATTGCCGATCACCTGCGCACGACCCCGCTTACGACGCTCGGGCTGTTCAGCGTGACGGACACCGCGGGGGGTGGCCTCGACACCCGGCGGACCGGGTACAAGCGCATCACCGGCGAGCCCGGGACCCGGATCATCCGCGAGGCTCGCGAGCGCGCTGTCCGCGTGGAGTTGGTGTTCACGAGCTTCGGCACAGCCCGCAACCGGGCGTTGTTCGCCGACGAGACCCGCCAGGACGCGACGATCGCCGCGCTGGTCGCGCTGGCCGGGGACCTGGGGTTGGACGGGATCAACGTGGACATCGAGGGGCTCGACCCGTTGTCGGTCGTCGACTACGGAGCCTTCGTCGGGCGACTCCGCGCGGCGGTGGTCGCAGTCGATGCCCGCGACCGGGTCACCGTGGCGACCCAGGCCAACGTGCTCGGCGCGGCGATGGCTGCGGCCGCCGTGGCGGCGGGTGCGGACCGGGCATTCCTGATGGGCTATGACTACCGGGTGGCGGGCTCCTCGCCCGGCGCCACATCGCCCCTGGACCGCCGGGACGGGGACCGGGACCTGGCCTGGTCGATAGAGCTGTACGCGGCGGCCGCCGTCCCGCCGCAGCGGATCCTGTTGGGCCTCGCGCTGTACGGGATGACCTGGCCCGTGGTGGGACCCGTGGTGGGGGCGCCGGAGACGGGGAGGGGCGAGGCGTGGATCCCGCGCAGGAACCGGGACCTGTTGCTGGACGCGGCAATCGTCCCGCTGCGCGACGGACAGGAGCAGGTGGAGTTGTACCTGTTCGGCTCCGACGGCACGGTGGGCCCGCCGTCCCCGGGTGGATCGTCACCGGCGAACGACCGGACGTGGACCGCGGTGTACGTGGACTCTCCGGCGACCCTCGCGCCCAAGCTGGACCTGGCCAACGGGAACGGCTTCGCCGGGGCCGGGTTCTGGGCGATCGGGTACGAGCGCGGCCTGCCGGGCTACACGAAGCTGATGCAACGGTTCGTGGCGGGCGAGCCCCTCTCGACGGCAGCCGGCGGCTGAACGTGGCGAGGGGAACCACCGGGCGCCCTGTCCCGTCTCGGCTGTGACGCTCGCGGCCCCGGGCGCGCCCGGACGAACGCCCGCACCATCCTCGGACCATCAACTTCGAACGCCAAGGTGACCGACATGCGCCTGCTACCCATCCTGACCGCCACCCTGGCGGCCGCCCTCGCTCTCGCCGCCTGCGGAGGCTCCGCCGCCTCGCCGTCCTCGTCACCTGCGCCCAGTGCCGACCCGCCCCCCGCCCTCGACGGCCGGACGTTCCTCTCCACGGCCAGCACGGGCCACAGCCTGGTCGCGGGCTCACAGGTCCGGCTCTCGTTCCAGGGAGGCACGCTCGCCATGAACGCGGGGTGCAACTCGATGGGCGGCGCCTACCAGATCGTGGACGGCCGCCTGGTGACGGGCCAGATGAGCATGACCGAGATGGCGTGCGCCGAGCCGCTGATGGCCCAGGACCAGTGGATCTCCGCATTCGTCTCCGGGGCGGGGATCACGCTTGACGGCGACACCCTCACCCTGGACAAGGACGGGGTCACCCTCACCCTGGTGGATCGCGAGGTGGTGAACCCGGACCGGCCGCTGCTGGGCACCCGGTGGGTCGTGGACAGCGTGGTCGCGGGTGACACCGTCGGCACCCTTCCGGTCGGCGTCATCGCGGCGCTCACCTTCGCGGACGGCGCGGTGGCGGTCGAGCCCGGCTGCAACCGCGGCAGCGGCCAGGCCGCGGTGTCGGGCGGGACGATCACCTTCGGGCCGATCGCCATGACCAAGATGGCCTGCGCGGAGCCGGCGATGTCCGTGGAGGCCGCCGTCACGGCGGTGCTCGCGGGCGAGGTGGCCTACCAGATCGAGGCGGATACCCTGACGCTGACGGCAATCGGCAAGGGACTGATCCTGCGCGCCATGCCATGATCCACGCATGGACGCGCAGCCGCCCGTCGGGGCACACGCTGGGGCACCGGGCGTGGGGCCGCCCGGTGTCGGCGATCTTGCGCGCCGGGCTCGCAACCTCGGCGGCATCCCGTGGCGTCGCCTGTTCGCCTATCTCCGTCCCCACCTTCGGCCGTTCTTCGTCGCCCTGGCCGGGCTGGTGCTCGGGTCCGGTCTCGCGCTCCTCGTGCCGCTGGTCGTCGCCGGGCTCGTCTCGGCGGTCGTGGTGGGGGGCGATGCGGCGGGCCTCGACCGGCTGATCGGCGGGCTGGTAGTCCTGTTCGTGGCCCAGGCGCTGGGCGGCTTCGTCCAGGGCTACTTCCTTGGCGTGGTGGGGGAGCGCATGGTTGCACGCCTCCGCGGCGAGTTGTTCGAGCGCCTCGTCACCCTGTCGCTCGACTTCCACGGCGGCCATCGCGTCGGGGAGCTGATCTCCCGGCTCTCCAGCGACGTGACCCTCATCCGGACGATGCTCACCCAGACGACGACGACCCTGCTCTCGTCGCTCATCGGCCTCGTCGGAGCCGTGGTCATCCTGTTCATCCTGAGCCCGACGCTCCTCGCGGTCGTCCTCGTGCTCGCACCGGTCCTGATCGCCGTCGCGATCGTCTTCGGGCGCCCGCTCCAGCGCGTCAGCACCGAGGTCCAGGACGCCATCGCCAAGAGCACCGTCACCGCCGAGGAGGCGCTGTCCGGGATCCGCGTGGTGGAGAGCTACGTCCGCGAGGCCTTCGAGGTGGACCGGTACGGCAGGGACCTGGCAGGCGTGGTGGGCGCGGGCACGCGGCTGGCGCTGTGGCGGGCCGGTTTTGGTGCCGTGATGGGGTTCCTGGGGTTCTGCGCGGTCGCGGTGCTGCTCTGGTACACCGGGCACCAGGTGATCGATGGCACCCTGGGGATCGGGACTCTGACCGGGTTCCTGCTCTACGGCATCACGATCGGAGCCAGCCTGGCAACCATCGCCAGCCTCTACGGGCAGTTCCGGGAGGGGACGGGCGCGGTGACCCGGGTGTTCGAGCTCATCGACCTGCGTCCGACGATCGTCGATGCTCCGGACGCGGTTGCGATCGGCCGGGTGGACGGGCGGATCGAGCTGGACGCGGTCACCTTCGCCTACGACGGGGCGAAGCCAGTCCTTACGGATGTCAGCCTGCGCATCGCGCCAGGCGAGGTCCTGGCGCTGGTCGGTCCCTCGGGCGCCGGCAAGACGACGCTGCTCGGGCTTCTTCCGCGCCTGTGGGACACGACCACGGGCGCCATCCGCATCGACGGCCGCGACGTGCGCGAGGTGACCAGCGCCAGCCTGCGCGAGCGTATCGGCCTCGTGCCCCAGGAGGCGGTCCTGTTCGGCGGCTCGGTCCGTGACAACATCCGGTACGGTCGCCTTGAGGCCACCGAGCAGGACATCGTGGGAGCGGCTCGCTCGGCCAACGCGCACGAGTTCATCACCGCGCTCCCGGACGGCTACGACACCCTGGTGGGGGACCGCGGGTCCCGCCTGTCGGGAGGCCAGCGGCAGCGGATCTCGATCGCCCGCGCGATCCTCAAGGACCCTCCGATCCTGCTCCTGGACGAGGCCACGAGCTCCCTCGACAACGAGTCGGAGCGCCTGGTCCAGGAGGCCCTCGATCGCCTCAAGGTCGGGCGCACCACGATCATCGTCGCGCACCGCCTGTCCACCATCCGGTTGGCCCACAGGATCGCCGTCCTGGACGACGGCTGGCTGGTTGAGCTGGGAACGCACGAGGAGCTGCTGGCGCGCGACGGCCTGTACGCCCGCCTGTACCGGCTGCAGTTCGCCGAGGCCGTGCGCGCCTGATCCCCCGCGCGGCCTGATCCACCGTCCGGCGGGTGGCTGGCGCTAGCGCCGGCGGCCGACCTCGATCACGCCGTTCCAGAGTACGTAATGCGAGACGAAGGTGTCCCGGCGGATCACCGTGCCCCCCGCGTTGCGCACCACCCTGGTCACCGACACGTCCATCGCGTTGGACGGGTACTCCGTCTGTTCCCGGACGCCGGGCGGCAGCGTGTCGACGATCACCTCCTTCGTGATCGCCTTGCGGACGTTCGTGACCACCGGCCGCCCGATCGCCACCGTGCGACCGTCGGAGACGCCCCAGATCTCGTAGGTCACGTAGCCGCGCCCGCCCGCGCCGCGGGTCCGGATCCCCCGGATGTAGACCGGGTGCTTCGTGTCGTTGGTGAACGACGTCGTCTGCACGCTTCGGCCAATGATCGAGACCGTGGCATCGAGGCCCAGCGGATAGCGGTTGATGTAGTACCTGTGCTGGGCCCGGGCGTTGATCATGAGGCCCGCGCGGAGCGCCGCGTTGAACAACGTCGTCGAGCTGGAGCACATGCCGCCGCCGAGGGCACCGGTGGGATCCGTGTAGCTGCCCCGGATGATGCCGCCGGGCCCGAACCCGCGAGCGCTGCTCACCGGACCGATTCCGCTCCACCACTCGAAGCGCTGGCCAGGCTTGAGCACGGTGCCGTGGATGATCTGCGCAGGTCGCCAGATGTTCGCGCCGAAGTAGTTCCTGTCGTTGATCGGGAACCAGGTGGTCCAGGTCCCGAGCTTCGTCATCAGCGGCGCCGTCCTGCCGGCATCCTCGGTCGTGAGCCTGGGCGGGACCTTGGCGTTGGCGACCCGAACCGGGGTGAAGATGCGGCCGTCGGCGCGACTCGCGAGCTCGGCAGCGATCCTCGCGGCCGTGCGCTCCACGTCCAGCCTTCGCCCGTCCTTCCCGGCGACGGCCCCGATGACCTTCCCGCTCCGGTCCTTGAGGAACGTCGCCGACACCGGCTTGCGCAGGACGGCCTTCGCCACGTCATCGAGGGTTCCGGTGATCTGCGAGGTGTCGACGACCGTCGAGAAGGAGCCGTCGGGCCGGCTCTCGAAGCGCACCCAGCTGCGGACAGTCGCCGCGCCGATGGTCCAGGTCTTGTTGCCCCATACGATGACGATGTCGCCGACGATGCGTTCCGCTTGCAACCTCGCGAGCTCGACCGCGGTGTCGTCGTGCTGCGGCCGGACGGCGACCGCCTCGACCGGCACCACGACCTCGACTGGCGCGTCCATGGCCCGCACGGCCGCCAGCGCCGCGGCCAGCACCGGGCCTGCGTCCGCAGTCCGCCCCGGTGCCGCGGGCGTCGTGACCGGGCCGTCGGGCGTCATCAGGATGGTGGAATCGACCGGCGACCGCTCCAGGGTCTGCAGGGCCGCCGTGACCGCCGCGGTCAGCGCGGCTGCATCCAGGTCGAGCCTCGGCGCGATCGTGGTTCCCTGGAGGGCCTGGCGGACCTCGCCGATGGCGCGCTCGATGACGCCGCCAACGCGGCCCGCTCGCAACGCCTCGTCAGCCAGGGAATCGGCGTCCACGCGCCGGTCGAAGTCGGCAAAGGAGATCGCGATGTCGCCGTCCGGCGTGCGCAGCACGAGGCGGCCTGTGTCGAAGGGGAACGCCGTAGCCAGGGTCTTGGCGGCGCCCGGGCGGTCGAGCCCGGAGAGGTCCACGCTCCCGACATGGACACCGGGCAGGACTCGTCCGTCATAGCCGGCGTCCCACGCCGCGACTCCTGCCCCGGAGACCGCGACCACGGCCCCGAGGCCCAGGACAAAGGCTGCGGTGAACACGCGGCGGTGCGGACGGCGGGTCTGGGGCACCGGCGGGTCGGTTTCGGGCGACAGCACGGAGTCACCGGTTTCGGGCGGCGCAGCAGGGCTCGATCCGATGACGTCCATGATTCGCAGCATAGCGGTCCGGCGGGCGAAGGCGCGGCGTGCTGCACGGGGACGGTGAGGCATGCGGACACACAGGGCATCATGGTCGTGCATCCTGTTCGAGCCGCGGCTCGACGACGACCGAGAGAGAGGACAACCGAGAGAGGGCGGACATGGCGGACTTCGAGCGGAGCACGACCGTCGGCGTCGGCGCGGACAGCGCGTTCGCCTTCTTCGCGGATCCGCAGCACTTGCCGGAATACGTGACCACGATGCGACTCGAGGAAACGACGGTGGTCGACGGCGACCTGGAGGCCGGAGCCGAGGCCGAGACGCACGCCCGGAACCACGCCGGCGAGGCGCGCTTCTTCGCCGACAGGACTGCGCGCCGCGTCGAGTGGGGCCTTCCGGGTGGCGATTACGCGGGCTCGATCACGGTAGCGGCCGGGACGGCCAGCACGTCCGCGGTCACGATCCGGCTCCATATCGGCGACGATGCCGCCACCGCCGAGGTCGACAAGGCCCTCGACCAGGCGGTCCGGAACATCGGGCGGCTGCTGTCCGGGCGCTGACCGGTCCTCGCGACCGCTGGCCGCTCTTCCGGCCCCGACCAGCGGTCCCAGAGCACATGGAGGACGACATGGTCTCGATCTCGTTCGGTGGTGGCGGCTTCGGGTTCACGAGGTACCAGGGCCACTGCCCGGAGCCCTTCGATGCGGCGAACGGCCCGCGTCTTGCCGGTGGCGAGGGCTCGCACCCACTCCACGGCATCGGGGCCGAGGATCTCCTGCGCCGCTCGTCCGGCAAGGTGGACGGGGAGTTCGTCCTGGACGGTCCGGTCCGGGTGGGGGAGGGGATCGAGGGGACCCTGCGCCTGGTGGTCCGGGAGGCGATCTCGGCACGGAAGGCCGCCCTGCGCCTGGTGGGACTGCGCCTTGTCGAGGAGCGGAAGAGCGTCACCCACGACACCGGCAACAACACCAGCCGTACCGAGAACTGGGTGGAGGCCAACGGAAGCCTGTTCGTCGAGGACGCCTTCATGACCCCGGTCATCCCGGCAGTCCTGGCTGCCGGCCAGGCGTTCGAGACGCGGTTCCAGGTCCCGGCCCCGCGCCTGGGTCCGCCGAGCGCCCATCTTGGCGAGGCGATCGTCGCGTGGGCCCTGGAAGCGCGCTGGGACATCGCCATGGGCGATGACGCGTTCGTGGCGATCCTCCTGCCCGTCGCCCAGCACCCGGACCTCATCCGGGCCGGCGTGGGCAGGCAGGGCGGCTTGGCCCTGCTGGGCAGCGTGGACGTGAATGGCGCGACGCTGTCCGTCACGACGCCGCTGCCGGCGGCTCCTGGCTCCGCGCTCGGGATCCGTGCCGCGTGGCCCGGGGCTCCCAGCGGACCGGCACGAATCGAGCTGCACCGTCGCACGAACGCGCCCAACGGCGCCGAGAGCATCGTGGCCGTCGCCACCAGCGGCTCGGACGCCCTCCGGGCCGGCACCGCGGAGGTCACCCTCGCCCTCCCGTCCGGCATCGCCCCCTCGTTCGACGGCGCCGGCCTCGAGATCACCTACGTCATCAGGGTCCTCGTCGACCGGCGGTTCATGCCGGACGCCGCCATCGAACGTCCGGTCGCGGTGGCCTAGAGGCTCAGGACGCGAGCTCCTGGTGGAGCTGCTCGATCGCCCATTCGAGGTCAGCGCGCTCGATGACCAGCGGCGGCGCCAGCCGGATCGTCGCGCCATGGGTGTCCTTGGCGAGCACCCCCCGCCGCATCAGCCCCTCGCACACCTCGCGCCCCGTCCGGCCCACCACGTCGATCCCCGCCCACAGCCCGCGTGAGCGGACCGCCGAGATGCGATCGCGCGGCAGGGCGTCGAGGAGATCCCGAAGGACGGCCCCCAGCTCGCGGGCGCGCGCCTGGAATTCGCCGGTCTCGAGCATCCTCACGACCTCGATCCCGACCGCGCACGCGAGCGGGTTGCCGCCAAAGGTGCTGCCGTGCTCGCCCGGACGAAAGACCGCCATCACCTCGGCCCTGGCCACGACCGCCGAGACCGGCAGGATCCCGCCTCCCAGGGCCTTGCCCAGGATGTACGCGTCCGGCAGCACGCCCTCGTGGTCGCAGGCGAACGTCGCACCCGATCGGCCGAGGCCCGACTGGATCTCATCCGCGAGCATCAGCACGCGGTTCTCGGTGCACTGCCGCCGGACGTCGCGGAGGAACCCGTCGGGCGGGATGATCACACCCGCCTCGCCCTGGATCGGCTCGAGCAGGACCGCGACCGTGTCCTCGTCCATCGCCTCGGCAAGGGCCGCGGCATCGCCGTAGGGAACCCTCACGAACCCCGGCGTGAACGGGCCGAAGCCGGCGCGCGCGACGGGGTCGTCCGAGAAGCTCACGATCGTGATCGTGCGCCCGTGGAAGCCGCCGCCGAAGACGATGATCCGGGCCCTGTCCTCGGGCACGCCCTTCACCTCGTAGCCCCATTTGCGGGCCATCTTGAGCGCGGTCTCGACCGCCTCGGCCCCCGTGTTCATCGGCAGGATCATGTCCATGCCGCACAGCGCTGAGAGCTCTGCCGCGAACGTCCCCAACAGGTCGTTGTGGAACGCACGGCTGGTGAGCGTGAGACGCCCCAGCTGCCGTTCCGCCGCCGCGACGAGGCGCGGATGGCGGTGCCCGAAGTTGAGCGCGCTATAGCCGGCGAGCAGGTCGAGGTACCGGCGTCCGTCGGCATCCTCCACCCAGGCGCCTTCGCCGCGGGAGAGGACGACCGGCAGCGGGTGGTAGTTGTGGGCCGCGTGTGCCTCGACCTCAGTGATCGTCTGTGCCGTCATAGATCTCCGTCCTAAATCAGGCCCGAATGCGTGCTCCCAGGATGGTCGCACGAAGACCGCGGTTGCGGGGCCCGGCGCGGGAGTAACCTGACGCTGTCGACCCGAGTGGTCGCGCAACTGGTTGGAAGGAGCCACGGACATGTCGTCGGTCGGCCGAGTCACGGAGATCACCAGCCGCTCGGAGACGAGCTTCGAGGACGCAATCCGGGTGGGAATCGAGCGCGCGAGCAAGACGCTCCGCGGGGTCAAGGGCGCCTGGGTCAAGGAGCAGCAGGTGGAGGTCGAGGGCGGCAAGATCGTCAACTACCGCGTCAACATGCTGGTGACGTTCGTCCTCGACGATTAGCGGCTACCGCGTCCCACGGCCTCGCGGGCCGAGACGGACGACTGCCCAACCTAGGCGGCGGACGCGCCGGCCGGCAGGAACGACTCGACCACCTGGCAGGGGATCGCGCGCTTGAGCAGGCGCTGGATGGCGCGCAGCGCCTGCACCTCCTCGGGGGAGACGAGCGAGATGGCCGTCCCCGATGCGCCGGCGCGGCCCGTCCGGCCGATGCGGTGGATGTAGTCCTGCGCCTCGAACGGAAGGTCGAAGTTCACGACGTGCGGCAGGGCGTCGATGTCGAGCCCGCGCGACGCAACGTCCGTGGCCACCAGCGCGACCACCTCGCCCTGCTTGAAGGCCTCGAGGGCACGGGTGCGCTCTCCCTGCGTCCGGTCGGAGTGGATCGCGATTGCAGGCACGCCACGGCGGTCGAGATACGCGGCCAGCCGGCTGGCGCCGATCTTGGTCCGGGTGAAGACCAGCACCTGCTCGATCCCGTCGCGCTTGACGAGATGGATCAGCAGGTCCGCCTTGCGGTCCGCGTCCACGGGGTACAGGACCTGGGTCAGGTTGTCGGCGGTCGCGTTGCGCGGTGCCACCTGGACGATCTCCGGGTCCGTCTGGAACTCGCGGGCAAGCTTGCGGATCGCGTCCGAGAACGTGGCCGAGAACAGCAGCGTCTGCCGGCCGCGCGGGAGCAGGGCGATGGCCTTGCGCACGTCGTCGATGAAGCCCATGTCCAGCATGCGATCGGCCTCGTCGAGCACGAGGATCTCGACCTGGTTGAGGTTGACGGCCTTCTGGCCGATCAGGTCGAACAGGCGGCCCGGCGTGGCGACGAGGATCTCGACGCCGCCCCACAGCGCCTTGACCTGCGGGCCCTGGGGCACGCCGCCGTACACGACGGTCGAGCGGAGGTTGGTGCCCTTGCCGAGCGTGGTCACGCTCTCGTCGATCTGCATCGCGAGCTCGCGGGTCGGCGTGAGCACGAGTGCGCGGATCGGGTGACGGGCCGGGCTGGGGCTGGAGCTCGCGTTCTTTGCGAGGAGCTCCAGAACCGGGAGGGTGAAGGCGGCCGTCTTGCCGGTGCCCGTCTGGGCTGCGGCGAGGACGTCGCGACCGGCGAGGACCAGCGGGATGGCCTGGGCCTGGACGGGGGTGGCCTCGGTGTAGCCCTCCCGCGCGACGGTGGCGAGAAGCTTGGCCGAGAGGCCGAGGTTCGAGAAGGTCAAGGTGACTCCAGGTGCGCCGGAGCGCACGCGTTCTGCCGGACCCGTGAGCTCCGGAGCGAAACGTGGTGAGTCTCGCGTTCGTCGGGCCCGGGACGGGCGTGGTAGGGGCTCGTGTCAGCACACGGAGCGTGGTCGCGGCGCCAGTGGCGGTCTACCGGTGGCCCGCGAAGTGCCGCGAGCTGTCGTTCCGTGCCGCCCGGCAACGCTTCCTTACGCGTCCTCTGCCCGGCTGCGCCTGCCCCGATCATCGCACGTCCGGGGTTTCTCGGTCAGATTGCGGCCGCGACCTCCGGAAGATCGGCCCCGCGTTGGAGGACCGGTGCCCGCGTGGTCTCTCTCCGGTTGTCCGGGTCAGCTCGCGAGGCTGCTGTCCACGCGGATGACCGGCGGGTGCTCGAAGTGCTTCTTGACCGCGCACTGCTCGGCCGAGCGGACGACCGCGTCCGCGTACTTTTCCGGGAACCCCTTCGGCAGCTCGATCGTGACCTGCACGTCGCTCACCAGGTGGGTGGCCGGGTCGACCTGCATCCGCTGGACGAGGCGGATGCCCTCCGCCGAGATCCCGCGCTGCCGGCAGAAGCCCAGCACGTAGATGCCGGCGCAGGTCCCGATCGTCGACAGGAAGGTAGCGAACGGCGTCGGGGCCGAACTCTCGCCGCCACCCGACGCAGGTTGATCGGTCGGGACGACGAAGCTGCCGAAGTGCGCGTCCACACGCGCGCCTCCGGGGAAGTCGATGATCATCTCCACGGTTCGAACCTCGTCATGTCTGCGCTCGACGGTCATCCCAGAAGGGTCGCGATTGCTCACGTCCATTGCCGGGGTCCGGTCGACCACAACGGATCGACCACGGCCCGGCATGTACGTAGAGTAGCGATGAATTGCGTACTTGCGCAAGGACGTATCTACCGGAGTGCTGTGGATCTAGGAAAGACCACGTGATAGACTGTGGTCCACGCAAACTACTGCGGAGAACACGCGATGGGCAAACGGAACCTCACCCTGCAACTCGATGATGCCGTCATCCGTCGCGCTCGCGTCGTTGCGGCGCGGCGGGGGACCTCCGTCAGCGCCATGGTGGCCCGCCAGCTGGACGCGCTGGTGGCACAGGACGAGCGTTATGAGGATGCCCGCCGGAGAGCGGGGGAGCTGCTCGACGGCGCCACCAGGCATGGCGGTCGTGCCTGGACCCGCGACGAGCTCTATGACCGCTGGAAGGGATGAGCACGCCGGAGGTGACGTTCGTCGACACGAACGTCCTCCTCTACGCGCACGACGCCTCCGAGACGGTCAAGCGCCCGATCGCGCGGGACGCCCTGGAGCGACTGTGGGCCGACGGCACTGGGGCGATCAGCACGCAGGTCCTGCAGGAGTTCTACGTCGTCGCGACGCGCAAGCTGGCCGTCCCGATGTCACGCAGCGAGGCTCGTGAGGTCGTTGATGTCTACAGTGCGTGGCGGGTGATCACCATCGATCCGTCGATCATCGTCGCTGCCTCGGTCCTCGAGGAGGATCACACGCTTTCGTTCTGGGACGCGCTCATCGTCGAGGCAGCGAGGATCGCGGGTGCCGGCCTGCTCCTCAGCGAGGATCTCCAGGCCGGGCGCAAGATCGGTGGCGTCCGGATCCGGAACCCGTTCGCCGTCGAGCCGGGATGAGCGGCGGCTACAGACGGCGCGGTTGGCGCCACGACGCAAGCCGGTCGGCGATCGAGGTCACGTCGTGGAGGCGTCCGCCGGCGATGGATACGATCAGGTCGAACGCCTCGTCCGGCGCGGGGCGGATGTCGTGGCCGTTGACCCGGTAGAACAGCCGCACCGCGACCCAGCCGAGGCGCTCGATCGACACGTCCGCGTTGCTGGAGATCGTTGCCAATCGGCAAAGTTCCGCCGACCCAGGACTACCGCTCGTGAGCGATGACATTCGCCCAGAAGACATAGAACTCGGCGAAGAACCTCAACGAACGATCTGAAACGGCGTTTCTCATCGTCGCGCGTCAAGGAGACATAACTCACCTTATCGGAAGTGCCGCAGACAGCCCGTGAGCGGCCAGGAGACGCCCGCGATCGTCCGGCCGATGACGATGTTGCCGACGGAGACGATCACGTCGGACACCGGGACCTGGGTCGTCGTGAAGTCTCAGGCGAGGATCTCGACCGGCAGACCCGCAGCGGTGGCCGCGGCGGCCTGACGCGCATCGAAGGTGACGAACGCGTCGAGGTCTGCAGCGACCGCCAGCGCCGATGCCACGTGGATCGTGTCCAGCGACCGAAGGGTCGGCGGCGGGAGGATGCCAGCCGGACGCTCATCGAGGATCGTCGGCACGCTCCCCCAGGAGCTCGGCCAGGGCCGATTGTCTCCCCACCCGCGGGCACGGGGTCCGGGAACGGAAGCCGCCGGATGGCCGGACGGGCGCGGCCCCCGGCGACCAGGCGGTCGATGGCGCAGGCCGGGACGTCCTCGCGATCGAACACGACGGTCTCATCCGGGTCGAGATGGTCGTCGACCTCGGCCACATCGCCGGCACCGTATGCGGGCACAGTGGCAGGGTCAAGCGGCCGGAATGTCCGCCGGCCCCATGATCTGCACCATGCGTCCGGCGCCACGGTGCAGCCTGTGGTCCAGGGTGACGACGGACGCCTCCGTCGCCATCGCGAGCGCCACGTACTCGGCGTCGTAGGTCTTCGCCCACCCGAGTGACTCGGCGATCTCGGCGGCACGCAGATGGTGGCCGTCGGGCACCAGGATCCGGATGGGGAGGGCAAGCAGGCGCACCAGGCTTGCGCGCGCGTGCTCGGGAGGGATCGCGCCTCGCCAGCTCAGCTCGCGGATCACCGAGACGGACTCAGAGAGCAGCAGCGGCGGCCCGAGGAGCTCGTGCCCCGAGAGCGGACCAAGTCCCCCGCCGGCGAGACAGGCTTCCGTGGCAACGCTGGCGTCGACCACCAACCGCACGTCTAGTGTCCCTGCCGCGAGCGCCGCACGGCGACGACGACATTGGGCATCGGGGCGCCCCAGAAGGTCGTCCGCCACTCGGCCGGCGTCCCAGCGGCTTCCGCAGCAACGCCGAGCAGCTCTCCCAGGTCACGCTCGTCGATCACGTGCTGCGTACCGACCTTCGATGCCCGAAGTCGACCCTCGCGAATCCAGCGCCGGATCGTCTCGGGGTGACGTCCCGTGCGTCGTGCAGCTTCCGGTACGGTGATCATCATCGGGCTGCTCCGTCATGCGTGGGTTGTAGTATGCAACAACATGTGTCGCAAGTGCAAGGCCTCCCCTACTCCGGGGCGATCAGCTCGAGAGTCGGGAAGTACGTGCGGTAGCGCGACGCGTCGCGCGTGAGCAGCCGGTAGCCGGCAACCGCGGCATGTGCGCCGATGTAGAAGTCCGGCAGCGGCGATCGCCTGCTTCCACCGCGGCGGCGGTAGTCCAGGTAGCAGTGGCCAGCGAGAAACGCCGCAGTGTACGGGAGGTCCTCCCGACGGAAGAGGCCTGGATCCAAGGCGTCGTCGAGTGCCTCAATGGTCAGGTAAGTCGCGGACACCTCGCCGTAGATGATGGGATTGATGACCAGTACGGCCTCCTCGGCTGCGTCCGCGATCGCGGCGGCTGACCACGGAGCCCACACCGGGTTTGACGTGAGGATGTCCACAAGGACGTTCGTGTCCACGAGGACCGGGGTCATGTTTCACCCCGCATGAGGGCCATGAGTTCGTCCGTGGTCATGCGCGTCCGAGCCGGATGTGCCCGCAGGTGGCGGATGACGAGCTCGCCCCGGGTGGGCCGACGAGCCTCGGCCGCCTTCACGAGCATCACGAGGTCGCCGTCCACGATGAACTCGACCTCGGTGTTCGGCAGGAACCCTGCCAGCTCCCGGATGGCCTGCGGGATGGTCACCTGTCCCTTCGACGTGATGCGCACGGTCTCGCCTCCTGTTCTTACTGATAGAAGTAATACCGCGTTGACTTCAAGCCGTCAAGGTGTCGCCCGGCAGGCAAGCCCGAGGTACAGCGCGATGTCCGCCCCCACGTGGACGCCGATCGGGATCCACAGCGAGCCCAACCTCCACCGCGCGATACCAGCGGCGATGCCGACCGCGGAGAGCATGGCGATGTGCACCGGGAGCAGCGCGACGACCTCCGGGCCCGCATGGACGATCCCGAACACGAGCCCCTGGAACGCGATCGCCGCGGTCACCGGAACCAGCCTCCCCAGGACGGCCTGCAGGATGCCGCGGTAGGCCACCTCCTCCAGGACGCCATTCGCGATGCCGAACAGGAGGGCGGGCACGATGGCGCCGACGGGGATGGCGAACTCGATCCGGCCGAAGAAGGGCCCGGCGATGACCGGGCCGATAGCCGTGCCGCCGATGCCGAGGACGACGACGCCGCCGAGCGCCAGCGCGAGGTCCGCGCGCCCGGGGCGCCGGAGCCCCAGCTCCGCGACCCCCACGCGGTGCACGACCGTGACAAGCACGGCCAGCCCCAGGCCAGCGGCGGCGATGACCAGCCGTCGCACCACGATCTCCGAGAACGGCGCGGCACACGCGGCCTCGCCCAGCGGGAGGTCCGAACCGAGGACCCAAGGCCAGACCAGCGGCACCGCCACGGGCAGCGTGGCGGCCCAAGCGAGGGCTTCCTGTCGGCCCAGGAGCCGCAACGCCACCCACCCAAGCGCGAGGGTGATCGCCACGATCGGGCGCAGCCCGGGGATCAGCGCGGCGAGCACTAGGAGGGCCGGTCCGCCGCCGGCCACCACCGTCGATGCCCGCATCCCCTGTTCACTCTCCGGAGATGTTCGCGCCGTGATCGGCACGAGGGACGAGCCGGGGACGGCGGACCGGGCACAACAAAACGCCCGAAGGAACCGTTGGCTCCGTCCCCGTCCCCGTCGATGCAAGCACCAGCGAGTCCGCTTTCGGTTGAACCGCCCCTTCAGGCAATACGGATACTACGCTGCGACTGCGGGCGGCCACAACGAACTTGTCCACCAGAATCGGGGAGCCGAGCCGGAGTTGCCCCGGTTGTCCACACCGCGTCCACGCCGGGGCCCTCCCCTACGGCTCGGGCGCGAGATCCAGGGGCCACTCCCCGGCGGCATCTAGCCCCGTCGGCACGCCGTCGTCGTCCAGCTCCAGCAGCACGGACGGTCCCCCGTCGGCCGCCAGGAGGCGCCACCGCCGTGCGCCGGTCCGCGCGACCCGCCACGTCGCCTGGCGAATCGCCAGGGAATCGCTCACCTCGACCGCCGGCACCGAGATCCCCTCCCCCACCCCGAGCCGGCTTCCCAGCCGGGCCGCGGCCACCGCACCCGTCACCGGCGACGCGTCGACCATCAGGATGTGCGCCGGCGACCACGGAAGCGCGACATGGGCGATCCCCGCCGCGCTCACGACGTTCCCGTGCAGCATCGAGGCGTCGGCCTCCGGGTGCAGCGTGATCAGGCCGCCGGGCGCCGCGACCTCCAGCTTCGCCAGCGTGCCGTCGGGCGCCACCTCGAGCAGCAGGCCGTGCAGCAGCCGGTCCCCGGACGTCGTGATCGCGCGCCATCGACGGCCGCGACGGCCGTCCGCCACGGTCCAGGTCAGGCGCCGGTCACCCGGAAGGCGGCCCGTCCCGGCGCGGCGCACGTATGGGAAGCGTTCGGCGCGGTCCACGGCGACGTGGTCCACGGTCAGGTTGCCGAGCCGTCGCCCGCCAGAGCGACCTGCCAGCGCTCGGCGACCGCACGCAGCTCGCCGGCCATCGCGGGGGCCATGCGCCCGGTCACCCGCACATCCCGGTTGCCGTATTCGAGCTCCACCGTCCCGCGCTCGCGCACGCGCGCCAGCAGCTCGCCCTCCGAGTACGGAACGGCGACGTCCACGTCCTCCCACAGCGACGCCAGCAGTGCGGCCACCTCCGCGCGGAGTGTGGCCAGCCCGAACCCGGTCACCGCGCTGATCAGGACGCTGCCGGAAACGGCCGGAGCGGGCTTGTCGCCGTCGGCACCCGGGTACAGCAGGTCCGCCTTGTTGAACGCGGCGAGGCGCGGTTTGTCACCCGCGCCCAGCTCTTCGAGGACCGTCCGGACCGTGGCGCGGTGCTCCGGCGCGTGGCCGTCGGAGGCGTCCACCACCTCGATCAGTACGTCGGCGCGGGTGACTTCCTCCAGGGTGGCGCGGAAGGCGTCGACCAGCTGGTGCGGCAGCTTGTGGATGAACCCCACGGTGTCGGTGACGATCGCCGTCTGGCCGTCGCCCAGCTTCACCTGGCGCGAGGTGGGATCAAGGGTCGCGAACAGCTTGTCCTCGGCCTTCGCGACCTCGCTGCCGACCAGGGCGTTGAGGAGCGTGGACTTGCCTGAGTTCGTGTAGCCGACAATGGCGACCGTCGGGTACAGGCGCCGGTCGCGACCACGAGCCGTGGTCTGGCGCTGCTGGCGAACGCCTTCGACGCGCTCCTTCATCTTCTTGATGCGCTCCCGGATGAGCCGCCGGTCCGTCTCGAGCTGGGACTCGCCAGGGCCCCGGGTGCCGATCCCGCCACCGGTGCGCGAGAGGTGCGTCCAGAGACGGGTCAGGCGCGGCAGCTGGTACTCGAGCTGCGCGAGCTCCACCTGGAGGCGGCCTTCGTGGGTCTGCGCATGCAGGGCGAAGATGTCCAGGATCAGCCGGCTGCGGTCGATGACCTTGACGTTGAGCAGGTTCTCCAGACTCTTCTGCTGGCCCGGGCTGAGCTCGTCATCGGCGATCAAAAGGTCGAATCCGGTCTCGGACCTGGCCTGGAGCAGCTCTTCGGCCTTGCCCTTACCCAGGTACCAGTTCGGATCGACGTGGCGGCGGTTCTGCCACTCGGCACCGACAACCTCCGCACCCGCGGTGGCGGCGAGGGCGGCAAGCTCGGCCAGGCTGTCCTCCGCGCCCCAGCCGGGATCGTCACCGGTATCGACGGCAACCAGGAACGCCTTCTCCACGGACGGCGCGAGGTCGATGGGTTCGCTTCGACTCATGGCGGCAAGGATACCGGGTGGGTTGCCGCAGGCCGCCGGACCGGGAGGGCTCAGCCGCCCGAGACCCCGCCAAGGAACCGGGCGAGACGCGCGAGGGCGTCCGGGGTCGGATCACCGGTGGCATCGAGAACCGCGAGCGTCCGCTCGGAGCGGAACCAGGTGCGCTGGCGCTTGGCGAACAGGACATTGCGGCGGGCGTCGAGCTCGATCGCCTGGTCCAGCGTGATCTCGCCGTCGAGAACCGCCCAGCTCTCGCGGTAGCCGATGGCGGAGAAGGCCGGCAGCGCGGGATCGAATCGCTCCCGCAAGGCGCGGGCCTCCTCGACGAGGCCGGCAGCGAACTGGTCGCGGGCGCGGGCGGCGATGCGGCGGATGTGCTCGGGCGTCTCCACGACGAGCTGCAGGCCCAGGACCTGCTCCGGGTAGCCGACGGGCTCCGGCAGCGGAGCGTCGCCCTGGAGCGTGGCGATCTCCAGGGCCCGCACGACGCGGCGCGGGTTGCGCAGGTCCGTCCGCCCCGACAGCGTGGGCGCGAGCGCCGCCAGGCGATCGGCCAGGGCCGCCACTCCGTCGCAAGCCAGGTCAGCCTCGATCGCGGCCCGGACGGCCGCGTCCGAGGGGAGCGCGTTCGTGTCGATGCCGAGGAAGACGGCCCGCAGCCAGAACCCGGTCCCGCCCGCGAGGATCCCGACCCCGCCACGCGCACCCAGGGCCTCCAGGGCGCCCAGGGCGTGCTCCCGGAAATCGGCAACGGAGTACGGCTGGTCGGCATCCACAAGGTCGATGCCGTGGTGGACGACCCGCGCCCGATCCTCGGCGGTCGCCTTGGCCGTGCCGATATCGAGACCGCGGTACACCTGCCGCGAATCCGCGGAGATCACCTCCGCGGGGGTGCCGAGGGCGATGAGCCGCTCCGCCAGCGCGATGGCAAGCCCCGTCTTGCCGCTGGCGGTTGGCCCGCCGATGACGACGAGCGGCGCGAGGCTCAGGTGAGCGCCCCCCGGAGGGCATAGGGTCCGGCATGCTCGATCGCCACCCGGACCTCGTGCCCCAGCAGCTCCGGCGGCCCGGCGACGTGGACGAGCTTGCTCTCGCGCGAGCGCCCGAGCAGGTGGACGACTCCGCCGGGCAGGCGGGCGAAGGCATCCCGGGACGCGGATGTGCCGCCGGCCTCATCCTCGGCCTCGTGGTCGTGCGTCCGCGGCGGGACGATGGAGTCCACGAGGATCTCGGTCGTGCGCCCGAGCCACGCCCGGTTCCGCTCCAGGCCGATCCCCTCCTGCACGGCCAGCAGAGAGACGAGCCGCCGTCGCTTCTCGGCCGCGGGCACGTTGTCAGCGAGACGGGTCGCCGGGGTGCCCGGGCGCTCACTGTAGGCCGCAGAGAAGACCTGGTCGTACCGGATGGTCTCGAGCAGGCGCAGCGTGTCCTCGTACTCGGCCTCGGTCTCGCCACAGAAGCCCACGATGACGTCCGTGGACAGCGCGATCCCGGGCACGGCCTCTCGGATGCGGGCGAGGCGTTCGCGGTAGTGGCCAACGGTGTACTGGCGGCCCATGCGCCGGAGCATGGTGTCGCTACCGGACTGGACGGGCAGGTGCAGCGACTCGCAGACCGAGGGACAGTCCCGCATCGCCTCGATCAGCCGATCGGAGAGGTCCCACGGGTGCGAGGTCACGAACCTCAGGCGCGGGATCGCCGGCGCACGGTCGTCACCGACGGCCCGGAGGCTGTCGATTGCACGAATCAGCTCCGCGAGATCCGGTCGCGCCCCGCGATCCTGCTGCCGGCCGACCGTTCGCGCGGTGACGACGTGCGCAAAGCGCGCCTCGGCCGGCAGGTCGTGGCCGTAGCTGTTGACGTTCTGGCCGAGCAGCGTGACCTCGCGGTAGCCGGCGGCCGCGAGTATCCGCGCCTCGGCCACGATCTCGTCGAACGGGCGGCTCCGCTCCGGGCCGCGGCTGAACGGGACGATGCAGTAGGTGCAGGTCTTGTCGCAGCCGTAGATGATCGGCAGCCAGGCGCTGATCGCGGACCCCCGGCTCACCGCCCCACCGGCGACCGCATCGGCCCGCGCGCGCACCAGGTGCGACGCATCCGAGACCGCCGCACCCTTCACCAGCGTCGTGGCTGCGGTCATCACCGGCGCGCCCACCGGCGCCTGGGCGGACGCCAGTCCGAGCCGGTGGACCAGCTCCGGCTCCTCGTCCGGCCGGAGGAACAGGTCCACGGCGGGGTACCGGCGCGCGAGCCCTGTCCGGTTCGACTCCCGCACGGAACAGCCCGTCAGCACCACGCGCATGCCCGGGTTCGCCGCCTTCAGACGGCCCAGGTGCCCCTGGCGGCCCACCACCTTGGCCTCGGCCGCGTCACGGATGGCGCAGGTGTTGATGACGACCAGGTCTGCAGCGTCCATCGAGGGCGCCTCGGGGCAGCCCGCGGCCAGCAGGCGGCCGGCCATCTCCTCGGAGTCGCTCCGGTTCATCTGGCAGCCGAGCGTCCAGACGAAGAACGACGGGAGTGAGTGGAGCTCGGGACGGAACTCGGCCAGACGCTCGTCGTCGGGCGCGAACGGGTCGCGCGGACCGGCGTCAGGGATCGCGGGCGCCGCTACGGCGAGGACGGGCAGCACTCTGGACGACATGTGGGGTAATGGTAGTGCCTCGGGCTCCGAGGGCAGCGGAACCGCACCGGTTCGCCGTACTCTGGCGCCCATGGAATGGATCACGAGCCCCGAGGCATGGATCGCTCTGCTCACCCTGACCGTCATGGAGATCGTCCTGGGCATCGACAACATCGTGTTCATCTCCGTGCTGGTCCAGCGCCTGCCGGAGGAGCTCCGTGACCGCGCGCGGACGATCGGCCTGGGGCTGGCGATGGGGATGCGCATCGGGCTGCTGCTGGCGATCTCGTGGATCATCGGCCTCACCCAGCCGCTGTTCGCCATCGGGGATCACCCAGTCTCGGTTCGTGACCTCATCCTCATCCTGGGCGGCCTGTTCCTGATCTGGAAGGCCGTGACGGAGGTCCATGAGGCGCTCGAGGGCGAGGGTTCGCATGCCTCGGCCGGGACCTCCGCGACAATGGGCAAGGTCCTCGTCCAGATCATCCTGCTGGACATCGTGTTCTCGCTCGACTCGGTGTTGACCGCGGTGGGCATGGCGAACGACGTCCCGGTGATGGTCCTGGCGATCGTCATCGCCGTCGGGGTCATGCTGTTCGCCTCGCGCCCCATCTCGCGGTTCGTGCACGAGCACCCGACAGTCAAGATGCTCGCCCTGAGCTTCCTGCTCCTGATCGGTGTCACGCTCATGGCCGACGGCGCGGGGCTGCACATGCCGAAGGGATACGTCTACGCGGCGATGGGCTTCGCGGTCTTCGTTGAGGCGCTGAACCTCACCGCTCGCCGCCGCCGCGAGCGGCCGGTGAAGCTCCGCCCCACCTTCGTCAAGGACGAGCCGGTGGCCGACGCGTCCTGAGCAGAGCGGTCCGCAACGCCTCGACCAGCGCGTCGGGCATCACCAGGAGGGCGTGCGTCTCAGCGTACGGCCCCAGGTCACCGTGGTAGTCCGATCCGCCGGTTTCCACGAGGCCCAGGTGGATCGCCGCGGCCGATGCCGCCGCGCGTGTCTCCGCCTCGAAGCTGCGGTGGTGCGTCTCAAGGCCGTCGAGGCCCTCGGCCATCAGGTCGCGCAACAGGGGCAGGCGATCCGGAGCTTCCGGGAAGTGCGCCAGCGACGCGAGACCCCCGGCGGCGCGGATCGCCCGGATCGCCTCGCTGGGGTTCAGGCCGGTGCGCGGCAGGTACCCGGGTCGACCATGACCCAGGACCCGCCGGAACGCGTCCTCCACGCTCTCCGCGAATCCGGCCGCGACGAGCGCGCGCGCGAGCGTCGGGCGGCCCAGCGCGTCATCGCTCTCGAAAACGGCCGGGTCGAGGTGCGGCTCCACCGGCAGTCCGATCTCGCGCAGCCGGAGCACGGTCGCCGCGAACCGGGCCCGACGGGCGCCGCGCTGTGCCGCGATGGCGGCCTCGAACGCGTCGTCCAAGGGGTCCACGCCGATGCCCAGGACGTGCAGCTCACCGTCCGGCAGGTCCAGGCCCAAATCGCCGGTGACCGCGTTGATCTCCACGGCCGGGACGAGCTCCAGGCCGTCTGGTAGCGGCTCCGCGCCGGGCGAGGTGAGCTCACGGTACGCCGCCAGGTTGTCATGATCGGCAATCGCCAACAGGCGGATGCCCGCCGCGTGCGCCTGGCGGACCAGCTCCGACGGCTCGAGGACACCGTCGGAGCGCCGCGTGTGGGTGTGGAGGTCAGCGACGGCCTCCCCGAGGGTGACCGGCCCGGGCGAGCTGGTCACCGGACGCACGCTCACGTCCGGATCTCGTCTAGATCTCGATGACGCGCTGGATCCGCTCGATCTGCAGCGCGCGACCCGTGGCCGGATCCACGTCGACTTGGCAGGCGTTGAAGACGACGGGGCCGTCGCTCACCTCGAACCTCGTGGGAAGGGCGTTGATGAACCGCGGCAGGACGGTGGCCGGGTCGAACCCGATCACGCTCCACAGCGGCCCGGTCATGCCCAGGTCCGTCTGGTATGCGGTTCCCTTGGGCAGGATCCGCTCATCCCCCGTGACCACGTGCGTGTGCGTCCCGACGACGGCCGAGACCCTCCCGTCGAGGTACAGGCCCATGGCCGTCTTCTCGGACGAGATCTCGCAGTGGAAGTCCACGATGCGGATGGGCGGCAGCGGCTCCGAGGCCTCGTCCAGGAGCCGGTCCGCGTCCGTGAACGGGTTGTCGATCGGCTGCATGTACGTCCGGCCCTGGAGGTTGACCACTGCGATCTCGCTGCCGTCGAGCGCGTGGTACGTGCCCCAACCGCGTCCGGGCACGCCGTGGGTCCCGTAGTTGAGCGGGCGCAGGACCCGGTCGTTCGTCTCGAGGAACGGGTAGATCTCACGCTTGTCCCAGATGTGGTTGCCGCTGGTGATCACGTCGACGCCCGCACCGAGGAGCGTCTCGGCGGTGGCGGGCGTGAGCCCCATGCCACCGGCCACGTTCTCCCCGTTGGCGGTGACGAAGTCGATCCCACGCTCGTCCCGGATGCCGGCGAGGACATGCTCGACGGCCACCCGGCCGGGTTTGCCGATGATGTCGCCGATCATCAGGATCCGGCACGCCCCGGGCGGGCGCGGCGCGTCGCCGTTCGGCGGGTTGCCGAGACCCGCGTGAGGGCTGCGGCCGATCATCGGGGCCGCTCCCCTACTTCGCGTATTCGACGGACCGCGTCTCGCGGATGACCGTCACCTTGATCTGGCCCGGGTACGTGAGGCTGTCCTCGATCTTCTTGACGATGTCGCGGGCGAGCCGGCCGGCGGCCAGGTCGTCGATCTCCTCGGGGTGGACGAGGATGCGAACCTCGCGGCCGGCCTGGACGGCGAACGAGCGGTCGACGCCGGTGAAGCTCTCCGCGATGGCCTGGAGCTCCTCCAGGCGCTTGACGTAGGTCTCCATCGTCTCGCCCCGAGCGCCGGGGCGCGAGGCGGAGATTGCGTCCGCTACCTGGACGATCGGCGCCTCCAGGCAGGCGTACTCGACCTCCTGGTGGTGGGCGGCGATCCCGTTGACGATCTTGAACGGCAGGTTGTGCTTCTGTGCGATGGATGCGCCGATGGCCGCGTGGGGACCCTCCACCTCGTGGTCGACGGCCTTGCCTATGTCGTGCAGCAGGCCACCGATCTTGGCCGCCTGGACGTCCGCGCCCAGCTCGGCCGCGATGATCGCCGCGAGGTGGCTCGTCTCCACGGAGTGCACGAGCACGTTCTGCCCATAGGAGGTGCGGTACTTGAGTCGGCCGATGAGCTTGGTCAGCTCGGGCGGCAGGCCAGGGACGCCCGCATCGTAGGCGGCCTGCTCGCCCGCCTGGCGAATCACCAGATCCACCTCCGCGCGCGCCTTGGCGACGACCTCCTCGATGCGACCGGGGTGGATCCGGCCGTCGGCGATGAGCTTGGTCAGCGCGAGGCGGGCGACCTCGCGGCGGACGGGGTCGAAGCCCGACACGATGACGGTCTCGGGGGTGTCGTCGATGATCAGGTCCACGCCCGTCGCCTGCTCGAGGGCGCGGATGTTGCGTCCCTCGCGGCCGATGATCCGGCCCTTCATCTCGTCGCTGGGCAGGTGGACCGCGGTGACGGTGTGCTCGGCCGTGTGGTCCGCGGCCACGCGCTGCATGGCCGTCACGATGATCTCGCGCGCCTTGTCCTGCGCCTCGTCCCGCGCTCGGCGCTCGATGGACCGGGCGAGCTTGACGGCGTCGTGCTCGGCTTCGTCCCGGATGGTCTCGATGAGGAGACCCTTGGCGTCCTCGGCGGACAGGCCAGCCACCCGTTCGAGCGCCACGACTCGCTCCTGGTTCAGGCGCCCGAGCTCCTCACGCTGGCGCTCGATGTCCCGCTCCCGGTCGTTGATCTTGCGGCCCTTCTCCTCGAGCAGGTCCGCCCGCTGGTCGAGCTGCGCATCCCGGGCGAGGAGGCGTCGTTCGAGGATCTGGAGCTCGCCGCGCTTGGCGCGCGCCTCGTCCTCGGTCTCGCGCTGCTGGCGCAGCTTCTCGTCCTTCGCCTCGAGGATCAGGTCCTTCTGCTGCGCCCGGGCATCGGCCACGATGCGCGCCGCCTTGTCCTGGGCGGCCTTGACCGTCTGGCTCGCCCAGACACCGCGGGCGAAGAACCCCACGGCCACGCCGACGACAACGGCGATCAGGGCCGCGCCTGCGACGACAAGCTCCATCTTCAGTTCCTCCCCTCCGGCCTGGTGAATGGCAGGAGGCGCTGTCAAGAAACAGGATCGGGCTACGCGGTACCGGCGTTCGCTTGGGCTCGGGACGGGACGGACTACACGAACGCTCCGCCGGGTTCCGGCCGATGGCCGCGGCTCGCCCGGAGGCGGCCCTGAGGTCCGCATCCGGTTGACGGCACAGCCTACATCGTCTGCCCGGAACGCGGCGTCACGGCGCGCTGGACGGGTTCGGCGGGTCGTGTCAGTCCTCGCCGGGCGCCCCGTCCTCGTCCCCGGGCTCAACCGATGCGTCGGTCACCCGCCGGGACACCGCCGAGCACACGTCCGGCGCGAAGCCGCTCCGGGCAAGGAGAGAGTAGGCCCGCTGCCGGCGGCGCCGGGGATCCGGCTCACGAAGCAGGGCCGGCAGCTTCCGCCGCAGGAGCCGCTCCGCCGCGGCGTCATCGGGCGTGGCCGGCTCCTCGTCCCCGCCCGCCGCGGCGTGCACGCGCGCCGTCTCGCGCCGGTCGGCGAGGACCGCGTCCACCAGCGCGCGGTCGACGCCCTTGATCCCGAGCTCTCGTCGGAGGGCGTGCTCCCCGCGGGGCTTCGCCCGGTCCCTGGACTCGACCCAGGCGCGCGCGAACGCGTCATCGTCGAGGTACCTGAGGTCCCCAAGCCGGGTCACGGCCGCCTCCACGAGGTCCGCGCGATAGCCAAGGCGGCCCAGCCTGCGCCGGACCTCATCGATTGACCGGGGCCTCGCCTCCAGGAAGCGGGCGCCGGCATCGAGCACCTCGGCGAGATCCTCGATCGTGCCGCGCCGCTCCCGGCGCTCCGACGGGGTAGGCTTGCGAGGCCGGGGACGCCTCCTGGACTCGCTCCGGTCCTCGGTCATGCCCTGACCCCCGGCGCTACTCGGCCTCCTCGATGCCCTCGACCGGCAGGGCCACGTCCGTCATCTTGGCCCGGATGCGGCGGTCGATCTCGGCCGCGAGATCAGCGTTGCCCTTGAGGAACTCCTTGGAGGCCTCCCGACCCTGGCCCAGGCGCGTGTCGCCGAACGTGAACCAGGCACCGGTCTTGGTGACGACGTCCATCGCCACGCCGACGTCCAGGAGCCCGCCCTCCGTGGAGATGCCTTCCCCGTACATCACGTCGAACTCGGCCACGCGGAACGGAGGCGAGACCTTGTTCTTCACGACCTTGACGCGGACCCGGTTGCCCACCGACTCCGTGCCGGTCTTGATCGTCTCGACGCGGCGGATGTCCAGGCGGACGGACGCGTAGAACTTGAGCGCGCGACCGCCGGGCGTCGTCTCTGGGTTGCCGAACATGACGCCGATCTTCTCGCGGAGCTGGTTGGTGAAGATCAGGGCCGTGTTGGAGCGGCTCACCGCGCCCGTCAGCTTCCGCAGCGCCTGGCTCATCAGCCGGGCCTGGATGCCGACGAAGCTGTCGCCCATCTCGCCCTCGATCTCCGCCCGCGGCACGAGGGCCGCCACGGAGTCCACGACGACGATGTCCACTCCCCCGGAACGGATGAGCGTCTCGGTGATCTCCAGCGCCTGCTCGCCCGTATCAGGCTGGGAAACCAGCAGCTCGTCCACGTTGACACCGCAGGCCCGGGCGTAGGCGGGATCCAGTGCATGCTCGACGTCGATGAACGCCGCGATCCCGCCCTTGCGCTGCGCCTCCGCGATGACGTGCTGGCAGACCGTGGTCTTGCCGGAGGACTCGGGCCCGAAGATCTCGCAGATCCGGCCGCGGGGGATGCCGCCGACCCCGAGCGCGAGGTCCAGGGCGATGGATCCGGTGGGGATCGAATCGACGGCCTGACGCTCCCGGGAGCCGAGCTTCATGATCGAGCCGCGGCCGAACTGCTTCTCGATGGCCAGGATCGCGGCGTCGACCGCACGCCCGCGCTCAGCGAGCGCCTTCTCCGTCACCTGCGGGACCGCGTCCCTGCCGTTGTTGGCCATCGTGTCCTCGCTCCTGGCGGCTTGGGCCGACCCGACGGAACGGGACACGATTCCCGCCCGGCGACGTCAGCTCTCGTCGGACTCCGATTCCCGTCGTGGCTTGCGCGCCTTCTTGATGAGCTCCGCCTGCTGCGGAGCTTCGGAAAGCGGCGCCAGCCTCTGCTGGGTCGACTTGTCCTTGGGTTTCTTCTTGATCTCTTTCGCGGGGCGGTCTCGTGAGCCCATCGCTCGCCTCCACGTGCACTGACGGTACCGACACGGACTTCACGCCGGCTTAGCGGCGGCTTCACCGCCACTCATCCGGACCGCGCGACGGCGCAACTCCGGCAGATCGACGGGGAAGGTCCCGGCGCGCAACGCGGACCGGATCCTGAGCATGAAGTCTAGGGTGAAGGTGAGGTTGTGACAAGTCGCGAGTCGGCAGGCGAGCATCTCCCGGGCCCTGAACAGGTGGCTCAGGTACGCCCGGGAGAAGCGAGTGCAGAGCGGGCATGGGCATCCGTCCTGCACGGGTTCCGGGTCGTCCCGGAACTGCTCGTTGCGCAGGTTGAGGCGTCCGCCCGGGATCCACAGCTGGCCGTTGCGTGCCACCCGGGCCGGGAGCACAGAGTCGAACAGGTCCACGCCGCGGTGGACCGCCTCGAGCAGGTCCAGCGGCGACCCCAGGCCCATCAGGTAGCGCGGCCGAGGGTCCCCGTCCAGGTGCGGGATCGTGTTGTCCAGCGCCTCGTTGCGCTGGTCGGGAGTCTCGTCGCCCGCGAGCCCGCCGATGTTGACCCCGTCGAACGGGAGTGACGCGACGAACTTCGCGGACTCCTCGCGCAGCTCCGGGTCCAGGCCGCCTTGGACGATCCCGAACAGCGCCTGGTCCGTGCGGGTGTGCGCCTCGAGCGAGCGGACGGCCCAGCGATGGGTCCGGCGCATCGCATCCTCGACGACCGCGCGCGGCTCGCTGGGGAACACCGGCTGGTCCAGAACCACCGCAACGTCCGGTCCCAGCGCCTGCTGGACCGCGATCGAGAGCTCCGGCGTGAACCGGTGCGTGGACCCGTCGAGGTGGCTCCTGAAGGTGGCCCCGCCGTCGTCGATCGACCGCAGCTCACCCAGCGATACCACCTGGTAGCCCCCGGAGTCGGTGAGGATCGGCTTGTCCCAGCCCATGAACCGGTGGAGCCCGCCGAGGCGCTCGATCCGTTCGTGCCCTGGGCGCAGGTACAGGTGGTAGGTATTGGCGAGCAGGATGCTCGCTCCCGCGGCCTCGACCTCATCGGGGTGGAGCGCCTTCACGGTGGCGTTGGTCCCGACGGGCATGAACTGCGGCGTGTCCACGACGCCGTGCGGCAGCGTCAGGCGTCCCAGGCGGGCGCGCGTGGATCCGTCCGCGGGCGGCGGGACGAGCACCTCGAAGTCGGCGGCACCCGGCATGGTGGGGCGGGGCTCAACGTGGCGTCAGGTCGTCCCACAGGGCCGGCATGTCCGGTTCCGCACGCCGAGGTACGGGGACGTCGAAGCCCAGGGACGCGAGATGGGAGCGGGCACCCTCGGTGGCGATGCGGCCCTGCGGGGTGCGGTCCAGGAAGCCGAGACGAAGGAGGAACGGCTCGTAGACATCCTCGATGGTCTCGGTCTCCTCCGCGAGGACCGCGGCCAGCGCCTGGACGCCCACGGGGCCGGACTGGAACTTCTGGACGATCGCGGCCAGCAGCTTGCGGTCCGTCGTGTCCAGGCCGAGGTCGTCGATGTCCAGGATCGTCATCGCCTCGGCGACCTGTTGCACGTGGACGGTGCCGTCACCGAAGACCTCGGCATGGTCCCGGACGCGGCGCAGGAGCCGGTTCACGATCCGGGGCGTCCCGCGGCCACGCTTTGCGATCAGGCGCGCGGCGTCGGCGTCCACCTCGACCCCTAGGATCCCGGCCGACCGGCGCACAATCGCCGTCAGATCGTCCTCGCCGTAGAAGTCCAGGCGGTAGGTCATGCCGAAGCGGTCCCGGAGCGGACCGCTGATCCGCCCCGCCCGGGTGGTGGCGCCGACGACCGTGAACGGCTTCAGGCTCAGGCGCAGGCTCCGCGCGCTGGGCCCCTTGCCGATCATCACGTCCAGCGCAAAGTCCTCCATCGCGGGATAGAGGATCTCCTCCACCGCGCGGTTGAGGCGGTGGATCTCGTCGATGAACAGGACGTCCCGTTCGTCGAGGGCCGTGAGGATGGCGGCCAGGTCCCCCGCCCGCTCGACCGCGGGTCCGCTGGTGTAGCGGACGTTCACGCCCAGCTCCCGCGCGACGATGGTGGCGAGCGTGGTCTTGCCGAGGCCGGGCGGACCGTAGAGCAGCACGTGATCCGCGGCCTCGCCCCGGGCCTTCGCCGCCTGGAGCAGCACCGACAGGCTCGCCTTGACCTCGCGCTGGCCGATGTACTCGTCCAGCGTCCGCGGGCGAAGCGACCCCTCGACCGCCAGGTCGGCAGGGTCTGCCGAGGCGGCGGCGAGCAGGCTGAGGGCATCGTCGGTCATCGGCGGGAGTCTAGCAGGTTTCGTGCGCGATTGGTACGGATGTTCGATCTTGTCCGGACGGCATCCCGCGCTGTGCCCGGACGTTCACAGGACGCCGTCCAGACCCGAGGCCGCCAGGCGCTCGAGGGCCGGCAGGATGGCCCAGGGATGCGGCATGGTGGCGATCTCCGCTCCGACGCGGCCCGCGGCAGCACGATACCGGGGGTCGATCAGGACGGCCCGCGCCGCCGCGCGTATGGTCCCGGGGTCGCGATGCTTTCCGGTCAGGGCAGTCGCCACGCCGGCGGCGACGCACCGATCGGCGTTCTCGTGCTGGTCGGCCGCGATTGGCAGCATCAGCAGCGGTACGCCGGCGTCGTCGATGGCGACCGGCCGCAAGGGACGGCTCGTCGGGGGGTGTGGATCGTCCGGGTTCTGCAGGGAGGGCGGCCGCGTCGCCAGGTACCCGTGGCGGTGCCAGCGCGTGAGACCCGGATCTTCCAACAGGCCATGCGCGACCCGCAGCCGGTTCGGGAGCCCTGCTCGCTGTCGTCGTGGACGACGAGGTCGGGGCGCCAGCCGGCCGCGAGATCGAGCAGCGCGTCCGCGAGCGCCTCAGCTGGGATGCCGGCGAAGCCACACGACCAGATGACAACCGCGTGGCGCCGTCCCGTCAGTCCGATCCGCTCCGGAATCTGCGAGAACACCCACGGCAGATCGGGCGGCCCGGCAGCCACGTGGAACAGACCGGCTCGCCCGATAGCCCCCGCGAGGCTCGCCCCCGCGAGGACGCGCACGTCATGACCGGCGTCGCGCGCTGCGGTCGCGAGGGGGAGCAGCGGCAGCAGGTGGCCGACGGCCGGGTTGGTCGCGAAAGCGATCCGCATCGGCGGACTCTACCCGCCCGTGGATCCGGGCGCCACGGGCACAGGTGATGGCGCGACTTCAGGCCCGTCAACCAGCGCGAGTACCCGCCCCGCGTATGGATGCGAGGAGATGCCGCGCTGGCAAGGTGCGGGTACCCGCCATGTGGGTATTCGCCATGGACGCCCGGGCAAGTGCCCACGCCGTGGATGGATGCGCAGGTGTTTGACTTCCGCCGGGCAGCCGCGCCGGATCGCCGCAACGGGCCGCCCCACACGCGGACTGCCGCCCGGCGGCTCCGGATGCGGCGTCAGTCGCGGAGCAGCGTCCGGAGCGCCGCCTTGACGCGCTCTTCCAGCCCCGCGCCAACGGCAGCATCGTTGACCGCCAGCCGTGACGCCTCGCGGGCCTCGCCCAGTGAGTAACCCAGGGTCTGGAGGGCGGCGACGACATCGCCCTCCGACGCGGTGGAGATGGAGGCCGACGTTCCGGCGGCGAGACCCGCGGCGGAGACCTTCTCCTTGAGTTCGAAGATGATCCGCTCGGCGAGCTTCCTTCCGATGCCCGGGGTCGAGACGAGGACCGCCTGGTCCTGCTGGAGGATCGCCAACTGGAGATCCGCCGTCGCCCGCGACCCGACGATGGCCATCGCCACCTTCGGCCCGACGCCGGTCACGGTCAGCAACAAGTTGAAGAACCCGAGCTCCTCCGAGTTGCGGAACCCGAACAGCGCCTGCTGGTCCTCGCGGACGAGGTGGTAGGTGTGGAGCTTGAGCCTGCCGCCGGCGGTGGCGGTGGCCAGGACGGCGGGGGCTGCAAAGACCCTGTAGCCGATCCCGCCGGTCTCGATGACGAGCGAATCGACCGCAATGGCGCCGACGACACCTTCGACCGAGGCGATCACGGGCGTCGGCCTGCGCTCAGGAGCCGCGCCGCGCGAGTTGGCGCGGACGCCGGCACGGACGAGGCCGCGGTCTCGCGGGCGAGCGCCTCGCGCACCGAACGCTCGTACGGCGTCTCGCCCCGGGTGATGGGGTTGATGGCTGAACGATCCATGAGCGCGGCCTTGCCGGCGCCGGTGCCCGCGTTGAGCCGGTCGGCGGCCCGCTCGGCGTTGGCGATGCAGATCGCGGTCGCAAGGGCGTCGGCGGTGTCGTCCGGCGTGGGGATCTCTGCGAGCTGCAGGATCACGGTCACCATCCGGCCGACCTGCTCCTTGTCGGCGCTGCCGTAGCCGGTGACGGCCATCTTGACCTCGTTGGGTGTCGCCTCGCGCACCGGCACCCCCGCCTGGGCGGCCGCGAGGAGCACGACGCCACGCGCCTGGCCAACGGCGAATGCGGTCTGGGCGTTCTTCGAGAAGAACAGGCGCTCCACGGCGACGAGGTCCGGGTTGTGGGTCTCGATCAGCTCCGCCACGTGCGCGTGGATGAGGCGCAGCCGGTCCGGAAGCGGCGAATCCGCGCTGGTCGTGAGGCATCCGTAGTCCACCGCGCGCAGCACGCTGCCGGTCCGGTCGACGATCCCATAGCCGAGGGAGGCGGTCCCGGGGTCGATTCCCAGGACGATCATCCGGCCATCTCGGCCAGGATCTCCTCGGGGATGTCCACGTTCGCGGTCACGCGCTGCACGTCATCGAGATCCTCGAGCAGCTCGACCAGCCGCAGCGCCTTGCGGACGTGGTCCGCGTCCAGGCTGACCGTCTGCTGCGGGATCATCGCGTTCTCCGCCGACTCGACCTTGATCCCCGCGGCATCGAGCGCCTTGCGGACAGCCTCGAGGGCCCCCGGCTCCGTGTAGATCTCGATCGGATCCGCCTCGGTGTCCACGTCGGAGGCGCCGGCGTCGATCGCGGCCAGCGCGACCTCGTCGGCGTCGGCGCCGTCCCTCGGGACCGTGATCAGGCCGCGGGCCTCGAACTGCCAGGCCACGGCACCGCTGCCGGCCAGCTGGCCGCCGGTCTTGGCGAAGATCGACCGCACCTCGGCCGCCGTGCGGTTCCGGTTGTCCGTGGCCGCTTCGACGAGGAAGGCGACCCCGCCCGGGCCGTACCCCTCGTAGACGATCTCCTCGTACTGCTCGGCTTCCCCGCCCCCGGTCGCCTTCTCGATCGACCGCTTGATGTTGTCGGCGGGCATGTTGATCGAGCGGGCCTTGTCGATCGCCAGGCGCAGGCGGTAGTTGGCGTCCGGGTCACCGCCGCCCGCGCGGGCCGCCACCGCGATCTCGCGCGCAACCTTCGTGAACATGGCGCTGCGCTTCGAGTCGTTGACGCCCTTCTGGCGCTTGATCGTGGACCATTTGGAATGTCCTGACATCGGGCGCGAGTATACCGACTATCATCGGGACCACGGGTCCGTCGTCCGGTGCCAGGGGAACCCACCGTCCCATGGGTGTTCCCGCATCGCCCGCCAGCCACCCTGCGCCACCATCCTGCTCGCCGCCGGAATCCCGGCCGAGCGGCCGCATACCGAGAGGAACCGCGCGCGATGACGTTGAAGAGTCACGACCTCGCCCACATCCGCAGCGTCGTGCTCGCCGGCCATGCCGGGAGCGGGAAGACGACGCTGGCCGAGCAGGTGCTGTTTCGCGCCGGGGCGATCCCGCGACTGGGCCGGGTTGACGACGGGACGGCGCACCTGGACCACGAACCCGAGGAGCAGCGGCAGCGCCGCTCCCTGAGCCTCGCGGTCGGGACCTTCGAGCACGGCGAGTACGAGATCACGCTTGTCGACACGCCCGGGTACCCGGACTTCGTGGCCGAGATGATCCAGGGCTTCCATGCGGCCGATGCGGCCCTGTACGTGGTCGATGCCTCGGGCGGCGTGGATTCGGGCCTGGAGACGGCGATCAAGGTCGGTCGCGCCACCGGCACAGCGGCCTGCTTCATCCTCAACAAGTGCGACCGGGAGAACGCGGACCCCGCGGGCGCGCTCGACGAGCTGCGTCGGGTGTTCGGCAACAAGGTCGCGCCGCTCCACTTGGCCATCGGCGCAGCAGACACGTTCAGCGGCTACGTGGACCTCGTCCATCGCAAGGCCTACCGGTTCGAGGGCGGCAAGGAGGTCGAGATCCCCGTCCCGGCCGAGATGGCCGACGAGGTGGCGACCCGCCGGGACCAGCTGCTCGAGGCGGCGGCCGAGGCCGACGACGCGGTCTTCGAGAAGTACCTGGGCGAGGAGGACATCTCCGACGCCGAACTGGACGCGTGCCTCCACAAGGGCGTCCGCGAGTCCCTGCTGGCGCCGGTCCTCGTCGCCTCGGCCGCGAAGGGGATCGGCCTGGGTGCGCTCCTTGACGCGATCGTGCGCTACCTCCCCTCGCCGGAGGAGGAGGGTCCCTACGCGGCCCAGGACAAGGCCGGCAAGGATGTGGCGGTCGAGGCGTCGGCTTCCGGTCCGCTTCTCGTTCGGGTGTTCAAGACCGCCGCCGATCCGTACGTCGGACGGCTGACGTACCTGCGTGTCCTGTCCGGCACGCTCAAGAGCCAGGCCGGCGTGTTCAACGCCAGCAAGGGCGAGGACGAGCGCATCGGCCAGCTCCTCTACCTCCACGGCAAGGAGCAGGAGCCCACGCCGGAGCTCCGCGCCGGGGAGATCGGTGCGATTGCGAAGCTCGGCCTCACGGAGACCGGCGACACGCTCGGGTCGCGCGATCGAGCCCTGCGCCTGCCCGAGATCGTCTTCCCGAACCCGATGCTCCAGGTGGCGATCGATCCGCTGTCCAAGGGCGACCTGGACAAGATGGGCCCCGCGCTCCAGCGGATGCTGGAGGAGGAACCATCCGCGCGCGTCGAGCGCAGCGAGACCGGCGAGCAGATCCTGCGGGCGATCGGCGAGGCCCATGTGGCCGTCATCTGCGACCGGCTGAAGCGCAAGTTCGGGGCCTCGATCGTCACCCGGACGCCCACGGTCCCCTACCGCGAGACCATTCGCGGCACCACCAAGGCGCACGGCCGCTACAAGAAGCAGACCGGCGGCCACGGCATGTTCGGCGACGTCTGGATCGAGCTTGAGCCCAACCCGGCAGCGGGCGTGGAGTTCGCCGACAGGGTGGTCGGCGGCTCCGTTCCCAAGGGCTTCTTCACGGGGATCGAGAAGGGCATCCGCGAGACGGCCGCCGACGGCGTGCTGGCGGGCTTCCCGCTGGTCGACTTCAAGGCCACGCTCTACGACGGCTCATTCCACCCTGTGGACAGCAACGAGCTCTCGTTCAAGATCGCGGCCTCGATGGCGCTCAAGGAGGGCGTGCTCCAGGCCAGGCCCGTGCTTCTTGAGCCGATCATGACCGTCCACGTCCTCGTCCCGGAGCAGTACCTGGGCGAGGTCAACCGGGACCTGAACGGCCGCCGCGGCCGCGTCCTGGGCATGGACACCGTGGAAGGGATGCAGGTCATCTCCGCGCACGTCCCGCAGGCCGAACTGTTCTCGTACGCCACGGAACTGCGGTCCCTCACCGGTGGCCGGGGCACGTTCAGCGCGGAACTCGACCACTACGAGGATGTGCCGTCGCACCTCGCCGAGAAGATCATCGAGACCCATAAGAAGGACCACGCCGAGGGTCACTGACCCGGGGCCGCCTGGACTCGCGCCGGGCGACGCGCCCGGTTGCCGGCTGTCAGAGCCCGTGCGGCCTGTCCCCCACCGCCCGCATCAGCTCCCCGATCTCGACCTGTCCCTCGTAGATGGCGCGACCGACGATCGCCCCGGAGCAGCCGGCCGCCTGGACCGCGAGGACATCCGCCAGCGAGGACACGCCGCCGGACGCGATGATCCGCCCCCGTCCGAGGGCCACGAGTGACCGCAGCAGCGCCAGGTCGGGGCCGCCGAGGAGCCCATCACGGTCGATCGCGGTGACCTCGAAGGTTTCGACGCCGGCCGACGCGAGCATCGCCACCGCGTCCGCAGCGGCGATCCCGTTCGCGCCGGGTCGCCAGCCCTCTCCGAGCGCGAGTCCGTCGCGCACGTCGATCGAGGCGACGATCCGAAACGCCCCGTGCCGGGCGACGATCGAGACGGCGAACTCCGGGTCCCGCAGCGCTGCGGTGCCCACGGCGACGCGCGCGCACCCGGTGCCAAGGGCCCCGGCAACGGCTTCAGCCGTGCGGAGACCCCCGCCGAGCTCCACGCGGGCCTGGCCATGGACCTCGGTGACGATCGCGGCGACGAGCTCCAGCTGGCTGGGCTCCCCCACCCGGGCGCCGTCCAGGTCCACCACGTGGAGCCAGGTGGCGCCGGCCGCCGCAAAGGTGCGCGCGACCAGGACGGCATCGTGGGAGTAGGCGGTTTCGCGCGAGAAGTCCCCCTGCTGAAGGCGGACGACGCGGCCTCCACGGAGGTCGATGGCCGGCAGGAGTTCGAACGTTGACACGGTCTCCTGTCTCCACTATCGTTGTAGCACGCTAATACGATAGCATGTAGGTAATCGAGCGCAGACGCTCGGGCGCACCCGCGCTCGGGCGCACAGTTCAGGAGGAACCTCGAACCCATGGCCGACGACTGGCGCACCCCGGACACCGAAGCGCTGGTGGATGCCATTCTGCGCCTCGACGACCGCGACGGTGCCACCCGGTTCCTGCGGGACCTGTGCACGCTCGGTGAGCTGCACGACATGGC
Source organism: uncultured Chloroflexota bacterium (assembly GCA_947085195.1). Lineage (GTDB taxonomy): Bacteria > Chloroflexota > Limnocylindria > Limnocylindrales > CSP1-4 > CAIXZV01. Next base: position 36,147 of record CAMTVM010000026.1, read on the forward strand.
CCAGCGCTGGGCGGTAGCGCGGCTGCTCGACGCCGGCATGCACTATGCCGAGATCTCACGACGCACGGGCGCCAGCACCGCCACCATCACCCGGATCGCGTCCTGGCTCAACCACGGCGAGGGCGGCTACCGGCGGATGCTGGATCGCCTCAAGGCCGCGGACGGCACGGCTCCCTCCCTGACCCGGGTCGAGCGGTGAGGGAGCGCCTTCGCATCGCCATCCCGAACAAGGGCCGGCTCGTCGAGCCGACGCTCAGCCTGCTGCACGCTTCCGGGCTCATGTTCGAGGAGCACGACCGGAGCCTCGTCGCCCGGGTCCAGAACCACCCCCTGGACATCCTTTTCGTCCGCACCGGCGACGTCATCGAGTTCGTCAACGACGGCGTGGCCGATGTGGGCGTCACGGGCGGCGACATTCTCGCCGAATCCGGTGTGGACCTGCCCGTCATCCGCAGCCTCGGATACGGTCGCTGCCGGCTGGCCGCCGCCGTGTCCTCGGATTCCCCCTACGAGGCCATCGCGGACCTGGGCGGGGTCCGGATCGCGACGTCGCACCCGAACGTCACGCGCCGGTTCTTCGCGGACCAGGGAATCGCGGTGGAGGTCATCTCGCTCTCGGGCGCCGTGGAGGTCGCGCCGCGCCTGGGCCTGGCCGACGCGATCGTCGACCTCGTCTCCACGGGCTCCACCCTGGCGATGAACGGCCTGCGCGCGATCGGTGACATCCTGGCCTCGGAGGCGATCCTCGTCGCCAGCCCCGACAGCATCCGCCAGCGGCCGGAGGAGATCGAAGGCATCGTCACAATGCTCGGCTCCGTGATCGCGGCCCGCGGCCGCAAGTACCTGATGATGAACGCGCCAGCGGCGAAGCTCGCTGAGCTCGATGCGCTGCTGCCCGGGCTCGAGTCGCCGTCGGTGATGCCGCTCGCCCACGCCGGCATGATTGCGATCCATGCCGTGGTCGGGGCGGATGAAGTCTGGGGTCTCCTCCCCCGCCTCAAGGCTGCGGGGGCCTCCGGGATCCTGGTCCTGCCGATCGAGAAGATCCTCCAGTGACGGCCGACCTCCGCCTCCGGCGCCTGGACCTTCGCACGCCCGGCGCCGCGGCCAGCGCCGCGCGCGACGCGTTGTTCCGGCGGGGCGCCGTGCCCGACGCCAGGGTCCGCGAAGCCGCCCGCGCGATCCTCGCCGATGTCCGCGCCCGCGGCGCGGCCGCCGTCCGCGAGGCCTCGGCCCGCTTCGGCGGCGGGCGTCCGGACGGCCGTCTGCTCCTGCGCCGCGCGGAGCTGGAAGTGGCCGTCTCCGCACTCACCCGCGAGGAGCGCGACGCCCTCGAGGCGGCCATCGCCAACGTCCGTCGGTTCGCGGAGGCACAGCGGCCGGCGACCACGCGGACCACGGTCCTCCCGGGTGTGGAGCTCGAGCGCCGGTGGCTCCCGCTCTCCCGCGTGGGAGCCTACGTGCCCGGCGGCTCGGCTCCGTATCCCTCGTCCCTCGTCATGACCGTGGTGCCGGCCCGGGTCGCCGGGGTGGACACGGTGGTGGTGGCGAGCCCGGCGGACCGCAACGGTCAGATCCACCCGGTCCTCCTGGGCGCGGCCGGTCTGCTCGGCGTAGACGGCCTGCTGGTGGCCGGTGGGGCACAGGCGATCGGGGCGCTCACCTACGGCCTTCCCGAGGAGGGCCTGGAGCCCGTGGACCTGATCGTGGGGCCCGGGAGCGCCTGGGTGACCGCCGCCAAGATCGAGGTCGTCGGGGAGGTGGGGATCGACCTGCCCGCCGGCCCGTCCGAAGGTCTGGTCCTTGCCGACGCTGCCGCCGATGCCGCCACGGTGGCCGCGGATCTGATCACGCAGGCCGAGCACGGCGTGGACTCCCCTGCCCTGCTCGTCACGCCCGACGAGGCGCTCGCCGACGCCGTGGAAGCCGAGGTCCGCCGCCGTCTCGCGGGGGCCCTGCGGCATGACATCCTCACCCACGCCCTCGCCGACCACGGCCGGATCGTCCTCGTCGCGGATCTTGCCGCCGGCATCGACTTCGTCAACGGCTACGGCCCGGAGCACCTTTCGGTGGACGTGGAGGATCTCGAGGGCGTCGTGGCCAGGATCCGCAACGCCGGATCCATCTTCGTCGGCCGCTGGTCCCCCGAAGCCGCCGGCGACTACGCCTCGGGTGCCAACCACGTCCTCCCGACCGGCGGCCTTGCCCGGAGCTGCGGCCCGCTCGCGGTCGAGACGTACGGCAAGTTCAACCAGATCCAGCGGATCACCCGCGAGGGACTGGCGGCGCTGCGCCCGGCGATCCGCACCCTGGCGGAAGCCGAGGGCCTGCTGGCGCACCGAGATGCCGTGGAGGTGCGCTTCGAAGGCGACGCCGCATGGGAGGTTGTCCGATGAGCCCCAGTCCCGTCACCGCGTCGTCGCCCACGCAACCGGCCTCCTACAGCTGGGAGGCAACCGACGAAGGCGTGGCCGAGCGGTACGGCCTCCCGATCGAGCAGGTGGTGCGGTTCGACCTCAACACGTCGCCGACGCCCCCGCGGTTCGTTGCGGGGCTGCTCGCGGGCGGCGTGTTCGAGACGAGCCTGTCCGAGTACCCGCCCGGCGACTACCGCCGGCTGGTGGATGCGGCCGCCGCCCGCTACGGCGTGGGCACCGACGAGGTAGTGCCGGGAGCCGGCGCCGACGAGATCCTGGAGATGTGCGCGAAGGCGTTCCTGCCGCCCGGCCGGGCCGCGGTCATCCCCATCCCGAGCTACGCGATGTACCGCGTCGTCACCGAGCAGCGTGGCGGGACGGTCCTTGCGGTGCCGCGCCTGGGCCCGGACCAGGGGTTCGCCATGGACCTCGCCGCGGTCCGGGAGGCCGCCCGGGACGCCGCCATGGTCTGGGTGTGCAACCCGAACAACCCGTCCGGCAGCCTGGAGCCCGATGGAGCTGTCGAGGCGCTCCTGTCCGGCATCGCCGATGACGCCGCAGCGGCCGGACGGGCGCCGGCGGCGGTCGTCGTTGACGAGGCCTATGCCGAGTTCAGCGGCGTCAGCGTGATCCCGCTGCGGGCCCGCCACCCGAACCTCGTGGTCGTGCGGACGGCGTCCAAGGCGTATGCGCTCGCCGGCCTGCGGGTGGGCTTCGCCATCGCGGCGCCCGAGACCCTCGACCGGATCGGGCTGTACCGGCCACCCGGCTCCATCGGCACGATCTCGGTGACGGTGGTCACCCGTGCCCTGCGGGACGCCGGAGAGATGCGGGAGAACGTGGCGCGGGTCGAGCGGGAACGGGTGCGGTTGGCCGACGGGCTGGCGGCCGCGGGCTGGCTCCCGTACCCGTCGGTGACCAACTTCGTCCTGGCGAACCTGGGCTCGCCGGAGCGGGCAGCGGCGGTCGCGGAGGGACTCCTGCGACGCGGCCTCGTGCCGCGGACGTTCGGCGCCGGCCACCCTTTCGCCCACTGCCTGCGGATTACCGTCCGCGATCCCCACGAGAACGACCAGCTCCTGGCCGCCGCCCAGGAACTGGCCCCGGAGGTGCCCGCATGACCACGCCCCTGGGCTCGCTGGACCTGACCGTCCTCGGATCACGCCACGTCCGCGTGACCCGCCGCACCCGCGAGACCGACATCTCGATCGAGCTCGCCCTCGACGGGACCGGGCGCGCGGAGGTCGTCACCGGCGTCGGCTTCTACGATCACCTGCTCTCGTCCCTGGCGCACCACGGGCTGTTCGACATCGAGATCCAGGCGACCGGCGACCTGGAGGTCGACGAGCACCACACGGTGGAGGACGTCGCCCTGGTCCTGGGCGCCGCGTTCGCCGGAGCCCTGGGCGACCGGGCCGGGATCCGCCGCTTCGGGGACAGCTCGGTGCCGATGGACGAGGCCGTCGCCACCGCCGTCATCGACATCGGGGGCCGCCCGTACGCGGTGATCGATCTGCCGTTCCGGGCGGAGCGCGCCGGGACGCTGCCGCTGCAGCTCGTCGACCACGCGCTGGAGTCGTTCGCACGGACCGCCGGGGCCACGCTCCACCTCCGTGGCACCGGACGCAACGACCACCATCAGGCCGAGGCGGCCTTCAAGGCGCTCGGCCGTGCGCTCCGGGTTGCGTGCGAGCCTGATCCCCGACGGACGGGCGTCGCGTCCACCAAGGGTGCGCTGGGGTGAGCCCCGGTGCGTCCGCGCCGCGCGTTGCCGTCGTGGACTACGGCGCGGGCAACCTCGTCTCGATCGAGCAGGCGCTCACGGCGGCCGGCGCTCGCGTCCACCGCGCACAGACGGCCGCGGAGATCGCGGATCCAGACCTGCTCGTGGTCCCGGGTGTCGGGGCAGCCGCGCCGGCGATGGACCGCCTCCGCGAGGGGGGCCTGGTCAAGCCCATCCGGGACTGGGTCGCGGCGGATCGCCCGTTCCTGGGCATCTGTCTCGGGCTCCAGCTCCTGTTCGACGGCAGCGACGAGGACGGGGCGGAGACGCTGGGGATCCTGCCCGGACGGACCGTTCGCCTCGACGGCGCCCCCACGCTGCCGCACATCGGCTGGAACCAGGTCGAGCGGCGGCGGGACCACCCGGCCTTCTCCGGCATCGCGCCAGGAGCGGAGTTCTACTTCGTGCACGCGTACGTCGGCGCCCCGGCGCACGAGACAGGTGATGCGCTGATCCTCGCGGACACCGAGCACGGACCCCGCTTCGTCTCCGCGGCGTCCCGAGGACGGCTCCTGGGTGTCCAGTTCCACCCGGAACGGTCCGGCCGCAACGGGCTGCGGTTCATGGCCAACGTTGTGGCCTGGACAGGCGCCGCCTGATGCTCTGCCGGCGCGTCATCCCCTGCCTGGACGTGGCGGACGGCCGCGTCGTCAAGGGCACCCGGTTCGTGGACCTGCGCGACGAAGGCGATCCGCCGGAGCTGGCCGAACGCTATGCCCGCGAAGGCGCCGACGAGCTGGTCTTCCTCGACATCACGGCCGCGCCGCAGGGTCGCGGAACGCTGCTGGACGTCGTGGAGCGGACGGCGCGCCGCGCGTTCATCCCGCTCACGGTGGGCGGCGGAGTCCGGAGCGTGGAGGACATGCGCGACGTCCTGCGGGCCGGCGCCGACAAGGTGGGCCTCAACACGCGCGCGGTGGCGGACCCCGAGCTGGTCTCGCGCTGCGCCGCGCGATTCGGGAGCCAGGCTGTGGTCGTGGCGATCGACGCCCGGCGTGTGAGGCCAGGCGACGCCCTCCCCTCGGGCTTCCAGGTCGTCGTCAACGGCGGGCGCGAGCCGGTGGCCCTCGACGCGGTCGTCTGGGCGCTGCGCGCCGTGGAGCTCGGCGCCGGCGAGCTGCTCGTGACCAGTATCGACCGCGACGGCACCGGGTCCGGCTTCGACACGGACCTGCTACGGGCAATCTCGTCGCGCGTACCGGTCCCGGTCATCGCCTCGGGCGGCGCCGCCGTCCCGGACGACTTCGTGGCCGCCATCCGGGACGGCGGCGCAGACGCCGTCCTTGCGGCCGGCATCTTCCACCGTCGCGAGGTCTCGATCGCTGCCGCCAAGACGGCCATGGCGGCAGCGGGCTTCCGCGTGCGCGCCGTGGACACGGAGGTGGTGGCGTGACGAAGAAGGCCGGCATCAGTGCGACGGATCCCGGGCCTGTGGAGCTGGCCGCCGGCCTGGATCCCACGACGATCGCCTGGGATGAGGCCGGCCTGGTTGCCGGAGTGGTCCAGGACGTCGCGGATGGCCGCGTGCTGATGGTGGGCTGGCTCGATGCGGAGGCGCTCGCGGCGACGCTGGGCACGGGCGACGTCCACTTCCACTCCCGCAGCCGGGACCGGCTCTGGCGCAAGGGCGAGAGTTCCGGCCACCTGCTCCGACTGCGCTCCCTCGCCCTCGACTGCGACGGCGACGCCCTCCTGCTGGGGGTGGAGCCCGCGGGACCCACGTGTCATCGGGAGACCCGCAGCTGCTTCGACGCGGACGGCGCACCGGCGAGCAGTCGCGGATCCCAGGGCTTCGCGTGGCTCGAGTCCCTGTGGGCAACGATCGCGGACCGCGCTGTCTCCGGGACACCGGGCTCCTATACCGTCACGCTGCTGGCCGGTGGCGTGGACCTTGCCGGCCGGAAGGTCCTGGAGGAGGCCACCGAGGTTCTCCTGGCCGCCAAGAACGACGAGGCGGCCGAGGTCGCGGGCGCGGACCGAACCGGCACCGGGGACCTCCTGGCCGGCGAGGCGGGCGACCTGCTGTATCACGCGCTGGTGCTGCTCGCGGAGCGCGGCCTGGAGCCTCGCTCGGTGCTGGACGTCCTGCGTGCCCGCCACGGGCGCCCCGCCCGGGGCTGAGCCGGCCTGTCGTTCAGTCCCGGGCGATCCTGACCACCGACCGGCTTCGCTTCCCGACACGCATCTCGAACCACTCCCCGGCGATCGGCGGGGGCATCGGCGCCGCGGGATCCGCGATGCGCTCACCGTTGACCGTGATCGCCCCACCCTGGATCAGTCGCCGGGCCTCGCCACGAGACGGGGCGAGGCCGGCCTCCGCGAGCACCACGGCCACACCACCGCCGATCACTTCCGATGCGACCGACGGGCCGCGGGTGGCCGCATGGACGCTCGCCAGGAGGCCCGGCTCGGCGATTGGCTCGCGCTGGAAGAGCGCCAGCGAAACGGCCACCGCATCGGACGCGGCCGCCTCCCCGTGCACGCGCGCCGTGACGTCGAACGCGAGTCGCTTCTGCGCCTCCCGCCCCTCCGGGCGGACGGCGATCTCGGCGTCCATCGCCGCGGTCTCCTCGCGACCCCAGAACGTGAACCAGCGCATGTACGTCGGGACGTCGCGGTCGTCCGCCTGCACCCAGTACTGGTAGAACGCGTACGGCGTCGTGCGGGCGGCGTCGAGCCAGACCGATTCGCCGCCTTCGCTCTTGCCGAACTTGGCGCCCGACGGCGACAGCAGCAGCTTGTACGCGATCCCGTGGGCCGGAGGCTCGTCCCCGCCGCGGCTCGTCCGCCGGATGAGCTCGAGACCCGCCGTGATGTTCCCCCACTGGTCCGCGCCCCCCATCTGCATCTCGACACCGTGCTCGCGGTAGAGCGTCGCGAAGTCAAACGCCTGGAGGGTCATGTAGCTGAACTCGGTGAAGGAGAGCCCGCGGTCGAGGCGTTGCTGGACCGAGTCCTTGGACAGCATGTAGGGCACGGTGAAGTGCTTGCCGACGTCTCGCAGGTAGTCGATGAGCGAGAGCTTGCCGAGCCACGCGAGGTTGTTGGCCATCACGGCCTGGGAGGGCCCGGGCGAGAAGTCGAGGAACCGCTCCAGCTGCGCGCCGATCGCGGCCACGTTGCGCTCCAGCGTCGTGACGTCCAGAAGGTTGCGCTCCGACGAGCGCCCGGACGGATCCCCGATCATCCCGGTCCCCCCACCGACCAGCGCAACCGGCCGTCCGCCGTGCCGCTGGAGCCGGAGCAGCCCGAACATCGGGACCAGGTGGCCGACGTGCAGGGAGTCGGCCGTCGGATCGAACCCGATGTACGCCGAGATCCGCCGCCCGGTCGCCAGGCGCTCCGGCAGGCCGGGCGTAATGGCGTGCAGGATCCCTCGCCACTCGAGATCGGCAAGGAGCCCGGCGAGGCCCGGGGCGTCGTCATGCCTGGGTACGGCACTCATCCGCGCGTCACAGCCATCGAGTCGGAGTCGTCGCTGTTCTGGCCTGATTGGGGAGATCGGGTGTCCATTCCCTGCATGGTATCGTTCCGCCCGTCATGCAAACCAGCCTCTCCCGGAGGCAGCGCCGTCGCAGATCAGCAGACAGGCGCCGCCCGCGCGGAAGCGGTGCCGCCCGAGCGGCCGTCATTGCGCTTCCCATCTTCCTGTTCGCCACCCTGCTTCTGGTCGGGGCCGTCGGCGCAACAGCGTCGGTCGCGGCGTACTCGCATGTGGCCAAGGATCTCCCCGACCCGCAGAAGACCCTCGAGACCATCAGCTTTGCCCAGCAGACGGTCGTCTTCGATCGGACCGGCGATGTCCAGCTGGCCAAGCTCGGGACCGACCGCAGAGAGGTCGTGAAGTACGCCGAGATACCCCCGGAGCTGATCGATGCGACCACCGCGATCGAGGACAAGACCTTCTGGGAGAACCCGGGGTTCGACCCGCTGGGCTTCGTCTCGGCTGCTATCGACACGCTCCAGGGCAACGACCGCGGCGGCTCGACGATCACCCAGCAGCTTGTCCGCAACCGGCTGCTCCCTGCCGCCGACGTCGCTGCCGGCGTGGACCGCTACTGGAGGAAGGCACGCGAGATCATCCAGTCGATCCGCCTGACGGAGACCTACCCTGGTGTCGAGGGCAAGCGGACGATCATGGCCGCCTATCTCAACGACAACAACTACGGCAACCGCAGCTACGGCGTGGCTGCCGCGGCCCGGAGCTACTGGCGCCAGGACCTCAAAGACCTGACGCTCGCCCAGTACGCGATCCTCGCGGGCATTCCCCAGGCACCGACCACGTTCGACCTGGTCAAGAACGCCGTGGCGGAGACCTACACCGACGAGAACGGCGACGAGCAGGTCCGCCTCGTGGTCCCGATGAACAGCGAGATCGTCATCCGCCGCAACTTCATCCTGGATCTCATGAAGACCCGCTCGGTCCTCACCGGCTTCAAGTACACCGATGCGGACTACGAGGCTGCCAAGCAGGAGCCCGTCATCCTGGCCTCCCAGGCGACGGACCAGTGGCGGGCCGCCCACTTCGTCTGGCAGGTTCGCGAGGAGCTGGCCCGGATCCTGTGCGGCGAGGCGCAGTGCGCGAAGATCGACACGGGCGGCTACCAGGTGTTCACGACCCTCGACTACCGCATGCAGCGCATCGTCGAGAAGTGGGTGTACGCGGCGGCCATCGCCCCCAACTCCAAGAGCCCTGACGCCATCCTGAAGGCCCGGGGCGTCCCCAGGTCCGAGTGGGCCTGGATCAAGGCCCTGCGTGGGCGAAACCTCCACAACGCTGCCTCCGGCGTCATGGACTACCGGAAGGGCGAAGTCCTGGCCTACATGGGCTCGGCCTCGTACACGGCCAAGGGCAACAAGCGACTCCAGCCACAGTTCGACGTCCTCGCGGACGGCTGGCGCCAGCCCGGCTCGGCGATCAAGCCGCTGGTGTACCTCATCGGCCTCGAGGACCGCACGATGACGGCGTCCACCATGTTCATGGATGTCGTGACCAACTTCTCACGGTCGGGCGCGAAGGCGTTCACGCCCACGCAGGCGGACGGCATGGAGCGCGGGCCAGTGCGCATGCGCAGTGCCCTCCAGTTCTCGCTCAACGTGCCGGCCATCAAGGCGGGCTTCATCAACGGCCTCAGTCACCAGTTCGAGCGGACGAAGGACTTCGGCATCGTCTTCCCCGGAACCGCGGCCCCGGTCGTGTCCCAGAGCATCGGCACGCTCGAGGTGCATCCCATCGACCTGATCGGGGCCTACGGGGCCATCGCCAACGGCGGGCTCCTCATGCCGCGGCACACGATCCTCAAGGTCATCGACTCGGCCGGCACGCAGGTCTGGCCACCGGCCGGTGCGAAGGCCACCGGGAAGCGCGTGGTCTCAAGCCAGGCCGCGTACATCATGACGGACATCCTGGCCGGGAACACCGTCAAGTCGGTCAACCCCTTCTGGGCCAAGTGGCAGATCACCGACGGGATCAGCGGCTCCAGGGTCCGGCCCACCGCCTACAAGACCGGTACCACCAGCGACAACCGCGACGTGCTCGCGTTCGGATACCTTGCGCCGCCGTCCGACAAGAAGCTGCCCGCCCTGGTCGCGGGCGTCTGGATGGGCAACTCGGACAACTCCCCCAACGACGGAAAGCTGTCGCTCGACACCTCGGCGCCGCTGTGGAGCGCGATCCTGTCCGAGGTCGCCAAGGGCATGCCCATCGAAGGCTTCGCGCGGGTGAGGCCGAAGGGCCTGGTGAAGGCCAGGGTGGACGCGTTCACCGGCATGCTGCCCGGTCCCTCGACGAGGCGGACCGTCGAGGAGTTGTTCCTGCCCGGCACCGCCCCGACCAAGCAGGCCGACTTCGCGATCGCCGTCGACATCGACGAACCCAGCGGCCTCCTGTGGCAGGAGGGTTGCCTGGGCCCGATGGTCACCGGGACGTTCATCGACCTGAGCCTCGCGGAAGCGGGGTTCCCGGCCTGGCAGAAGGCGAACAAGGCCTGGCAGGCGCGCGCGGCGCGTGGTCCGGGCGTCGCCGGCGGGCCGAAGAGGACCCGGACCAGCTACTTCTACGGCGGCGGCTTCTACCCGTACGGCCGCTCATGGGGCGGCGAGTTCGCACCGACCAAGACGTGCAAGCTTGCCCCTCCATCGCCGACGATCTGCGTGTCCATCGACCCGCTCTCGCCGTGCCCGTCGATCGAGCCGACACCTTCGGAGCTGCCGCCCAACGGCGGGAAACCCTCGCCCCCGTCCAGGACCCCCAAGCCCTGACTTCAGAGAGGGCGGGCGTCTCGATCAGAGCTTGACGATCGTGGCGCCGTCGCCGCCGTCGCCCCGCTCTCCCGCACGGAGGCTCTTGACCAGCGGGTGTCCCGCCCCTTGGGCCCGGACCGCGTCGCGGAGCGCCCCGGTGCCCAGGCCGTGGATGATGAGGACCTGGTCCAGGCCGGCGAGCGAGGCGTCGTCGAGGTAGCGGTCAAGCGCTTCGAGCGCTTCGTCCACCCGGGCGCCGCGGAGATCGAGCGAGGAAGAGACCGAGCGCGCCCGCGACAGGCGCAGCGTCGAGATCCCCGGGCCTTCACCGCGGCCGGGCGGCGCGGAGCCGGGGCCCCCGCCTGTCGGTCGCCCGGTGGACGAACCGCCGCCCCAGCCACCGCCGTCATGATCCCCGCCGGGCACGGAGACGGCCAGCTCCAGGTCATCCACGGCCACCGACACGCGCATCCCGCCCGCGTCGAGGGTGGCTCGGCTGCCGCCCTTCTCGATCGCCGCGATGCGGCCCTCCCAGCCGCCGCTCCGGCTCCTTGCCCGCTCGCCCAGGCGCCAGGTGTGCGGGACGACCGGCTCGCGACGCGGTTCCTCCTCCCGGACGGGCTCCGGCAGGCGCTCGAGGGTGCCCTCGGCGCGGGCCAGGGCGGCGTCGATGGCCGGTGCCGTCACGGTCTCGCGCTCCAGCCTGCGGCGTACACCCGCCACGTCGTTGCGCAGGCCCTCCACCAGTCGCTCCGCCTCATCGCGGGCGGCCCGGGCAACCTCGTCGCGCTCCCGGCGGGCGCGCCGGCGGTCGTCGTCGGCTGCTCGGAGCGCATCGGCGGCCTTCGCCTCCGCCACGCGCGCGCGCTCCACGGCCGTGGCGATCTCGCCTTCCTGGCGCCGGATCGATGCGAGGGTCGCCTCGAACGCGCGCTCGTTCTCCGACAGGCGGCCACGGGCGTCGGAGACGATGTCCTCGGGCAGCCCGAGCCGCTCCGCGATAGCGAACGCCTGGCTGCCGCCTGGCAGGCCGATCGTGAGCCGGTACGTCGGCGACAGCGTCTCGAGATCGAACTCCACGGACGCGTTGCGGGCTGCTGGCGTCTCGTGGGCGTAGACCTTGATCTCCGCGTAGTGCGTCGTCGCGGCGATCAGGGCGCCAGACCGGATGAAATGGTCCAGGAGCGCCTGCGCCAGCGCGGAGCCCTCCGTGGGATCCGTGCCCGCGCCCAGCTCGTCGAGCAGGACGAGGGTCCTGGGGCCGGCGTGCTCCACGATCCGGATGATCGAGCGCAGGTGGCCCGAGAACGTCGAGAGGGACTGGGCGATGGACTGCTCGTCGCCAATATCCGCGAACACGTCGCGGAACACGGGCAGCATCGAGCCGGTCGCTGCGGGAATGTGGAGCCCGGCCTGGTGCATCAGCGACAGCAGCCCGAGGGTGCGGAGCGCCACGGTCTTGCCGCCGGTGTTGGGCCCGGTGATGACGAGAGCCGTGTACCCGTCACCCAGGCGCACGTCGATCGGGACCACGCGACCGGTGAGCCCTGGGTGGCGCGCCGAGAGGAGCACGACCTCGGTCCGTTCGGCCAGCGCCGGACGCACGCCGTCCATCTCGGCGGCCAGCTGGGCCTTGGCCGCCCAGAAGTCGAACTGGGCCATCGCCTCCAGGGTCTCCCGCAGGAGCGTCCCGTTGGCGGCGACCAGGGCCGAGAGCTCGTCGAGAATCCGGCCCACCTCCTCGTCCACCGCAGCCTGGGCCTCTCGCCATGCGTTGCCCAGCTCCACCACGACCAGCGGCTCCACGAACAGCGTCTGGCCGCTGCCGGAGGCGTCGTGGACGATCCCCTTGACCCTGCTGCGGGCCTCCGCCCGAATCGGGACCACGTAGCGCCCGTTGCGCATCGTGATGATCGGCTCCTGCAGCGCTCCGCCCAGCTCCGAGCCCACGAGGCTGTCCAGGCGGCGTCGGAGGCGGTCGTAGGCGACGCGGACGGCGCCCCGCAGCCCGCCCAGGCGAGGCGAGGCGGTGTCGAGCAGCTCGCCGACGGGATCGAAGCTGCGGGTCAACGTGCTGCGCAGGGCGGGCAGGGGGTGGAGCCGGCGGCCCAGGTCGCGCAGCAGCCGCCGTCGCTCCTCGGCGAGGGAGGTCGCCAGCCGCGTGGCGGCATCGAGCGTCTCCACGATCTCCAGGAACTGGTTCGGGTCGAGGCGCCCGCCGCGCATGGCCCGGCCCACCCATGGTTCGATATCGTGGGCGGCCCCGATCCCGACGCCCGGGCGCTCCTGGAGCAGGGACCGCGCCTGGTCGGTCTCGTCGAGCCCGCGGGCCACGATGACGGGGTCCGCGGCAGGCACCAGGGCCTCCGCCAGGCGGCGGGACGGGTCGAAGGACGTCTTCTCGGCCAGGCGGGCGCGGACGGCCGGGAACTCCAGCAGCGCGATCGAACGTGCGTCCACGTCAGGGCTGCCGGCTGAGGGACGGGCTGCCGGGCACGACGAAGCGCCACGGAACGCTCGCCCACGGCTCACCCGCGTACGCGACGCCGATCCGGGCCGTCGTGACGGAGTCGGGCGCGGGCTCCCCGGACGGGCGCGCCTCCAGACGGAGCGGCGACCTCGGGTCGCACAGATCGAGGCCGGTGTGCCGGCGGTCGATGCCGAACGCGGCGGCGACGAGGCCGGGGCCTGCGGCGAGGCGGGCATGCGCGATGGACCGCGGGACGGGGGCCCCAGGCCCGGGTCGCCGTGAGCGCAGCACCTCTCGGGCCACCCGCATCAGCTCGGCGCCTTCGACCGGTTCCACGGCACGAACGAGCAGCGCGGCGGGGCGCGAAGGGGCTTCGGTCACGACGTTCAGGCAGTGGTACATCCCGTAGACAAGGTACACGTAGGCGATGCCCGGCGGCCCGAACATGACCTGATTCCGTGCCGTCGGCCCCATGCGAGCGTGCGACGCGCGGTCGTCGAGGCCGGCGTACGCCTCGACCTCCACGATCCGCCCGACACGGCGTGCGCCCGTCTCGTGATCCGGGTCACGGACGAGCCGGGCGCCCAACAGCGCGCGGGCCGCGCCGAGCGTGTCGCCGGCGAGGCTGTCGCGCGAGAACGAAAGGCCCACCCAGGTCGTCGTCGCGGACGACGGACCGCCCGGGCCGTCGCCGGTCACGCGAGCCCGTAGAGGGCCAGCATGCTCCGAGGGATCAGGAACGAGACCAGGCTCAGGAAGTTGGGGATCGCGATCCGGTGGAGGAAGTCCCCGATGGCCGAGCTGTCGATCGCCGTCCAGACGTCGCGCAGCAGCGGCAGCTCATCCGTGTCCGGTGCGATGTTGGTGTAGAGGAAGAACTGGCCCAGGATGATCGTGGCGAACATGAGCAGCAGCAGCCCCTGGACCAGGCCCAGGACACCGCCGGCAACCTCGTCGACGACCGGGTACCTCGCGAACACATCGGTCTTGTTGTAGGTCCCCTGGATGACCAGCGTGAACGCGACCACCGCGGCGACGAACAGTGTCAGGAACCCGAGCATGACGCTGTACTCGCGCGGGAACTGCGTCCAGTTGTCGGCGAGGAACGTCCCGAACGGGACCGACAACTGCGCTGCGAGGAAGAACGAGAACGTCATGGACGCGATCCCTACCAGCCGCCGGATCGTCCCCTGGATGTAGCCCAGGACGAAGAACGCGAACAGGCCGATGACGATGAGCACGTCCACGACATTGATCGACTTCATGAACTCGGTGATGTTCACGCATCCACCCTCGTGCCGCCGCTCGACCCCAGGACCGGCCGAAACCCCGGGCGAAGGGTAGCAGCGCACATGGGCGGCCCGCAACGGGCCGCGGTGCACGAGCGCGACACGAGTCGCGGTGTCACCGGGCGTTTCACGATGCCACCGGGCGAGACGAGTGCCGGATCAGACCCTCAGGTGGCCCCCGATGTCCCCGAGTGCCCCGATGACCGCGGCCACGGCCTCTTCGACCTCGGGCTCCGTCAGGGTTCGGGCAGCGGCTCCGAACCGGAGCCGGAATGCGAGGCTCTTCTCCGCCGCGGCCAGCGGGGCGCCGCGGTAGATGTCGAACAGCCGGATGTCGAGCAGCAGGCCGCCCGCGTGCTCGCGCAGCAGCGCCTCGACGGCGGCCGCCGGCGTGCCCTCGGCCACGACGATCGCGAGATCCCGATCCACCTCCGGGAAACGGCCGACGACCGGGGCTCGCTCTGGCGCCAGACGGCCCGCGGCGAGACCCTCGAGCGCGACCTCCGCGACGATCACGCGGCCGGCGGTCCGGAGCTCCCACGCCTCGACGACATCGGGGTGGATCTCGCCGACCAGGCCGTGGAGGCGATCTCCAGCGTCAGCACGAGCAGTCCGTCCGGGGTGGAACAGGCGCTCGTCCGTCTCCGCGGCGTAGAGGATCCGGCCGAAACCGAGCCGCTGCGCCAGCAACTCGAGGATCCCCTTCGCATCGTCGAGGTCGCAGGGGCGTGCGGCGCGGTTCCAGGCGGCGGGCTCGGCGGACCCGACGAGCGCGAAGCCCAGCCGCCACCACTCGCGGGGCGTGTCCCCGGTGCGCGCGTACCCCTTGCCGATCTCGAACACCGCGACGTCCTCGGTGCCGTGGCGCAGGTTGACACCCACGACGTCCAGGAGGCTGCCCAGCAGGTTGCGGCGCAGGAGCGAGTGGTCCCGCGACAGCGGGTTGCCTACGCCGATCGGATCGCCGCCCGGCTGGTCCTCGGCACCGACCGACGGCACCTCGCGGGCGAGCACGAACGTCTCCACGTGGCGCGGCGAGACCAGCGCGGTGGTGACGACCTCGGTCAGACCGGCGCCGGCAAGCGTCTCGCGGATGAGCTCGCGCACCTCGAGGGGCGAGGGCCGGAACTCCGGCATCATCGTGTCCGGGGTGACCGACGGGATCAGCTCGTAGCCGCGGACGCGGGCGATCTCCTCGACCACGTCGGCCTCGATGACGATGTCGCGGCGCCACGTCGGGACGAGGGCGGCCAGGGCTTCCCCCGGTTCCGGGGCCACGGTGAGCCTGTCCGGCAGCAGGGCGATGGTGACGGTCTCATCCGGCCTCGCGGGTTCCGTCGCAACACCGACCCGCCCGAGCAGATCACGCTGCTCGTCAGCAGGCAGATCCGTGCCGAGCAGGCGGTTGATGCGGGCGGGGCGGAAGGCCACGCGGGCGGGTGCCGTCTCCAGGGGCGCGGTGTCCACGACGCCGCCGAGGATCTCCCCGCCGGCCCAGGCGCGGATCAGCTGCGCCGTCCGGTCCGCACCCAACCGGGCGAGGCGGAACTCCTGACCCTTCTCGAAGCGCGACGACGCCTCCGAGCGCAGCCCCAGTCGCTGTGCGGTCCGGCGGATGCTGACGGGATCGAAGATCGCCGACTCGACGATGACGTCAACGGTCGTGCCCGATACCTCCGAGGTGGCGCCGCCCATCACGCCTGCGACGGCGAGGGGGCCCGCCGGATCCGCGATGAGAAGCGTGTCCGGGCTCAGGTCGCGCACGACGTGGTCGAGCGTCTCGAGGCGCTCGCCGGCGGTCGCCCGCCGGACGATGATCGCCGTCCGGCCGTCCACGCCGGGGTGGACGGCAGCTGCGTCGAAGGCGTGGACCGGCTTGCCAAGCTCGAGCATCACGTAATTTGACGCGTCCACGACGTTCGAGATGGGGCGCAGGCCAGCCGCGAGGAGGCGCATCTGGACCCGATCCGGCGAGGGACGCACGGTGACGCCACTCACCCATCGCCCGGCGAATCGAGGGCACAGGTCCGGGTCCCGGACATCCACGGTCAGCCGGCTCTCGATGCCGGGGCCGCTCCCCTCCTCGACCGCGATCTCCGGCTGGCGGATGCGCTGCCGCGTGGACGCGGCGACCTCGCGCGCGAGGCCCAGGACCGAGAGGGCGTCGCCGCGGTTCGGCTTGACGTCCACGTCCAGGACCACGTCGCCGTACAGGTCGACCAGGGGGACGCCGAGGGGCGTGTCGCCGGGCAGGATCAGGATTCCCTCGCCGTCTCCGGTCAGGCGCAGCTCCTCGCCGGAGCAGAGCATGCCGTTGGAGATCACGCCCATCTTCTCGGCGCGCTCGATGCGGCGGTTGCCGGGCAGGACGGCGCCGGGCAGGGCCACGGGGATGCGCTGGCCGGGGGCGATGTTGGTCGCACCGCACACGATGGACAACGCCTCGCCGCCGTCGCCGAGGGTGACGGTGGCGAGCGACAGCCGGTCCGCGCGGGGGTGCCGCTCCACCGTCAGCAACTCGCCGGTAACGACGCTGTCCCAGTCCGCACCCCAGCGCTCGATGTGCTTGACCTCCATCCCCAGGAGGGTCAGGCGCTCGGCCAGCTGTTCCGCGGTGAGGTCGATGTCGACGAACTCGCGCAGCCAGGCCAGCGGGACCCTCATCGGAACGCCCCCAGGAAGCGCAGGTCATCCTCCATGTACAGGCGCAGGTCGGCGACGGCGTGGCGCAGGTTCGCAATGCGTTCCACGCCCATGCCGAAGGCGAACCCCTGGTATCGCTCCGGATCGATGCCGCCGTAGCGGAGGGTGACGGGGTGGACCATGCCGGCACCCAGGATCGTCATCCAGCCCGTCCAGGAGCAGGCGGGGCACTTCTCCCCGTTGCAGATGACGCACAGGATGTCGAAGGCGACGGACGGCTCGGTGAACGGGTAGTACCCCGGGCGGAATCGCGTGGCGCGACCGGCGCCGAACATGGCGTGGGCGAACTGGTCCAGCAGGCCCCTGAGGTCCGCCAAGGACGTGCCCTCGTCGATCATGAGACCCTCGACCTGGAAGAACTCGGACGCGTGGCTGGCATCCACCGCCTCGTAGCGGAAACAGCGGCCGGGCAGAAGGGCACGGATCGGGGGGCGCTCCTGGTGCATCACGCGGATCTGGCCCGGGCTCGTGTGGGTCCGCAGCAAGCGGCCCTCCATGTCCAGGTACAGCGTGTCCCAGAGGTCCCGGGCGGGATGGTCCGGCGGGATGTTGAGCATCTGGAAGTTGGTGACGTCGTCCTCGATCTCTGGACCCTCGTAGACGACGAACCCGAACTGCGCGAAGACCTCCGCGATCTCGCGTGCGGTCTCGACGATCGGGTGGAGGCTGCCCCGGCGGATCGGGCGGCCCGGCGTCGTGACGTCGACGGTCTCGGCGCGCAGACGGGCCGCCAGCTCGGCGCCGCCGAGCTGGGCGCGGGCCTCGCCCAGCGCCGCCTCGACCGCCATGCGCACCTGGTTCGCGACGGCCCCGACCTGTGGGCGATCCGCCGCCGGCAGGGCGCCGATGCCGCGCAGGATCACGGTCAGCTCGCCCTTCTTGCCCAGGACCTCCACCTCGAGCGCGTCGAGCGCGCCGGTATCCGGGGCGGCCGCGGCGGCGCCCACCGCGCGGGCCCGCAGCCCCTCGAGGTCCGATGTGAGCTGAGCGAGATCCATGGGCGAGGTCCGGGTCCGATGCAGTGCGGGCGGGGCCGGTCAGGCCCCGGGAATCACGAACCCCCGAGCGTCGGGGACGTCGAGGGTCCGGCGGGCGACGGAGCCGGTCAGGCGCCGCGCGCGACCTCGGCGATCCGGCCGAAGGTCGCAGCGTCGCGGACGGCCAGGTCGGCGAGGATCTTCCGATCGAGATCCACGTTGGCCTTCTTGAGACCATTGACCAGCTTGCCGTAGGTGATGCCGTTGATGCGCGCGGCAGCGTTGATCCGGATGATCCACAGCTGGCGCATGTCGCGCTTCCGCTGCTTGCGGTCCCGGGTCGCGTAGGCGAGGGCGTGCAGCTGGGCCTCGTGCGCGGACTTGACCAGCTTGCGACGCGTGCCCTTGCGGCCCTCGGCCTCCTGCAGCAGCCGCTTGTGGCGCTTGTGGGACGTGACGCCCCGCTTGACGCGTGCCATCGATCGCTCCTAGACGTTCGGCAGCAGGCGGCGCAGCTGGTCCTGGTGCTCAGGCCCGATGACCGACTTGCCCGCATACCGGCGCGTACGGCGCGACGACTTCAACTCCAGGTGATGTCCGCGCCAGGACTTCACCCGAATGAACTTCCCACTGCCGGTGACCCCGACTCGCTTCTGGGTCCCCTTGTGGGTCTTCATCTTCGGCACGCTGGCCTCACTCTCCTGCTGGCGGCGCCTCAGCCGCCGGCAAGGCGGAGGGCGTCGGATCTGACGGGGCTTCTGACGGAGCCTTGGACGTCGCGGTGGCGCCATCGGTCTTCGTCGCCGGATTGCGGTGCTCGTGGACCCTCGGCTTGTGGACCGAGAGCAGCGTCATGAACATCGATTTGCCTTCGAGCGCCGGGGTCCGGTCCACGGTCCCGTGGTCCTTCACCGCCTCCCCGAACTTGACGAGGAGCGCCCGGCCGATCTCCGGGTGCGTGAGCTCCCGGCCGCGGAAGCGGACGGTCACCTTGATCCGGTCGCCGTCCTCGAGGAACTCGATGGCGCGATGGACCTTGGTATCGAAATCGCCGATGCCGATCTTGGGCGTGAGGCGGACTTCCTTGAACTCCACCGAACGCTGCTTGCGCTTCGCCTCTTTCTCGCGCTTGGTCAGTTCGTACTTGTACTGGCCAAAGTCGAGAAACTTGACGACCGGAGGCGCCGCGGTGGGTGCGACCTCAACGAGATCGAGCCCCCGCTCCTGCGCCATCGCCATGGCCTGGTGCGTCGGCATCACGCCGAGCTGTGAGCCATCTTCGTCGAGGACCCGGACCTGGGGGACACGGATCATCTGGTTGATGCGCAGGTCTCGACTGATGGCGTGGTCCCTCTGCTCGAATGGGCTTGGGCATCACGGCGCGCACGGCAACGCCGTGCACGATCGCCGCGGGAGGATAGCACAGGGGTTCGATCAGCCGCAACGAACGGGAGGGCTCCGGCGCCTCTCAGGCAGCACCCCGGCCCCCTACCCCAGACGGCGTTCCCGGACCTCGTCGCCGAGCCGCGCGGCCAGGTCACCCCAGGTCACGCCCTGCTCCTGCGAGCCGTCCCGGCGGCGCACGGACGCGGTGCGGCCCTCCACCTCACGGTCGCCCAGGATGAGCATGTACGGGACCTTCTGGCCTTGCGCCAGCCGGATCTTGTTCTGCATCCGGTTGTCGGAAGCATCCACCTCGACGAACCGCAGGCCGCCACGGCGCAATTCCGCAGCAAGGTCCTGCGCGGGCCCCACGTGCCGATCCGCGATGGGGATCACCACGGCCTGCACCGGCGCCAGCCAGAGCGGGAAGGCGCCTGCGAAATGCTCCACCAGGATGCCGATGAACCGCTCCAGCGACCCGTAGATTGCGCGGTGGATCGCCATCGGCCGCTTCGGCTGCCCATCCTCGTCGATGTAGGAGAGGTCGAACCGCTCCGGAAGCATCGTGAGGTCCACCTGGATCGTGGCCGTCTGCCACGAGCGGCCGAGGGCGTCCTCGACGTGGACGTCGATCTTGGGGGCGTAGAACGCGCCGTCGCCCGGCTTGAGCGTCCACTTGAGACCCGACCGGTCCAAAGCCTCGCGGATCAGCGTCTCGGCCTGATCCCACAGCGCCGGGTCGCCCAGCGCCTTGGCCGGCTTCGTCCCGAACTTGATCTCGGGCCGCAGGCCGAACCAGCCGTACGTCTCCTCGACCTCACCCAGCAGGCCCGCGATCTCCTCGCCCAGCTGGTCCGGACGGACGAAGATGTGGGCATCGTCCTGGATGAACTGGCGGACGCGCGTGAGGCCTGAGAGCGTGCCGGATCGCTCGTTGCGGTGGAGCCGGCCGTACTCGCTGAAGCGGAGCGGCAGGTCCCGGTACGAGCGCAGGTGGGACTTGTAGATGACCGTGGATTCGGGGCAGTTCATCGGCTTGAGCGAGAAGGTCTGGCCCTCGCTCTCGATGAGGAACATGTTGTCCCGGTACAGCTCCCAGTGGCCGGATGCCTCCCAGAGCCGCTGGGAGACGATGACCGGCGTCGAGACCTCGTCGTAGCCGCGGCGATCCTGGACCTCGCGCATGGCCGCCTCGAGCGTGCGCCAGATCCGCTGACCCTTCGGATGCCAGAAGGCGGCGCCGGGGCTGACGTCATGGAAGCTGAACAGGTCGAGCGCGATGCCGAGCTTGCGATGATCGCGCTTCTTCGCCTCCTCGCGCCGCCAGAGGTAGCGGTCCAGCTGCTCCTGCGTCTCCCAGACGGTGCCGTAGATCCGCTGGAGCATCGGGCGCTTCTCGTCACCACGCCAGTACGCACCGGCGACCGCCAGAAGCCTGAACGGGCCGATGTGACCGGTGGACTCCACGTGAGGACCCTTGCACAGGTCGCGGAAGGAACCGTGCTCGTAGAAGGTAACGGGCGGCAGGGGTGAGGCCGATTCGCTGGCCTTCAGGGCCAGGTCGTCGAGGATCTCGACCTTGAACGCCTGGTTGTCCGATTCAACGATCGAGCGGCCCGTGCCGAACTCCACCTCGCGACGGACGAAGGCATGGTCGGCGGCCACGCTCTCGTGCATGCGGGACTCGATGGCCACGAGGTCATCCGGCGTCAGCGGCCGCGGGAGTTCGAAGTCGTAGTAGAAGCCGTTGTCGATCGCGGGGCCGATGCCGAGCTTCCCGCCCGGGAACAGGGCCAGGACCGCCTCCGCCATCACGTGCGCCGTGCTGTGGCGCATGGCGTCAATGGGCGCGTGGGCGCCGGCATCGAGCAGCTCATCCGCGGAGCCGCGCTCCGGCGCCTCGAACGCGATCTCGTCCTCGTCGGCGGCGACCGCCGCTCCCGCCTTGTCCTCAGCCATCGTCATCGCTCCCGAGAAACACAAAACCTCCCGTCCCGACAGGACGAGAGGTTCAACCTCCCGCGGTTCCACCCGCCTTCACGGCACCGGTGTCACGGTGACGTGCGCTCGTGCCGCGCTAACGGGCGGATCCCGGACCGGTTCGCCGGCCGCTCGCGGGTGGTGCCGGCACCGGTCGGGTCTGCGGGGCTTGCAGCCGATGGCTCCCGCTCTCTGGCGACGTCCCGGTGAGGCGCGTCCCGCTCGACGCGTTCGCTCTTCGGCAGCCCCGAAGGGCCGCCAGCCGATGGTGGTGGGCGATACTGGACTCGAACCAGTGACCTCATGCATGTCAAGCATGCGCGCTAACCAACTGCGCCAATCGCCCTCGGTTTCGTGCTCACCAAGACCGCATGCCTTGGTGTTATTGCCATGGGCCCTTGACCTACACCGCTCGAATACCGCATGCTAGGCCGTGTAAGCGATCCCGCACGAGGACCCGACCGATGCCAACCAAGGTCACCATGGCGGCCCATTCTACGGCAGACGCGCCCATCGGCGCGCCCGACAGCATCGCGGCGTTACTGCCCTCCTGGCGCCGGTCCCTGGCGGCCCGGCGGATCAGTCCCCGGACGATCGCGACCTACACCACGTCGGTCGAGCAGCTGGCCGCGTACCTCGACGCTCACGGCATGCCGGCCAGAGTCGCCGCGATCCGCCGGGAGCATGTCGAGGCGTTCGTGGCCGACCTGCTCACCACCCGGGCCCCGGCGACCGCCCACAACCGGTACCGGGGCTGCCAGGCGTTCTTCGCCTGGTGCACCGAGGAAGGCGAAGTCAAGGCGAGCCCCATGGAGCGCATGAGGCCGCCCCGGCTGCAGGACGCTCCCCCGCCGGTCCTGCGCGAGCGAGACCTCCGGGCGATCCTCGCCGCGTGCGAGAAGGACCGGACGTACAACGGCGTCCGCGACACCGCGATCCTGCGCCTGTTCGTTGACACCGGCGTCCGCCGGGGCGAGCTGCTGGGCATCGACACGGCGCACGTGGACCTTGACGAGGGTCTCGTCAAGGTGAGCGGCAAGACCGGGCCGCGCGTCGTGCCCGTCGGCGCGTCCACCGTCCGCGCCCTTGACCGCTACCTGCGCTCGCGGGCGAAGCGTCAGGACGCTGCGGACCCGGCCCTGTGGCTGGGGCGCAAGGGCCGGCTGCTGGAGACCGGGCTCGCCCAGCTGATCCGCACCCGGGCGGCCGCCGCTGGGCTCGATGGAGTCCACCCGCACCTGTTCCGCCACGCCTACGCCCATTCGATGCTCGCGGCCGGGATGCAGGAGACCGACCTGATGGAGGTGGCCGGCTGGCGGAGCCGGGAGATGGTCGCCCGGTACGCGCGGTCCACCCGGGCCGAGCGGGCGATCAAGGCCGCCCGCGCCCTGTCCCCCGGCGACCGGATGGACGAGGGGAAGCGATGAGCGACCCGTTCGACAGAGAGGGCATGCAGCGGCTCCGCGAGAAGATGGACTCCTACCTCCGCTCCTTTGATCCACCGGCGCCACCGGCCCGTCGATCGCGCGTGCTCGCCAATCCGCGGGACACCTGGGACAAGGCCGTGCGCGACCTGAAGGACCGCGATACCCGCCTGACCAAGACGGCGGTGGCAACGGAGATGGGGATCACCCGGGAAACGCTGAACACCCACATCGACGACAAGCTCATCCCCGCGTTCCCGTGGGAGGACGCGCTCCCCCGCCGTTGATCCGACGGTAATCCGACGATCGCCCCGCGCTGGCAGGATC
Organism: uncultured Chloroflexota bacterium; assembly: GCA_947085195.1. Classification (GTDB taxonomy): domain Bacteria; phylum Chloroflexota; class Limnocylindria; order Limnocylindrales; family CSP1-4; genus CAIXZV01. Next base: position 59,143 of record CAMTVM010000026.1, read on the forward strand.
GCCACGGCCCGACCATATTCCTCGTGAGCGATGTAGACACGCAGCGAGCTTGGGGCCGGATCGGCGGCCTGACTGCCTGGTCCCGGCACGACGCCGAGACGATGACCCGTGCGGCCCACCTCGGGTTCCGGGCCCGGTTTGAGCGGCTCGTTGACCCGGGCGGCACGCTGGACCCGCGCGAGCGGGCGGCCCGCGCCGACCGCGCCCGCCGCGCCTACATGTTGACCCTGGCCGCGAAGTCCGCGGCGGCACGCAGGAAGCCCGCCCCCGTCAGCGGGAGCGGGCATGGAGGAACGGCGCGTGACCGCCGATCCCCGCACGCAGCGTAGCGCGTCGGCCGCTGCGAAGGAAGACCCTGCCGAGCTGGCGTGCCGCGTCGTCAACGTGGCGAGGGCGGCCGAGCGACCCCGGCGCGACCCAGGCGCGCGGGCGCTCGTGCTCCTGGATAACATCGCGGCCAAGCTGGCGCGCCTGATCGCCGCCGAGGCCGGGTCGTGAGCGCCGAGCTGCTGGCCCCGGCGGTCATCGACCTCCCCATCCTCCGCCGCTGGGCGGAGGTTGTCGCGTTCGCCATCGACGCCACCGAACGCGAGCGGGTGGACGCCCTACTAGAGCTCGCCGAACAGATCGAGGCCGTGCTAGCCAAGTCGGAGCGCGCGGCATGACCGTCCCGGCCGCGCTGCTCTCGCCCACCGGACCCGATGGCGTCCGCGTGATCCTTCGCCGCTCGGGCCCGTCCTACGTGGTCGACGTGCCGGACCTGGACGCCCGCCTCACCTTCCGCGATGTGCGGGCGGACCGCGAGCTGTCGGCGGACGTGTCCGTCAACGTGGCCGACGTGCACGTCCTGCGGACGACCTCGAGCCTCGCCCTGGTGGGCCGGGACCGGCTGGCGCGGACCATCCATGACCTCGCGCACAACGCATCGGCGGACCTCTGGCGCCGGGCCGTGTTCGCCGCGACTGAGGCCGTCCTGGAGGCCGAGGAACGGCTGGGCGGAGGCGTCGACCTCCGCACGGGATCGCTCGGCATGGACGGCCCCGGGTTCGTCCTGGACCCCCTGCAGTCGACCGGACCGGGCGCCATCGTCGCCCCCGGCGAGTCCGGCAAGTCGACCATCGCCCGGGCGCTCGCGCTGTCGGTGGCGTCCGGCGCGGAGATCATCCCCGGCGTCCGCCCGACCGTCCAGGGACCCGTGCTCTACATCGCCGGCGAGGATCCGGTAGCGGCCTGGCACTCCCGGAGCATCGAGGCGATCGCCCGCGGTGCCGGCATCGATCGGCGGACGATCGCGCACCGGATCACGTTGCAGGACGTGCGCGGGCGGAAGCTGCACCGCATCGGCCGGACGATCGCGGAGATGGCCGCGGATCACGCGCTCGTGGTTCTCGACTCGCAGCAATCGCTCCTGCCGTCATCCGAGGCCGCCGGGGGCGGGGTCCGGGACCGCGACAGCCTGTTCTTCGATGCCGTCGACGCGATCGCGCGGCCGGTCCTGATCGTCGCCCACCCGAACCTGACCGGCGCCCGGCGCTGGGAGGAGGCCGATGGCCGCGTCGCCGGCTCCGAAGTCAACCGGGACCGGCTCCGCATGAGCTGGCGCCTGACCTGGAAGGACGAGCCCGCCGTCGTCGGTACCTCGTTCCGCCGGTTCACCGCCACGTGCACCAAGTACAACAACGGCCCACGCCCGGCGCCGGTGGCCTTCGCGGCCGCCTGGACGTTCGGCCTTGCCGGCGACCCCGGAACGCTGACGTTCACCGCATCGGCGCCCGTGCTCTCCGCCCGGGCCGGCCTGTCGCCGGAGCTGGCGGAGGCCCTCGAAGCCTACAAGGCCGGCGTCACGAGCCCGACCCCGCTGGCCCAGCGGCTCGGCGTGCCGGTCAATACCGCGAAGTCCCGCATCCGGCTCCTTCGGGACCGCGGGCTCCTGGAAGGGGTCACGGGCGATGTGTGACCCGGTCATGACCCTATACACCGGATCAGGTCACGGGTCACAACACCGTAGGTGTGACCCGGTGACCCGGTGGTTTCGTGGCCCGGTCACGGAAGGAGACGCTGGCATGAGCGCACCGTCCCTGTCCCGCCACCGATGGCTCGCGGGTCCGTCCGGCGTAGCCTGCACCGTGCCTGCCCGTGGCCGCGTGACCCGGACGGCCTGCGGACGGCCTGCGACTGACGAGCGGCTGGCCTGGCCGGAGCTGTCACGCTGCCCCCGGTGCCTGGCCGCGCTGGGGCTCGTCCTGTGACCTCGTTGCCCGGTCGCAGGCCGCTCTCGATTGGCGGTACCCATGTCCGGCAGACCTCCGGCAAAACCGGGGGCGCCGTGTTGAACCGCCCCTGCCGTGAGCCCGGGTGCCCTGCCGTCACCAGCGGCTCCCGGTGCCCAGCCCACCGCGGCCCGGCTCCGCGGCGGCCGGCGCGGGGAGCAGGATCGTGACGTGCCGCTGGCCCTCCGCCCTGCTGCTGGCCCTCCGCCCTGCTGCTGCCGGCCCACGCGGGTGGAGCCGACGCGCGCGGCGACCCTTCGTGCCGTCCACGCGGAGCAGCGCCGCGATGAAGTCGATCGTCGCCGCGAGGAAGTCGATCGAGGCCGCGAGGATTCGACCCCAGTGCCCGTCGGGATCTGGCCGGGCCTCACAGGGGCTGACCCAAGCCGAGGCTTACGCACACAAGCGTGGCGTCCGATGAAGCGATACTCCGGAGGCCCTGATGCCTGAACGCCGACCGCCGCCCGCCCCGGCACACCTCACCGCAGAGGCGAAGGCCCTGTGGCGCTCCGTGCTCCGGGAGTACCAGCTTGAGGCGCACCACGTCCCGGTGCTCCAGGCCGCCTGCGAGGCCCAGGACCGCATGAACGAGGCCCGCTGCGCGATCGACCGCGACGGCGCCTACGTCGAGGGTCGGTTCGGCCTGAAGGCCCACCCGGCGATCGCGGTCGAGCGTGACTCGCGCCTCGCGATGGTGCGGTGTCTCCGCGAGCTGGGGCTCGACCTCGAGTCCCCTGCAACGTCCCGTCCACCCACGCGCTGGAGGTAGCCCGATGCCGACAAGGATCCGACGACGCCGAACCCGGGATCGCGTCGAGGCAGCTCCCCCCGCCGCGCTCCTGGCCTACTGGCAGCGAGCCCACGTCCGCTTGCGCCTCCGGATGGCCGCTGGGGACGCCTCCCGCGAGTCGATGCGGCTCAGGCGGGAGCAGATCGACGACGACGAGTGGCTCGTCGCGGCCGGCCTGGACTGGCGCACGAGGGTGAGCGCATGACGCGGGTGCGCGCTCGCCGGGCCCGCGATCGGCGCGACGAGTGGGCGTTTGAGCCCGCGGCGGACCTCGCCCGTGGCGTCGATCTCGACCGGTTCACGAGCCCGCTGGCGCGGATCCTGGCCTCGCAGGCGACCAGGCTGGCGGGCCACGGCGACCTGGCTGCTGCCGTCGCCCGCCTGACCAGCGCCCGCGCCACCGAAGCCGCCCGCCGGGCCCTGGCAAGCTCGGATCGCCTATGACATGACCCGGACGGCCTGCGGGGCATCCCCCGCATCCCCCCCACCACAACGAGGACCTCAACCATGGAAATCTCGACCGCCCCCACCTTTGCGAACCGCTCCACTGCGGCCGTCCGCGCGGATGGCTCAGTCGAGCGGCGCGCCGACGGCCTGTGCGGCTGCGGCAAGCCCGCCGCGGCACGGGGCAGCCTGTGCGCCACCCACGCGGAGCTGCACCGCCGCAACAAAGCAGCCGAGGCGAAGCGCTTCGCGGCGCTACCGACACCGGCACCGGCAGTCCGCCGGTTGCGGACCCCGCCGGCCGTGGTGGCGCAGGCGGTCGACACGATCGTCGCCGCCGCCCGTCGCGCAGCCAGCGGCCGGCCATTGGCTGCGCGCAGCGTCGCGGCCCAGCGCGACCGCTTCCGGCGCCGGTGCGTGGCACCGGCGTGCACCCGGCGGACTGCGGTGAGCAGCCCCCTGCCGTTCTGCGGGCTTCACGGCCCGCGCATCCCCTCGACCCAGTAAACAAGGAGATCCGATGAACCTTCCGAAGCTGCCGACCTGGACCATTGCGCTGCCGACCAACGTCGGCGTCATCAAGAAGCTGCACCCACCGACCGACAACCGGTCGGCGTACGACGCCCTCGTGGCCTCGGTCGCCGCCGCGAAGGCCGCGATCCCAGAGGCGAAAGCCGCCTTGGCCTCCGCCACCGCGGCCTACGAGGTCGCCGCCGAGCAGCGCGCGAAGATCTCCGGCCTGCAGGGTCGAGCCCGAGCGGAGGTCGTGGTCCTGCGCCGAGACCTCGGCCAGCAGCAGCTGGAGGCGTCGCTAGCCGGCACGCCGGGGCCCGACGCGGCGGGCGCCGTCGTGCGCATCGCGGGCCTCGAAGCCCTCGACAAGGCGGCCGGCGAGATTCCCGACCGGACGCTGATCCTCCTGGGCGAAAAATCGGACGCCGAGGTGGCCCTGGCCCGAGCGGAGGGCCAGTACGCGCGCCTTCAGGCCCGGCTGGACGGGAAGTCCCAGCCCGCTGGGCCCGAGCGCGACGGCGAGCGCATTTACTGGGTTTGATCCGCCCCCGCGGGCGGGCCAGGTGGACCCTTGACGACGCAGTTACGCTATGGGGGCTCGGTAGTAGACGAGCATCGCGGGAGACCGGCCACGCCGGCCAACCCGCACAGGTAGACTCCATCCGCCCCTGTCTGACCGCTACTACGGTCCGGCGGGGGCGATGTCTTGGAGGTGGTCACGATGACCACAGCAACGGCAACCGAACGATCACTCGCCTGGCTGGCCAGGGACGCGGAGGGAGATGTGCCCAGCCGCGAGCGGGTCAAGCTCATCTACCGCGAGGTCGCCGACGGGGCGAACTACAAGACCGCGGCACGGCGGCACGGTGTCTCGCCGACGTACGTCTCGCTCCTCATGAAGACTCCCCGGCGTGGCCTCGAGGTGGAGTGCTTCGCCGCCCGCATCGCCATTGCCGAGCGCCGAGGCGATGCCCTGTACACGGTCCTCTCGGATCTCACGGTCCTCTGGCGACAGATCCGCGCCCAGCACCGCGAGATGAGGGACGAGATCGACAGCCTGTTGATCGACCGCTGGGCCCTGGCCTGACCGCCGTATCCTCACCCACGCGCCCCTGCTGGTATCCCCCCACCGGCGGGGGCGTCTCTGTGCCCGCGCAGGATGCCCCAGGACGCCCGCGGGCCCCGTCGGCGGGTCCGAATACCGGCAGATTGCCGCGGTCGCGGGCCTGACTCGCCAGCGGGTGTCGCAGGTGGCAGCTGCGCAAGTTTACACACCTGAGCGCGGCCCCGTCCTCGGGGCTGACAACAAGGTCTACGCCCCGCGCGTGGTGCAGGCCGTCGTCATCGACACGCCGCCGGTCGTGTCCATCCGTGTCATCGCACAGGCGTGCCGGCCGTGGCGTCGTGGTCCCGCTGCTGGCCGAGACCAACTGGTCCAACCGGCAGATTGCCGCGGTCGCAGGGGTCAGTCACCAGACGGTCGCCCGCCTCGCAACTGGTCCAAATGGACCAGTTGAGCACTTCGACAACCCCGCGACGTGGCAACCGGGCCATGACTACCGCCCTGCCGAGACGCTGGGCGCCGACGGCAAGGTCTACGCCCCGCGGACGGGACGTGGGGCATTCGCCCCACCTGTTTCCATCCGATCCTCGGCCCTGTCCACCGTGCGGCGATCGACCCCCGCGCCCGCTGGGGAGCGTAAGTGTCGGCGTCGGCGACACTTATTCCCGGCGATCGACCCCCGCGCCCGCGGGGGAGCCGTGGGATCCAGCGCTGTCGATCTGCTGAGCCTTGGCCTCTAGCACGGCCGGTAGCCGTCCCGGGCCGTCCTGGATGGCCTGAGA